>NZ_JBFRFW010000084.1:0-337 GCF_052115025.1 Bradyrhizobium sp. 2TAF24 | reverse complement strand
GTGCATGCCCGCGGCCTCACGCCCGCCGAGCTCGCCCGCGCCGTCACCGGCAAGCTGCGCGCCGGCTACATCCGCGAACCCTATGTCGCCGTCGAGGTCGAGGCCTACCGTCCGTTCTTCATTCTCGGCGAGGTCACCGCGCCGGGACAATATCCTTACGTGCCCAACATGACGGTCGAGAGCGCGGTGGCGATCGCCGGCGGCTTCTCGCCGCGGGCGCAGAAGGCCTCGGTCGATCTCACCCGCACCGACCGCAACGGCGCCGTCCGCGCCACCGTGCCGCTCGGCACCATCATGCGCCCGGGCGACACCGTCGTCGTCGGCGAGCGCT
Source organism: Bradyrhizobium sp. 2TAF24 (assembly GCF_052115025.1). Taxonomy (NCBI): domain Bacteria; kingdom Pseudomonadati; phylum Pseudomonadota; class Alphaproteobacteria; order Hyphomicrobiales; family Nitrobacteraceae; genus Bradyrhizobium; species Bradyrhizobium sp. 2TAF24. Next base: position 6 of record NZ_JBFRFW010000084.1, on the reverse strand, counting down.
GGTTCT
>NZ_JBFRFW010000083.1:0-350 GCF_052115025.1 Bradyrhizobium sp. 2TAF24 | reverse complement strand
ATCCTATGTCGATCAAAGCAAGAGCGAATACAACATCACTCTGCAGGGAGATATGTCATCCGGCGGCGATGGCACGCGCCAGTTAAGAGATCTGCTGGCGCAGCACGAGCAGGAGAAACGCACTAACTCCCTTTCACAATTCAGCGCGGCAGGAGGATTTGCCTCATGATGCTGGCACTTGGGCTTTTTGTATTTATGCGGCAGACGCTGCCCTATCAAACCATGCAACGCGATAGCACCTTCAGATGGCCCAGCAACGCGCGCATGGGTAAACGCAACGCCTTTCAGTACACCGGGCCGGAAAACGACACCATCACTATCAGTGGCGAACTCTTCCCGGAGATTACCGG
>NZ_JBFRFW010000082.1:0-396 GCF_052115025.1 Bradyrhizobium sp. 2TAF24 | reverse complement strand
GTCGGTGCGCGCACCACGCTGACCTTCGACCAGCAGGGCAATGCCGGCTGGACGGCGCTGAACCGCGTGACCGGGAATGTCGGCCCGAGCCAGATTCTCGGCAACATCCGTGCCAGTGGCCAGGTGCTGGTGATCAACCAGAACGGCATCATTTTCGGCGGCGCGAGCCAGGTCAATGTCGGCTCGCTGATCGYGTCCACCGCCAACATCACCGATGCCCAGTTTCTGACGAAGGGCATCTATTCCACCCAGAGCGGCGTCAGCTATACGCCGAGCTTCTCCGGCGCGGGCGGCCGCGTCGTCGTCGAGAAGGGGGCGCTGCTGACGACCAATCCGCCGACGTCGGTCACGGCCGGCGGCGGCTTCGTCGCGCTGCTCGGCACCGAGGTGAACAAT
>NZ_JBFRFW010000081.1:0-398 GCF_052115025.1 Bradyrhizobium sp. 2TAF24 | reverse complement strand
CCGATCAGCGTGGCGATGCCGGCGCCGGTCTGCGGCGTCACCGGCGCCTTGGTGACGTTGCCATAGCGATCGACCGTGAACTGCGGCGGCGAGGTGACGAGCGAGGTCTTCTTGCCCTTGCCGGCATTGAGGTCGCCGTTCATCGAGAACATCAGGATGTCGCCGCCGAGCTCGGTGAACACCCGCGACTGCGCCACGATGACRTCGCGGTCGCTGTAGGTGYTGACGCTGCCGCCGCGCAGSGTSAGCACGCCCGGCCGCGCGGTRTCGACCTGSCCGGTGAGATCCGGCGTCTGGTTCTCGATGCCGAGCGTCACGCTGCCGCCCGGCGCCAGGATGTTGATGTCGCCGCCGGCCTCGGTGCGGATGCGGCCGAGCTGATACACCGACAGGTCGCC
>NZ_JBFRFW010000080.1:0-401 GCF_052115025.1 Bradyrhizobium sp. 2TAF24 | reverse complement strand
GCGTTCGTCCCGCCCGCCGTCGTCACGAGGACGCTCGCGCTCCCCGCCGTGCCGGCCGGCGTTACCGCCGTGATCGACGTGGAGGACACGACCGTGACCGACGTCGCTGCCGTACCGCCGATCGTGACGCCCGTCGCGCCGGTGAAGTTGGTGCCGGTGATGGTGACGCTGGTGCCGCCAGATGTTGGGCCGGTGCTCGGCGAGATCGCCGTCACCGTCGGCGCCGCGACATAGGAGAAGAGCGTGTTCGCGGCGTTCGTCCCGCCCGCCGTCGTCACGAGGACGCTCGCGCTCCCCGCCGTGCCGGCCGGCGTTACCGCCGTGATCGACGTGGAGGACACGACCGTGACCGACGTCGCTGCCGTACCGCCGATCGTGACGACGCCCGTCGCGCCGGTGAA
>NZ_JBFRFW010000079.1:0-442 GCF_052115025.1 Bradyrhizobium sp. 2TAF24 | reverse complement strand
TCTTCTACTTCGTTAAAGGCCAGGATTTCCGCCACGTTGGCGGCGACGAACTGGACAAGCTGCTCGCCGGAAAAGATCCGAAAGAGTAAGCGCAATAAAAACCCCCTCGTGATGAGGGGGTTTTGCTTCACGCTGACTTACTGAGTAGCTGACCGGCAAGCGTTGCGATCTCATCGCATTGCCACAGCTTCTCCCGCCAGCGGTGCGGGATCCCCTCCACGCCGTACCAGGCACCAGCAAGCTGCCCGGCAATCGCCGCAGTGGTATCCGCATCATCGCCAAGGTTGGTCGCCAGCAGGATCGTCTCTTCGAAACTCTCCCCGTGAGCGAAGCACCAAAGCGCCGCCTCCAGGCTTTGCACGCAGTAACCAGTGCCGAACACCTCCGCACGCGATTTCTGCCGGTAATGCCCTTCGGCGATCTGGCGCAGATTAGCCTGTTC
>NZ_JBFRFW010000078.1:0-458 GCF_052115025.1 Bradyrhizobium sp. 2TAF24 | reverse complement strand
CGAGGCACCACGGTGCTGAAGTGACAAATGCCCTGCTTCCAGGAAAAGCCTCTAAGCATCAGGTAACACGAAATCGTACCCCAAACCGACACAGGTGGTCAGGTAGAGAATACCAAGGCGCTTGAGAGAACTCKGGTKAAGGAACTMGGCAAAATGSYSCCGTAACTTCGGGAGAAGGCACGCTGGTGCGTAGGTGAAGCGACTTGCTCGCGGAGCTGAAACCAGTCGAAGATACCAGCTGGCTGCAACTGTTTATTAAAAACACAGCACTGTGCAAACACGAAAGTGGACGTATASGGTGTGACGCCTGCCCGGTGCCGGAAGRTTAAWTGATGGGGTCAACCGCAAGGTGAAGCTCTTGATYGAAGYCCCGGTAAACGGCGGCCGTAACTATAACGGTCCTAAGGTAGCGAAATTCCTTGTCGGGTAAGTTCCGACCTGCACGAATGGCGTAATGA
>NZ_JBFRFW010000077.1:0-485 GCF_052115025.1 Bradyrhizobium sp. 2TAF24 | reverse complement strand
CGCGGCAGGGGATAACACGTGCGAACATCCGATCCATTCTCTGTCCAGGCCTCACTCCTCATCCTGAGGAGGCGCATCGCGCCGTCTCGAAGGATGAGGCCCGTGACGCAGCTGCCTCATGGTTCGAGACGCGCGTGCCGCGCTCCTCACCATGAGAAGAGAGGTGCGCGCGGCAGGGGATAACACGTGCGAACATCCGATCCATTCTCTGTCCAGGCCTCACTCCTCATCCTGAGGAGGCGCATCGCGCCGTCTCGAAGGATGAGGCCCGCGACGCAGCCGCCTCATGGTTCGAGACGCGCGTGCCGCGCTCCTCACCATGAGGGGAGAGAGGCGCGCGGCAGGGGATAACACGTGCGAACATCCGATCCATTCTCTGTCCAGGCCTCACTCCTCATCCTGAGGAGGCGCATCGCGCCGTCTCGAAGGATGAGGCCCGTGACGCAGCTGCCTCATGGTTCGAGACGCGCGTGCCGCGCTCCTCC
>NZ_JBFRFW010000076.1:0-492 GCF_052115025.1 Bradyrhizobium sp. 2TAF24 | reverse complement strand
ACCAATGTGCACGCTACCGTGACCATTACGGCGATGATAGATAAAATATTCGCGGTCGCTGTTGTTCGACATCACCGGGATTTTGCCAAACGACGTCGATTTCATATTGCCCTGAGCGTCATAGACCATCAGACCATGCAGCTGCGGCAGGCGGGATTTCAGATCGGCGAGATAGATATCAAACTGTGGTGCATTGATCTGGTCAACGTTCTCGACCGGCAGATTACGGCGARTGTCGCGCAGCACCAACTCCGCCTGAAGAAAGGTATCTTCCGCTTGCCGCGCCTGCGAGATCGATAGGTTAACCGCATCGCGCTCAATATCCTCGACCGCGCGCTCCCAGGAGCGGGTCAGCGTCCAGGTGGTGGTCGCCACCCCTGCCAGCAGCAATGTCACGATAAAAAAGGTGATACTGCGCCCAAGCGAAGATTCGAGTGCCAGTTTCCGTGCGAGCTGCTTTCTAAATTTCATCCACGCTCCTTTGTCACATCC
>NZ_JBFRFW010000075.1:0-614 GCF_052115025.1 Bradyrhizobium sp. 2TAF24 | reverse complement strand
CCTGAAACCGTCGCCGTCCTCGGCTTCGTCACCCTGTTCGTTCTGATGCTGCTGCGCGTGCCGGTCGGCATGGCCATGGGCCTCGTCGGCGTCACCGGCTTCGGCTACCTGACTGGCTTTGGCCCGGCGCTCAAGCTCGTCGGCCAGACCACCATGCGCACGGTCACCGACTACACCTTCGGCGTCATCCCGATGTTCCTGCTGATGGGCGCCTTCGTGTCGGTGTCCGGCATCAGCCGCGAATTGTTCCGCGCCGCCAACACCTTCGTCGGCCACTGGCGCGGCGGCCTCGGCATTGCCACCATCGCCGCCTGCGGCGGCTTCGCCGCGATCTCCGGCTCGTCGGTGGCGACCGCCGCGACGTTCTCGGCGGTGGCCTATCCCGAGATGCGGCGCTTCAACTATCCGCAGTCGTTCGCCACCGGCGTCATCGCGGTCGGCGGCACGCTCGGCGCSATGCTGCCGCCGTCGACGGTGCTCGCCGTGTACGGTATCATCACCCAGCAGGACATCGGCAAGCTGTTCGTTGCCGGCATCATTCCGGGCCTGCTGGCGATCGCCATGCACATGATCACCATCGCCATCATCGGCCGGGTGCGCCCTGGCTTCCTGCC
>NZ_JBFRFW010000074.1:0-688 GCF_052115025.1 Bradyrhizobium sp. 2TAF24 | reverse complement strand
GACATCAACTATGCCTGGCCGACGGCGCAGATCGCGGTGATGGGCGCCAAGGGCGCGGTCGAAATCATCTTCCGCCAGGACATCGGCGACGCGGAGAAGATCGCCGCGCGCACGAAAGAGTACGAGGACCGCTTCCTGTCGCCGTTCGTCGCCGCCGAGCGCGGCTACATCGACGACGTGATCATGCCGCACTCGACCCGCAAGCGCATCGCCCGGGCCCTCGCCATGCTCAGGGACAAGAAGGTCGAGACGCCCATGAAAAAACACGACAATCTGCCGCTGTGACCATGTTCAAGAAAATCCTGATCGCCAACCGTGGCGAAATCGCCTGCCGTGTGATCAAGACAGCCCGTCGCATGGGGATCGCGACGGTGGCGGTGTATTCCGAGGCCGACCGCAACGCGGTGCATGTCGAGATGGCGGATGAAGCCATCCTGATCGGTCCGCCGCCGGCGGCCGAGAGCTATCTGCTGATCGACCGCATCGTCGAGGCCTGCCGCAGGACGGGCGCTGAGGCGGTGCATCCCGGCTATGGCTTTCTGTCCGAGCGCGAGGCGTTCCCGCGGGCGCTGGCCGAGGCCGGCGTCACCTTCATCGGCCCCAATCCCGGCGCCATCGCCGCGATGGGCGACAAGATCGAATCCAAGAAGGCTGCGGCCAAGGCCAAGGTCTCGACCGTGCCGGGCTA
>NZ_JBFRFW010000073.1:0-812 GCF_052115025.1 Bradyrhizobium sp. 2TAF24 | reverse complement strand
CCGTCGACGGTGCTCGCCGTGTACGGTATCATCACCCAGCAGGACATCGGCAAGCTGTTCGTTGCCGGCATCATTCCGGGCCTGCTGGCGATCGCCATGCACATGATCACCATCGCCATCATCGGCCGGGTGCGCCCTGGCTTCCTGCCGGCCGGCCCCAAGAGCAGCTGGGCGGAACGCACCACAGCGTTGCGCGACGTGTGGTCGCCGCTGCTGCTGTTCGTGTTCGTGATCGGCGGGCTCTATGGCGGCCTGTTCATCCCGACGGAAGCGGGCGCGGTCGGCGCAGTCGGCGCGTTTGTCATCGGCGTTGCGCGTGGCAAGCTCAACGGCCAGGGCATCCTGCAGTCGCTGCTGCAGGCGACGCGCACGGCGGCGGCGGTGTTCACCGTGCTGATCGGCGCGCTGTGCTTCGGTTACTTTCTCACCATCACCCAGACGCCGCAGCACGTCACCACGTTCCTGACCGGCCTCGGCATCGGCGCCTACGGCGTGCTGGCGCTGATCCTTCTGATGTATCTCGTGCTCGGCTGCCTGATGGACGCCATGGCGATGATCATCCTGACCGTGCCGATCGTGTTCCCGGTGGTCACGGCATTGGGCTTCGATCCGATCTGGTTCGGCGTGATCATCGTGATGACGGTCGAGCTCGGCCTGATCCATCCGCCGGTCGGCATGAACGTGTTCGTGATCAAGAGCGTGATCAAGGACGTCAACATGTCGACGATCTTCGTCGGCGTGCTGCCCTTCGTGATCACCGACCTGATCCGCCTCGTCATCCTTATTCTCTTCCCGCTGCTCGCCACCTGGCT
>NZ_JBFRFW010000072.1:0-812 GCF_052115025.1 Bradyrhizobium sp. 2TAF24 | reverse complement strand
CCGTCGACGGTGCTCGCCGTGTACGGTATCATCACCCAGCAGGACATCGGCAAGCTGTTCGTTGCCGGCATCATTCCGGGCCTGCTGGCGATCGCCATGCACATGATCACCATCGCCATCATCGGCCGGGTGCGCCCTGGCTTCCTGCCCGCTGGCCCCAAGAGCAGCTGGGCGGAACGCACCACAGCGCTGCGCGACGTGTGGTCGCCGCTGCTGCTGTTCGTGTTCGTGATCGGCGGGCTCTATGGGGGGCTGTTCATCCCGACGGAAGCGGGCGCGGTCGGCGCGGTCGGCGCGTTTGTGATCGGCATCGCGCGCGGCAAGCTCAACGGGCAGGGCATCCTGCAGTCGCTGCTGCAGGCGACGCGCACCGCGGCCGCCGTGTTCACGGTGCTGATCGGCGCGCTGTGCTTCGGCTACTTCCTGACCATCACCCAGACGCCGCAGCATGTCACCACGTTCCTGACCGGCCTCGGCATCGGCGCCTACGGCGTGCTGGCGCTGATCCTTCTGATGTATCTCGTGCTCGGCTGCCTGATGGACGCCATGGCGATGATCATCCTGACCGTGCCGATCGTGTTCCCGGTGGTGACGGCATTGGGCTTCGATCCGATCTGGTTCGGCGTGATCATCGTGATGACGGTCGAGCTCGGCCTGATCCACCCGCCGGTCGGCATGAACGTGTTCGTGATCAAGAGCGTGATCAAGGACGTCAACATGTCGACGATCTTCGTCGGCGTGCTGCCCTTCGTGATCACCGACCTGATCCGCCTCGTCATCCTTATTCTCTTCCCGCTGCTCGCCACCTGGCT
>NZ_JBFRFW010000071.1:0-845 GCF_052115025.1 Bradyrhizobium sp. 2TAF24 | reverse complement strand
CAGCACGACATCGCCCGACGCGTAGGTCGTCACGGAGCCGCCGGTGGTCAGGCGCTGGTCGATCGGCCGGATGGTCTGCCCGAGCCACCCCGACACCTCCAGCAGGCCGCCCGCGGTATAGGTGCGGTCCACGCCCACCGGATTGAGTTCGTAGGTATTGACCCACACGTCCTTACTGTTGAGCACGCCGCCGCGCTGCAGCGGCGAGTCGCGCAGCTCGTTGGCACGCACGGTCACTTGCACAACGTCACTCGACGCTGCGGCCGGCACCGCCGCCAATCCCGACACGTCGATCAGCGCATTGCTGTCGACCAGTACGCGCGCGCCATCGCGATTGGAGTTCACATTGATCTTAGCCGTGGGATTGTCTTGCAGATAGAGCTGGTCGCCATGGCTCGACGCCTCCAGCACCACACGCCCGGACGGCGCGATGATCGCGGCCTGCGACTGCACGTTGACAAAGCCGCCCCCGACCGTGATCTGCGACTGCGCCTGGGTCTGGGTGTCCTTCGCGGTCTGCCCGTCCTCCTCGGGCAGCACCGCGGTGAGGCTGCCGCCCGCGAGCCGCACCGTGCCGGTCTGGGTGGGCACCGCATAGTACGTCTGGTTGTTGCTGTCGAAGCCGTTCAGTTTTTGCAGCCCCTGCTGCGCAGACAGCAGGATCGAGCCGGCCTGGTTGACCGACGTGGTCGCCACCAGCACGCCGGACTGCTCGAGGTCCATGCCGATCAGCGTGATGTTGCCGGTCGGCGACGCAACCAGCCCGTTGTTGGTGACCGTGCCGCCGTTGAGCACATTGAAACCAGCCCGTTGTTGGTGACCGTGCCGCCGTTGAGCACATTGAA
>NZ_JBFRFW010000070.1:0-845 GCF_052115025.1 Bradyrhizobium sp. 2TAF24 | reverse complement strand
TGGGCGAGCGAGCCCCCGGCAATATTGATCGTCGCGCCCGGACGCAGCACGACATCGCCCGACGCGTAGGTCGTCACGGAGCCGCCGGTGGTCAGGCGCTGGTCGATCGGCCGGATGGTCTGCCCGAGCCACCCCGACACCTCCAGCAGACCGCCCGCGGTATAGGTGCGGTCCACGCCCACCGGATTGAGTTCGTAGGTATTGACCCACACGTCCTTACTGTTGAGCACGCCGCCACGCTGCAGCGGCGAGTCGCGCAGCTCGTTGGCACGCACGGTCACTTGCACAACATCACTCGACGCTGCGGCCGGCACCGCCGCCAATCCCGACACGTCGATCAGCGCATTGCTGTCGACCAGCACGCGCGCGCCATCGCGCGTGGAGTTGACGTTGATGCCTGCCGCTGGATTGTCCAGCCGATAGAGCTGATCGCCGTGGCTCGACGCCTCCAGCATCACACGCCCGGACGGCGCGATGATCGCGGCCTGCGACTGCACGTTGACAAAGCGGCCCCCGACCGTGATCTGCGACTGCGCCTGGGCCTGGGTGTCCTTCGCGGTCTGCCCGTCCTCCTCGGGCAGCACCGCGGTTAGGCTGCCGCCCGCGAGCCGCACCGTGCCGGTCTGGGCGGGCACCGCAGTGGCCACGTAGGCGCTATTCTTAATACCATTCACGATCGCCAAACCCTGCTCAGCGGACAGCAGGATCGAGCCGGCCTGGTTGACCGACGTGGTCGCCACCAGCACGCCGGACTGCTCGAGGTCCATGCCGATCAGCGTGATGTTGCCGGTCGGCGACGCAACCAGCCCGTTGTTGGTGACCGTGCCGCCGTTGAGCACATTGAA
>NZ_JBFRFW010000069.1:0-902 GCF_052115025.1 Bradyrhizobium sp. 2TAF24 | reverse complement strand
CTCGGCCAGATCACCTTCGGCAATCCGAGCAATCCGTCGGCGACGGGGGCCATCAACCTGCTGCCGGGCAGCATCACGTCGGTGTCGGCGGGCGGCACGCTGATCCCCTATGGCGCGCCGCTCGGCAACACCGACTGGATCTACGGCACTGACAGCAGCGGCAGGCCACGTGCGCTGAGTGCGCCGCCGGCCAAGACGGTCTCGTTCTATGGCAAGGCGCTGACGGTGGCGTCTGCCGCACAGATCGATGAATCCGGCGGCGGCGACATCTATGGCGCACAGTTCGTGACCGGTGCCGGCGGCTCGGTCGATACGCTCAACGGCGCCCAGACCTTCGCGATCCTGCCGAGCCTCGGCAATCACTATGCGCCGCGCGATCCGCTGATGCAGCTCAGCGATCCGACGCAGATGGCATCAGCGCCGGTCGGCCTGCAGGTCGGCCAGCAGGTTTATCTCAGCAGCATCCCCGGGCTGCCGGCCGGCACCTACACCTTGCTGCCGGGGCACTACGCCTTGCTGCCCGGTGCCTACAAGCTCACCGTGGCGGCGAGCCAGACCACCGCCACCGGGCTCGTGACCGGTGCACTGCGCAATGGCTCCTACCAGGTGGTGGGCTATGGCACGGTTGCCAATACCAACCTGCGCGATGCACTGCCGTCGCTCTATACCGTCACGCCGGGCGCGGTGGTGCGCCAGCAGTCGCAGTACAACGAGACCACGATCAGCCAGTTCTTCGCATCCCGGGCGGCCGCGAGCGGCATCGCCGCGCCGTATCTGCCGATCGATGCCGGCCAACTCGTGATCAATGTCATCAACAGCCTGTCGCTGCCAGCGGCTGGTGGCTTCGGGAATTTCACCACCCCGGCAGGCGGCCGCGGCGGGCAGGTCGATATCGTGGCGTC
>NZ_JBFRFW010000068.1:0-914 GCF_052115025.1 Bradyrhizobium sp. 2TAF24 | reverse complement strand
CCGACGATCGCGGCGCCGAGCTATGCGTCGGATGCCGCGAGCGCGGCGGCTCAGCAGGCGGCGGCCGCGGCGGCCAACGGCTCGAGTGCGCTGATGCGGGCGACCCAGGCGATCCAGGCCATGCAGGCGACGCAGGCCGCGGCCCGCAGCGCCGCGCAGACGGCCGGCACGTCGCGGACGCGACCGCAAGTGGTGCCCAACGGCCTTGCGCCGGGCGGGCTGCAGGTCGCGCCGGGCGCGTCCGACCCGAAATCCGGGCTGTGGAGCGGCGCCAGTCTGCCGGTCCAGGCCACCACGAATGGGCGGACCGGCGTCCTCATCAACCAGACCGCATCGCAGGCGATCCTCAACTGGCAGACCTTCAACGTCGGCGCGCGCACCGACGTCGTGTTCGACCAGCACGGCAACGGCAACTGGGTTGCGCTCAACCGTGTCATCGGCGATGTCAATCCCAGCCAGATCCTCGGCAACATCAGGGCCGATGGCCAGGTGCTGCTGATCAACCAGAACGGCATCATCTTCGGCGGCGCCAGCCAGATCTATGTCGGCTCGCTGGTGGCCTCGACGCTCAACGTCACCGACAAGCAGTTCCAGGCCAGGCTGCTCAACTATACGTCGCTGGACAGTTCCGGCAATCTGCAGGCGCCGATCTTCAGCAATAGCAGCGGCCCGACCGGTGACGTCGCCGTCGAAGCCGGCGCGGTGATTGTCACCGCGCCGCCGGTGTCGGCGACGAAGGCGGGCGGCAATGTCTTCCTGTTCGGTGCCAATGTGCAGAACAACGGCAGCATCGTCACGCCGGGCGGCCAGGCCGTGCTTGCGGCCGGCACGTCGGTCTACATCACGACCAGCAGCGATTCGAGCAAGCTGGGCCTGTCGTTCAATGTGCTCAACGGCGGCACGGTCACCAACAA
>NZ_JBFRFW010000067.1:0-914 GCF_052115025.1 Bradyrhizobium sp. 2TAF24 | reverse complement strand
CCGACGATCGCGGCGCCGAGCTATGCGTCGGATGCCGCGAGCGCGGCGGCTCAGCAGGCGGCGGCCGCGGCGGCCAACGGCTCGAGTGCGCTGATGCGGGCGACCCAGGCGATCCAGGCCATGCAGGCGACGCAGGCCGCGGCCCGCAGTGCCGCGCAGACGGCCGGCACGTCGCGGACGCTGCCGCAGGTGGTACCCAACGGCCTTGCGCCGGGCGGGCTGCAGGTCGCGCCGGGCGCGTCTGACCCGAAATCCGGGCTGTGGAGCGGCGCCAGTCTGCCGACACAGGCGATCGTCAACGGGCGCACCAGCGTCGGGATCAACCAGACCGCGTCGCAGGCGATCCTCAACTGGCAGAGCTTCAATGTCGGCGCGCAGACCGACGTTGTGTTCAACCAGCACGGCAACGGCAGCTGGGTCGCGCTCAACCGCGTCGTCGGTAATGTCGGTCCGAGCCAGATTCTCGGCAACATCAGGGCCGATGGCCAGGTGCTGCTGATCAACCAGAACGGCATCATTTTCGGCGGCGCCAGCCAGGTCAATGTCGGCTCGCTGGTGGCGTCGACGCTCAACATCGCGGACAAGCAGTTCCAGGCCGGGCTGTTCAATCGCTCTCCTTTGGACAGCACAGGCAATCTGCAGGCGCCGATCTTCAGCAACGGCAGCGGCCCGACCGGCGACGTCATTGTTGAGGCCGGCGCGGTGATCGTCACCGCGCCGCCGCTCTCGGCGACGAAGGCGGGCGGCAATGCGTTTCTGTTCGGCGCCAATGTGCAGAACAACGGCAGCATCGTCACGCCGGGCGGCCAGGCCGTGCTTGCGGCCGGCACGTCGGTCTACATCACGACCAGCAGCGATTCGAGCAAGCTGGGCCTGTCGTTCAATGTGCTCAACGGCGGCACGGTCACCAACAA
>NZ_JBFRFW010000066.1:0-920 GCF_052115025.1 Bradyrhizobium sp. 2TAF24 | reverse complement strand
GACGCCACGATATCGACCTGCCCGCCGCGGCCGCCTGCCGGGGTGGTGAAATTCCCGAAGCCACCAGCCGCTGGCAGCGACAGGCTGTTGATGACATTGATCACGAGTTGGCCGGCATCGATCGGCAGATACGGCGCGGCGATGCCGCTTGCGGCCGCCCGGGATGCGAAGAACTGGCTGATCGTGGTCTCGTTGTACTGCGACTGCTGGCGCACCACCGCGCCCGGCGTGACGGTATAGAGCGACGGCAGTGCGTCGCGCAGGTTGGTATTGGCAACCGTGCCATAGCCCACCACCTGGTAGGAGCCATTGCGCAGCGCGCCAGTCACGAGCCCGGCAGCGGTGGTCTGGCTCGCCGCCACGGTGAGCTTGTAGGCACCGGGCAGCAAGGCGTAGCGCCCCGGCAGCAAAGTGTAGGTGCCGGCTGGCAGTCCGGGGATGCTGCTGAGATAAACCTGCTGGCCGACCTGCAGGCCGATCGGCGCTGATGCCATCTGCGTCGGATCACTGAGCTGCATCAGCGGATCGCGCGGCGCATAGCGATTGCCGAGGCTCGGCAGGATCGCAAATGTCTGGGTGCCGTTGAGCGTATCGACCGAGCCCCCGGCGCCGCCGACGAACTGTGCGCCATAGAGATCGCCGCCGCCAGACTCGTCGATACGTGCGGCGGCCGTCCCGCCGGTCGCGCCCGCCACGGTCAGCGCCTTGCCATAGAACGAGATCGTCTTGGCCGGCGGCGCATCCAGCGCGATCGGCCCGCCGCTGCTGTCGGTGCCGTAGATCCAGTCGGTGTTGCCGAGCGGCGCGCCATAGGGGATCAGCGTGCCGCCCGCCGACACCGACGTGATGCTGCCCGGCAGCAGGTTGATGGCCCCCGTCGCCGACGGATTGCTCGGATTGCCGAAGGTGATCTGGCCGAG
>NZ_JBFRFW010000065.1:0-923 GCF_052115025.1 Bradyrhizobium sp. 2TAF24 | reverse complement strand
CGCTGTGATCTGGGTGGCGCTGTTGACGACATAGCTGGTGGCATTGGTGGTGCCGAACTTGACGCCCGCGGCACCGGTCGCCCCTGTCAGATTGGTGCCGGTGATCACCACCGAGGTGCCGCCGGTGGCCGGGCCCGCCGTGGGCGACACCGCGGTGACCGTCGGTGCCGCGACATAGGTGTATTGATCGCCTGCGCCCGTCGCGCTGGTGCCGCCGGGGGTGGTGACGGTGACATCGACGGTACCGGTGCCGGCGGGGGCGGTGGCCGTGATCGAGGTTGCGTTGACGAAGGAGAAGCTCGTCGCATTGGTCGCGCCGAACTTGACGGCCGTCACTCCGGTGAAGTTGGTGCCGGTGATGGTCAGCGTCGTGCCACCCGCGGTCGGCCCGCTGGTCGGACTGATCGTTGTGACGGTCGGCGCCGGAATGTAGGTGAACTGGTCAGCGGCGCTGGTCGCGCTGGTGCCGCCGAGCGTCGTCACGCGGATGTCCACGGTGCCGCTCCCCGCAGGGGCGGTGGCCGTGATCTGCGTCGCGCTGACAACGGAGAATCCTGCGGCAGCGGTCCCGCCGAATGCGACTGCGCTCGCACCGGTGAAGTTCGTGCCGGTGATGGTCACGGTCGTTCCGCCGCTGCCCGGACCGCTGGTCGGGCTGACGGACGAGACGGTCGGCGCCGCAACATAGGTGTATTGATCAGCGGCGCCGGTCGCACTGGTGCCGCCTGCCGTGGTCACYGTGACATCGACCGTGCCCGTTCCGGCCGGCGCGACCGCTGTGATCTGGGTGGCGCTGTTGACGACATAGCTGGTGGCATTGGTGGTGCCGAACTTGACGCCCGCGGCACCGGTCGCCCCTGTCAGATTGGTGCCGGTGATCACCACCGAGGTGCCGCCGGTGGCCGGGCCCGCCGTGGGCGACA
>NZ_JBFRFW010000064.1:0-1064 GCF_052115025.1 Bradyrhizobium sp. 2TAF24 | reverse complement strand
CTGCTGGAGGTGTCGGGGTGGCTCGGGCAGACCATCCGGCCGATCGACCAGCGCCTGACCACCGGCGGCTCCGTGACGACCTACGCGTCGGGCGATGTCGTGCTGCGTCCGGGCGCGACGATCAATATTGCCGGGGGCTCGCTCGCCCACCAGGCCGGCTATGTGCCCGTCACCTGGCTGGTGGCCTCCGATGGCCGCATCTACGACATCAATCACGCACCTGCCGACCTGACCTATGTRTCTGTTGGCGTCGGCTTCACGGTGAACCACGCYCACTGGGGCGTCACCGAGTTCTATACGGACACGCTGTTCCCGACCTCGCGCTACCAGTCGGCCTATCTCGAAGGCCGCTCCGCCGGCGCCCTGACCGTGATCGCGTCCGCCGCCGAAGTCGACGCCACCGTCATCGCCACCACGGTCAGCGGCCCCTATCAGCGCACCGCCAACACGCTGCCTGCCAGTGGCGCGCTGACCATCGGCACCTCCGATGGGCTCATCGTTCCCGCCAGTGTGGTGATCGCACCGTCRGTGACGCCGCCGGATCTGCCGAGCGCGACGGCKGCGCTGCCGGCGCCGTGGCAGCAGACGGTCTATCTGYCGGCCGACCTGCTCGACAAGGCCGGCTATGGCAGCATCACCATCAATGCCGGAGGCGGCGTCACCGATCCGGTCAGCAAGGCGGTATCGCCGGCGATCAGCGTCGTGGGTGGTGCGAAGCTGCAGGTCGCGCCGGGCGGCTCGATCACCCTCAACTCCAATATCGCTCTCGCCGGCGGCGGCATCTCGATCGACGGCGCGCTGGTGGCGCGGGCTGGCTCCGTGACCATCAACGGCGCGCTTGGAGGGAACACCGTCTTCAGCGGCGACGTCGAGCTGCATTCCGGCAGCGTGATCGACACCCGCGGCCTGTGGGTCAACGATCTCACCGACAACAGCGATATCTCACCCACGCTCACCAACGGCGGCAACGTCAGGCTGACGGCCTATGGCAACGTCCGGGTCGACAGCGGCGCGGTCATCGACGCATCGAGCGGCGGCTGGGTGCAGAACAACGGCCAGCTCAA
>NZ_JBFRFW010000063.1:0-1193 GCF_052115025.1 Bradyrhizobium sp. 2TAF24 | reverse complement strand
ATGGCCAAAGAGAAGTTTGAGCGTAATAAGCCGCACTGCAACATCGGGACCATCGGTCACGTTGACCATGGCAAGACGTCGCTGACTGCGGCGATCACGAAGGTGTTGGCGGAGACTGGCGGCGCGACGTTCACGGCGTACGACCAGATCGACAAGGCGCCTGAAGAGAAGGCGCGCGGCATCACGATCTCGACGGCGCACGTTGAGTACGAGACGCAGAACCGCCACTACGCGCACGTCGACTGCCCCGGGCACGCGGACTACGTGAAGAACATGATCACCGGTGCGGCGCAGATGGACGGCGCGATCCTGGTGGTGTCGGCGGCCGACGGCCCGATGCCGCAGACCCGCGAGCACATCCTGCTGGCACGCCAGGTCGGCGTTCCCGCGATCGTCGTGTTCCTGAACAAGTGCGACATGGTCGACGATCCTGAGCTGCTCGAGCTCGTTGAGATGGAAGTCCGTGAGCTGCTGTCGAAGTACGACTTCCCGGGCGACGACATTCCGATCATCAAGGGCTCGGCGCTGGCGGCGCTTGAGAACTCGAATCCGAAGCTTGGGCACGACGCCATTCTCGAGCTGATGAAGGCGGTGGACGAAAACATTCCGCAGCCGGCGCGTCCGGTCGACCAGCCGTTCCTGATGCCGGTTGAAGACGTGTTCTCGATCTCGGGTCGCGGCACCGTGGTGACCGGGCGTGTCGAGCGCGGCATCGTCAAGGTCGGCGAGGAAATCGAGATCGTCGGCCTGAAGGCGACGCAGAAGACGACGGTGACGGGCGTCGAAATGTTCCGCAAGCTGCTCGACCAGGGCCAGGCGGGCGACAACATCGGCGCGCTGCTGCGCGGCACCAAGCGCGAGGACGTCGAGCGCGGCCAGGTGCTGTGCAAGCCGGGCTCGGTGAAGCCGCACACCAAGTTCAAGGCCGAGGCGTATATTCTGACCAAGGAAGAGGGTGGTCGCCACACGCCGTTCTTCACCAACTACCGTCCGCAGTTCTACTTCCGCACCACCGACGTGACCGGTGTGGTGCACCTGCCGGAAGGCACCGAGATGGTGATGCCGGGCGACAACATCGCGATGGAAGTGCACCTGATCGTGCCGATCGCGATGGAAGAGAAGCTGCGCTTCGCGATCCGCGAAGGCGGCCGCACCGTCGGCTCGGGCGTCGTCGCCTCGATCATCGAGTAAGC
>NZ_JBFRFW010000062.1:0-1260 GCF_052115025.1 Bradyrhizobium sp. 2TAF24 | reverse complement strand
TGTTCAGTCCGGGGACATGGCCGACACCCGTTCGGAGACATCACCGACACTTTTTGAGCCCGTCAAGTCGATGGTGGCGACCTGATGGGCAGCGAAGAACACGCCGTATTGCCCGTCAGCCGCGATCGGCCTGATGGCCAGGCGCTCGCCTCGAAAGGCTTGTGGCACCTTCCAGAGGCGGCCCTTGAAGCTGACATAAGCCTTGGTGGAGGACACGCTCCGCACGATCTCGTCGCTGCTGTATTCTGGCTCCGGCAGGTGCTCGGGCATCCGGCGCAGGCTTGGCCGATAGCGACTGGCCGGCACCTGCTGCCCGAGGGCCTCGTGCGGTCGCTCGAAATTGTAGATCTCGCGCCAGGCATCGAAGGCGCGCTGGGTCTCGGCGAGATCGTGGAAGCGGCGCAGCGCAAATACTTCGGCTTTGAGGGTGCGATGGAAGCGCTCGTTCTTGCCACGGCTTTGCGGATGGTATGGACGACTGTGAATGACATCGATGCCGAGCTTGAGCAGCCAGACTGCAAACCGCGTCCAACGCTCCCCGGACGGATCGCCCCAGGGCGTGCCATTGTCGACGAAGAAGGCTTCAGGCAGGCCATATGTGCGAAAGATCAGCTCCAGCCGGTCTCGCACCGTCTCGCCGCGTTGGTCGGCGCAAGCCTGCAGGCACAGATCATAGCGTGAGTGGTCGTCGACCACCGTCAGCGGATGGCACAAGGCATTGTTGCCGAGCCGCACCCAGCCCTTGAAGTCCATCTGCCACAACAGGTTCGGCGCGGGCTTCTCGAAACGTTGGCTGGCCGCAGGACCGCCCGCAGGAGCCTGGACGCGCCCGTGTCGCTGCAGGATCTGGTGCACCGTCGAGAAGGCCGGAACTCTGCTACCTGCGCACTCCAGACGGCGGGCAATCTTGCGAGCACCCCATGCCGGATGGGCATCGCGGATCGCAAGAATCCGCTCCTCGACCTCCTGGTCCATCCTCTTCGGACTCGCGTGCGGGCGGCGCGAGCAGTCCGCAAGCTCTTGATTTGTCTGCCAGCGCCGCAGCCACTTGTACCCGGTATCCGGGTGGATCCCGAACCGCCGGCACAGCTCACGCCGGTTCGCCCCTTCCTGCATCGCGAGCCGGACAAACTCCCGTCGTTGCTCCATCACCGACACCTTGCGCCATGGCATGGACCGACTCCCTAACAGCCTGTCCATGTATTGTGATGTGTCGGCTATGTCTCCGAACACCCGTCGGTGATGTCCCCGGACTGAACA
>NZ_JBFRFW010000061.1:0-1318 GCF_052115025.1 Bradyrhizobium sp. 2TAF24 | reverse complement strand
GGTCGGCTGCGGCGACCTTCGAGGGCGAGTTCTCGAACGTCACACGCTCCTACGCCGGCAAGGGCGTCGTCCGCTACGGCTGGTAACGCGATCACGACAACGACCTGCGCTCCTCGAGGCCATCGGCCTGCGAGGAGCGCAGGTTTTTTTGTATGCGCTTGTCAAGGCACGTTTTCGTTGTCGGCTGGCGCAACAGGCATCTGCGCCGTCGGCGCCTCCACGCGCAACAAGACACCCAGCAAGGCAGGAGCAGTCATCGCGGGCCCAAGTGAACTCGCGTCCAAGTGAACTCGCTTCCAAGTGAACTCGCTTGCAAGTGAGCGCGCTTGCATGCGGGCTGTGACCTTACATGCATTTACAACGCGCGGGCGCATTGGAACGCAATTCTGGCGTGGAGGCAGGTAAACCGGACCTGATCACATTTCTGCCCATTTGAGTGAAATTGGAGCGGCCTGCTCGCCATGCACAACATTTCCCGGACCTCCCGACATCACGCGCGCGCCTCCCGGTTGCATGTCGCCATGGCGCGGCGGCGGGCGCTGCTCGGATCGACAGCGCTGGTCGGCCTGCTCGCGCTGGCGCTCGAAGCTGGACCTGCGTTCGCGGGCGGCGCCGGCGGCGACAGCGGTGCGGTGTACCAGACCAGCGCGGGCAACCCGGGTCAGGCGGGGTTTGGTAACGGTCAAGGTGGCGCTGGCGCCAACGGTGACTTCGGTGGCGGCGGGGGCGGCGGTCTCGCCAATTCGACAAACGGCACCGTCGTCAACGGTGGAGTATGGACGGGCGGATCCGGCGGAGCCGGTGGCACCGGGACCAGCACCGGCACCGGCGGCGGCGGCGGCGGCGGCGGCGATAGCTGGCTGATCACGGGAGGCAACCTCACCAATAACGGTTCGATCTTGGGCGGCGCCGGTGGCGCCGGCGGCTCGGGCAACATCGATGTGACCCATATGGGCAACACCGCTTCGTCGGGCAGCGGCAGCGGCGGCGGCGGCGGCGCGGGCCTCATCGGCTCCGGCGGATACATCACCAACAACGGCGTCATCGCCGGCGGCAATGGCGGCGACGGCAGCGTCTTTTATCTATCGAGCGCTGGTGGCGGCGGCGGCGCCGGTATCTTCGGTTCAAATTTGAACATCTCCAACAACGGGACGATCAGCGGCGGCAACGGCGGTGCCGGCACGGCGAATGCCAGCGATCCCACCCGTGGCGGTGCCGGCAGCGGCGGTGCGGCTGGCGGTCTCGCCGGCTCTCCCGGCCCCACGCGTCTCAGGGACAGCGCCGGTGCGGGCGGCGCTGCCATCATCGGCAGCAACCT
>NZ_JBFRFW010000060.1:0-1589 GCF_052115025.1 Bradyrhizobium sp. 2TAF24 | reverse complement strand
CGTGACCTTCGCCGACAATACTGCGCTCTCGATCGTCGCAGGCACGAACAGCCCGGCGCTGTCGGCCGGCAGCGTTTCGATCGGCAACGGCGTCGCTTTCAACATCAGCGGCATCAGCACCGCGAGCCAGCTCGACAAGGTGCTGATCGACACCCGCTCCGGCATCAGCGGCGACTTCGCCAATGTCACCGTGGGCGGCTTCAGCGGCACGGTGGACTACCTGACCGTCTCCACCCACAAATCGGCCGACAGCCTGCAATATCTCGCCAGGTATGGCCTGAGCTGGTTCGCCGGCAATAACCTCGCGCACGGCACCTTCACGCTGGCCAACCCGACCGACAGCTTCACCGTCGGGACGGCGCTCACCGACCAGGCGGCCAATCCCGCGACAGGCTGGAACGGCACGTCGCTGACCAAGGCCGGGGCGGGCACGCTCACCCTGACCGCGACCAATACCTATTCGGGCGGTACGACGATTTCGGCGGGCACGCTGCAACTCGGAAACGGTGGGAATACCGGCTCGATTCTTGGCGATGTGCTCAACAACGGCACGCTCGCCTTCAACCGCAGCAACACGATGACCCTCGCCGGCAATATCACGGGCAGCGGCGCGGTACAGCAAATCGGCTCTGGCACCACGATCCTGACCGCGAACAATACCTATGGCGGCGGCACCACGATCTCCGCCGGCGTCTTGCAGATCGGCAATGGTGGCCTCACGGGCGCGATCACCGGCGATGTCGTCGACAACGCAAAGCTCGCCTTCAACCGCTCCGACGCGGTGACTTTCTCCGGCACCATTTCCGGCAACGGCTCGCTGCTGAAGCTGGGAACGGGGACGCTGACGCTTTCGGGCAGCAACAGCTACATGGGCGGCACGACGGTCGCAGGCGGCACGCTGAGCATTTCCTCGGATGGCAATCTCGGCAATGGCGGCACGCTCGCACTTCTGAACGGCACGACGCTGGCCTTCACCCAGGGCGGCGTCTACACGCACGCCATCACGGTCGGAGGCGATCCGACCTTCAGCGTGGCCAAGGGCCGGACGGTGACGCAGAGCGGCGCGATTTCGGATGGGTCAAGCCCCGGCAACGTCGTGAAAACCGGCGCGGGCACGCTGATCCTGACCGCGAACAATACCTATACTGGCGGCACGATGATTTCGGTCGGCACGCTGCAACTGGGCAACGGCGGTGCCAGCGGCTCGATCGTTGGCGACGTCTTGAACAACGACACGCTCGCCTTCAATCGCTCGGACATCTCGACCTTCGCTGGCAATATCTCCGGCCGCGGCGCAGTGCGGCAGATCGGCTCGGGCACAATGATCCTGACCGGCACCAACAGCTACACCGGCGACACCCTTGTCTCCGGCGGCCGGTTGCAGTTCGGCAACGGTAGCGCGGGCGGCGCTAACACGCTTGGCGGCAACGTGAACGTGATCGCCGGCACGCTGGCGATCCAGACGCCGGCGACCGTGAACGTCGCGCAGACCGTGACCTTCGCCGACAATACTGCGCTCTCGATCGTCGCAGGCACGAACAGCCCGGCGCTGTCGGCCGGCAGCGTTTCGATCGGCAACGGCGTCGCTT
>NZ_JBFRFW010000059.1:0-1766 GCF_052115025.1 Bradyrhizobium sp. 2TAF24 | reverse complement strand
CTGTCCGAGCGCGAGGCGTTCCCGCGGGCGCTGGCCGAGGCCGGCGTCACCTTCATCGGCCCCAATCCCGGCGCCATCGCCGCGATGGGCGACAAGATCGAATCCAAGAAGGCTGCGGCCAAGGCCAAGGTCTCGACCGTGCCGGGCTATCTCGGCGTCATCGAGGACGACAGCCAYGCGGTRAAGATCGCCGACGAGATCGGCTATCCCGTGATGATCAAGGCGTCCGCCGGCGGCGGCGGCAAGGGCATGCGCATCGCCCACAGCCGCGCCGAGGTGGCTGAAGGATTCAAGCTGGCGCGCGCCGAGGCCAAGGCGTCGTTCGGCGACGATCGCGTGTTCATCGAGAAGTTCATCGTCGATCCCCGCCACATCGAGATCCAGGTGCTCGGCGACAAGCATGGCAACGTCATCTATCTCGGCGAACGCGAATGCTCGGTGCAGCGCCGCAACCAGAAGGTGATCGAGGAAGCGCCGTCGCCGCTGCTCGATGAGGCGACGCGGCGCCGGATGGGCGAGCAGGCCGTGGCGCTGGCGAGGGCCGTCAACTACGACTCCGCCGGCACGGTGGAGTTCGTCGCCGGCCAGGACAAGAGCTTCTATTTCCTGGAGATGAACACCCGCCTGCAGGTCGAGCATCCGGTCACCGAGCTCGTCACCGGCATCGACCTTGTCGAGCAGATGATCTGCGTCGCTGCCGGCGAGGAGCTCGCGCTCAAGCAGAGCGACGTCGTCATGAYCGGCTGGGCGGTGGAATCGCGTGTGTATGCGGAAGATCCGTTCCGCAACTTCCTGCCGTCGATCGGCCGCCTCGTGAAGTACCGCCCGCCGGCRGAGGTCAGCCACGRCGGCATCACCGTGCGCAACGACACCGGCGTCGAGGAGGGCGGSGAGATCTCGCTGTTCTACGATCCGATGATCGCCAAGCTGATCACTCACGCGCCGTCGCGCATYGCCGCGATCGAGGCGCAGTCGGCGGCGCTCGATGCGTTCTACATCGACGGCATCCGCCACAACATCCCGTTCCTGTCGGCGCTGATGAACCATCCGCGCTGGCGCAAGGGCGARTTGTCGACCGGCTTCATCGCCGAGGAGTTCCCGCAAGGTTTTGCMGCGCGCGAGCCCGAGGGCARCATCGCGCGCCGCATCGCCGCGGTGGGCGCTGCGATCGACCATGTGCTCGGCGAGCGCAAGCGGCGGATCTCCGGCCAGATGCCGGGCCGTGCGGTGTCGCGCGAGCGTCGTCGCGCGGTGTGGCTGAACCGCGCGGAGATTGCGCTCGATGTCGCGCGCGACGGCGACGCCATCGCGGTACGCTTTGTCGAGGGCAATGGCGAGGCCGGCGCGCCGCATCACCTCGTCTCGGCCTGGAAGCCGGGCGAGGGCGTGTGGCATGGCACCATCGATGGCGCGGCGATCGCGGTGCAGGTGCGCCACATCCCGAACGGCTTCCGTCTCGCCCACGAGGGCTATGAGGTGCCGGTCAGCGTGTTCACGGCGAGCGAGGCGCAGGCGGCGCGGCTGATGCCGGTCAATGTCAACGCCGACAGCGGCAAGAAGCTGTTGTGCCCGATGCCGGGCCTCGTGATCTCGATCGATGTCGCCGAGGGGCAGGAGATCAAGGCCGGCGAGACGCTGGCGGTGGTCGAGGCGATGAAGATGCAGAACGTGTTGCGCGCCGAGCGCGACGGCACGGTCAAGGCGATCCATGCCAAGGCTGGTGCGACGCTTGCGGTCGACGCCCTGATCCTCGAGTTTGCGTGAGG
>NZ_JBFRFW010000058.1:0-2034 GCF_052115025.1 Bradyrhizobium sp. 2TAF24 | reverse complement strand
CGGCACGGCGAATGCCAGCGATCCCACCCGTGGCGGTGCCGGCAGCGGCGGTGCGGCTGGCGGTCTCGCCGGCTCTCCCGGCCCCACGCGTCTCAGGGACAGCGCCGGTGCGGGCGGCGCTGCCATCATCGGCAGCAACCTGTCCATCACCAACAACGGCACGATCAACGCCGGTAGCTATGGCTCCGGCAACAGCGGCGCTCCGGTCAATGCCATCACCTTCACCGGTGGCTATAATTCGCTCGAGATTTGGGGCGGCTCCACGATCAATGGCAATGTCGTGGACCAGACCGGCAATGGCATGTTCCGGCTCGGCGGCGCAGCCAACGGGACCTTCGATGTTTCCACGATCGGCGCACAGTACCAAGGCTTCACGTACTATGATAAAGCCGGGACGGGCACCTGGACGCTGACCGGTGCGACTAGCGCAGCGACCGCCTGGACCGTCCACCAGGGGACGCTTGCGATTTCACAGGATGCAAGCCTCGGGTCGTACCGCGGAGGGCTCACGCTGAGCGGCGGCACGTTGGAGACGACCGCGTCGTTCACGATGAATCACGTGCTCCAAATCGGCATTGGTGCTGGCACCGTCCAGACGGATTCGGGGACGACGCTGACGGTGGCCAACGGGATCGGGGGCTCCACTATCTACGGGAGCCTGACGAAGACCGGCGCAGGCACGCTGAACCTGACCTCGGCCGCCAGCTATATTGGTGGTACCACAATCAAGGGCGGCACGCTGGCGCTGAGCGGCGCCGGATCGATCGCCAGCTCCTCCAGTGTGACCGTCAGCAGCGGAACATTCGATATTTCCGGGACGACCGCGGGGGCGTCGATCAAGGCTCTCGGCGGCGGTTTCACCAGCACCGTCGCCCTCGGCAGCAAGACCCTGACGGTGAACAACGCGTCGGGTGGGGCTTATATCTTCTTGGGTTCGATCACTGGCACCGGCGGTCTGGTGGTCTCGAACGGCATAGAGAACCTGTGGGGCCACAACACATACTCGGGCGGGACGACGATCGGTTCGACCGGTTTTATTAGCTTGGCGGCATCGGCCACCGACAGTACCTATGGCCTCGGATCGGGCGCCGTAAACATCCAGGCCGGTGGCGTCCTTCAGGCCAGCACGAGCGGCGCCTTTACGTTCCGGAATGCTCTCACGGGCGGCGGGCAGCTGTCGGGCACGGGTACAGGCGGCGCGTTTGCGTTCGACGCGGCTGCCGGTACGGCCTTCGCCGGCACGGTCGCGCTCATGAACAACACGTTCGCGCTGTCGGGCGTGAACACCGCGGCCTTGACCAACGCCAAGCTGTCGCTGAACGGCGGCAACGTCACGACCGTCGGCGCCGGAACCCAGACCATCGGCGGTTTGGCGGTTATGGGTGGCACCGTCATCTTCGACGCAACGGCACCGGCCCGGACCGGCGCCAACAGCCTGATCAACACCGGATCGCTCGATGTGAGCAGCACCGGAACGATCCGGGTCAACATTCCCGGTACTTACGTGCTGCCGGCTGCGACCCCGCCGGGCAGCCTGTCGCTGTTCCAGCAGAGCCATGCCAATGCCGGACTGCAACTCGTGTCGGCTTCGGGCACGGTCACCGGCTCGGGCGCCGGGCTGACGCTGCAGGACCAGAACGGCAACGCGATCTCCGCAGGCCAGAACGTCAACCTGCAGCAGAACGGCCAGACGGTCGCGGTGGCGACCTACAATTACAACCTCACCACTGGCGCCAACCAGGATGGCCTCTATGTCGGCTATGGCCTGACCCAGCTCGCGCTGCAGGCCGGCAAGCAGCTGACGCTGACCGAAGATGTCGGCGCCACGGGCAGCAATGCCGATCTCGCCGCCAGGCTGACCGGCACCGGCAATCTCGTCGTTGCGGCCAACAACCTCGTCTCGCTGTCCAATGGCGGCAACAGCTTCACCGGCACCACGCTGGTGCAGAGCGGCACGTTGCAGGCGGGCGCCGCCAACGTCATCGCGTCGTCGAGCGCGGTCGACGTCGAGAGCCGGTTCGACACCAACGGCTA
>NZ_JBFRFW010000057.1:0-2046 GCF_052115025.1 Bradyrhizobium sp. 2TAF24 | reverse complement strand
TAGCCGTTGGTGTCGAACCGGCTCTCGACGTCGACCGCGCTCGACGACGCGATGACGTTGGCGGCGCCCGCCTGCAACGTGCCGCTCTGCACCAGCGTGGTGCCGGTGAAGCTGTTGCCGCCATTGGACAGCGAGACGAGGTTGTTGGCTGCAACGACGAGATTGCCGGTGCCGGTCAGCCTGGCGGCGAGATCGGCATTGCTGCCCGTGGCGCCGACATCTTCGGTCAGCGTCAGCTGCTTGCCGTCCTGCAGCGCGAGCTGCGTCAGGCCATAGCCGACATAGAGGCCGTCGCGGTTGGCGCCGGTGGTGAGGTTGTAGTTGTAGGTCCCCACCGCGACGGTCTGGCCGTTCTGCTGCAGGTTGACGTTCTGGGCTGCGGAGATCGCGTTGCCGTTCTGATCCTGCAGTGTCAGAAGGCCGCCCGAGCCGGTGACCGTGCCCGAAGCCGACACGAGTTGCAGTCCGGCATTGGCATGGCTCTGCTGGAACAGCGACAAGGTGCCCGGCAGGGTCGCCGTCGGCAGAACGTACGTGCCCGGGATGTTGATCCGGATCGTTCCGTAGGTGCTCACATCGAGCGATCCGGTGCTGATCAGGCTGTTGGCGCCGGTCCGGGCCGGTGCCGTCGCATCGAAGATGACGGTGCCCGCCACGATCGCCAAACCGCCGATGGACTGGG
Organism: Bradyrhizobium sp. 2TAF24; assembly: GCF_052115025.1. NCBI lineage: Bacteria > Pseudomonadati > Pseudomonadota > Alphaproteobacteria > Hyphomicrobiales > Nitrobacteraceae > Bradyrhizobium > Bradyrhizobium sp. 2TAF24. The sequence goes on along the minus strand of NZ_JBFRFW010000057.1, from coordinate 1,364 downwards.
TTCCGGCGCCCACCGTGGTGACGTTGCCGCCGACCAGCGACAGCTTGGCGTTGGCCAGCGCCGCAGCGTTCACGCCCGACAGCGCGAACGTGTTGTAGCCGAGGGTGACCAGGCCGGCGAAGCCCGTACCGGCAGCGGCATCGAACGCAAACGCCCGGCCTTGATTCGTGCTCCACAGCTGGCCACTGCCCGTGAGAACGTTCTTGAACGTAAAGTCGCCGCCAGACGTACTGACCCGAAGGGTGCCGCCGGTCTGGACGTTTGCGGCGCCAGACCCGAGGCTATGGGTACTGTCGGCCCTCGACGTCTCCGACAAGACAACAGTACCAGCGTAGCCGATCGTGGTTCCGCCCGAGTATGTATTGCTGCCCCACAGGTTCTGCATCATCATCGATACGACCAAACCACCGGTGCCGGTGATCGAGCCGGAGTAGACATAGTATCCGCCTATGCCGCCCAACGTCAGCGTCTTGCTGCCGAGCGCGACGACGCCGCCGCTATTACCGCTGAGGCCCCGAACCGACGTCCCCGCCGTCGTCCCGGAAATATCGAATGTCGCGCCGCTGTTGATGAGCACCATTGAGGAATTGGCGATCGATCCGGCGCCGGTCAGCGCCAGCGTGCCGCCGTTGATAATGGTATTGCCAGCATAGCTGGCGGCCAAGGTCAGGTTCAGCGTGCCTGCACCGGCTTTCGTCAGGCCCGGCGAGGCGCCAGCGCCCATGTTAATGAGCCCGTTGGCCAGGGTCAGCGCCGTGCCTGAATCCGTCTGGATCGTGCCCCCCCCAGCGTAGAGTCCGATGGCGTGATTCATTGTGAACGACGCCGTGGTCTCGAATGTGCCGCCGTCCAGGCCGACCGTTCCGGCCCCCGATCCGAGGCTGGCGTCCTGCGAAATCGCAAGCGTCCCCTGGGCGATTCGCCAGGGCGTCGTCGCATTCGTCGTACCGGTCAACGTCCAGGTGCTCGCCCCGGTTTTCTGGAGAAACCTGAAACCCTGGTACTGCGTTCCCATGGCGGACACATCGAAGGTCCCGTTGGTTGCGCCGCCGAGATTGAACAGGCCATTGCCGGTCTGGTCCACGACATTGCCGTTGATCGTGGAGCCGCTCCGTAATTCGAGCGAATTATAGCCACCGGTGAAGGTGATGGCATTGACCGGCGCGCCGCTGTTGCCGGCGCCATAGGCACCGGCGCTGATCGTGCCGTTGTTGATGATGGACAGGTTGCTGCCGATGATGGCAGCGCCGCCCGCACCGGCGCTGTCCCTGAGACGCGTGGGGCCGGGAGAGCCGGCGAGACCGCCAGCCGCACCGCCGCTGCCGGCACCGCCACGGGTGGGATCGCTGGCATTCGCCGTGCCG
>NZ_JBFRFW010000056.1:0-2243 GCF_052115025.1 Bradyrhizobium sp. 2TAF24 | reverse complement strand
CTGCCCGGCAGCAGGTTGATGGCCCCCGTCGCCGACGGATTGCTCGGATTGCCGAAGGTGATCTGGCCGAGCGGCGCCAGCAGGACGCCGCCCTGGTTGATGGTCGGCGCGATAATCTGCACCGCCCCACCCGCCGACAGCGGCGTATAGGGCGCCTTGCCATTGCTGGCAAAGCCGACCACGCTGTCCGGCCCACTCGCCTGGATCAGGAACACACCGCTGACTGCGTTGGAGCCCTGGATGATCGGCGCTGTGGTGATCGGATAGACTTCCGTCCCGGTAAGCGTCACATCGCCCACTGTCGCCAGCGTGCTCGGCTTGCTGCCTCCATAGAAGTGTGACGTGCTGGCAACCGGCACCAGGCGGATATCGCCGCGGCTGTTGAACGCCATGCTGGCGAAGCCGGGCAGCGACACCGCCTGCTGGACCTGAGTATTGAAATTGACGAAGCTCGTGACATAGCTGTAGCTCGCGCCGCTGTTCAGCATGCCCTCGATGTCGACGAGGTCGGCATCGATCTCGAGCGTTGCCGTGCCCGCCACCGGCACCGCGCCATAGCTGCCAAGAGCAGCAGAGTTGCGGGTGAAATATTCGTTGAGATTGCGCTGGCCGCCGCCGATATCGACATAGGGCGCGCTGAGGCGGACGCTGGCGCCCGGCGTCGCGCTGATGTTGCTGGCATTGATGGTCAGGCTGCGCGGCAGGGCGAGGTTGACGCTGCCGTTGAACACCAGCGCATCGACGGCGCCGAGCGACGCGGACGCAAAGCCGCCGCCCGTGATCTGATCGGCGCCGATGAAGATCGAGCCGAGCAGGTTGCCCGGGATCGCCTGCCCTTGTGTGAGGCCGGCCGCCTTCATCGGTGCGGCCTGGCTGACGATGGTCTGGAACACCGGCTGCACGAATTTGGAGACCCCGGAACTATCGGCGGCATAACCGCCGATGACCTGGTCGATGGCCAGGCTGCCGCCGGCGACATCCGCGCCGCCGCCCTGCGCCTTCATCGTGGCGTCGAGTAGCAAGCCGAGCGAGGCGCGGATCGCGACGCCGCCGCCGGCGGTCGCAACGCTCGTCTGGCCCAGCCCGGGAGACCCCGCGGCCTGCTGCACCGTGCCTGACGCCCCGGACACATCGATGATCGCACCGGCCTGCGCCACGATCACGCCGAGCGGCTGCTCATAACTCGGCTGGAGCGCCGCATAAGGATAATACAGCGCCGGCTGCGCATCCTGATTGATGTTGACCTGTCCGCCGCCGAGCACGGTGTTGACCGGACGGCCCAGCGAATCCAGCGTCGATGCCACCACGCCCGGCGCCAGCAGCCGTGCGTCCGGACCGATCCACAGCGTCTGCGTGGCCGCGTACACCGGCCCATTGCTGGACGCGGCGTACATGCCACTGCCGACACTCGTCCAGGGGCCCGTCGTGCCGGTGAGGTCGAGATTGATGGTGCCCGCGGGCGCGCTGATGGTGCCGTCGAACGACAGCTGATGGCGCGCATGCAGCGAGATCGTGGCTTGCGGATCGGCGTTGATGACCGCGCCCCGCTGCAGGTCGAGGTTGCCGTTGAAGGCATCGACCGCGCTCAGGACGAGGTTGACGGGCGCGGCCCGCAGATACGCTGGCAACCGCTGCAGCGCGGCGACGCTCATGACATCGCTGCCGGTCGGCGCCAGCAATGCCTGCGCGGTCGGCACAAGGTTGAGCGCATGCAGCTCGAGATCGGTGCCGCTCACAACGGTGAGGTTCTGGTAGCTGTAGAGATTGTACTGGCCAAAGCCGCTGGCAAAGAAGCTCGCCGGCAGCCACATCACGCTGGCGGGATCGACCGGCGAGCGGTTGCTGGTGCCGTCGGCATTGATGCTGCTCACCGTGGTGAGCGGCAGGATGGCGCTGCCGCCGATCTGGATCGCGGGAGTTGCGATGCTGAGCGTGCCGCCGCGGGTGAAGCCGAACGAGCGCACCGTGCCGTCGAGATACACCCGCCCCGGATAGGTCTGCGCCAGCGTCGTCGAATTGTGCAGCGGCGCGCCGAAGGCGTCGCTGATCAGCGTGATGTCGCCGCCGGTGCCGACCGGCAGGCCACCACCGCTCTTGAGCTGGCCGTTGTTCTGCACCCAGCCGCCGCTCGATGCGTCGATGACCGCGCCGCTGTCGACCCGGACGTTGCCATAGGCCGTCAGCCTGACGTTGCCGCCGTTGGTGAGCGTGGGTGAGATATCGCTGTTGTCGGTGAGATCGTT
>NZ_JBFRFW010000055.1:0-2249 GCF_052115025.1 Bradyrhizobium sp. 2TAF24 | reverse complement strand
AACGATCTCACCGACAACAGCGATATCTCACCCACGCTCACCAACGGCGGCAACGTCAGGCTGACGGCCTATGGCAACGTCCGGGTCGACAGCGGCGCGGTCATCGACGCATCGAGCGGCGGCTGGGTGCAGAACAACGGCCAGCTCAAAAGCAGCGGCGGCCTGCCGGTCGGCACCGGCGGCGACATCACGCTGATCAGCGACGCCTTCGGCGCGCCGCTCACAAAATCAACGACGCTGGCGCAGACCTATCCGGGGCGGGTGTATCTCGACGGCACGGTGCGCTCCTTCGGCTTCACCCGCGGCGGCACGCTCAGCATCGCCACGCCCGCGATCCAGATCGGCGGCAGCGCCATCCTGCCGCTCACCACGGTGAGCAGCATCAATGCCGACGGCACCAGTAACCTGACGCCGGTCGATCCCGCCAGCGTGATGTGGCTGCCGGCGAGCTTCTTTGCCAGCGGCTTCGGCCAGTACAATCTCTACAGCTACCAGAACCTCACTGTTGTGAGCGGCACCGATCTCGAGCTGCACGCACTCAACCTTGTGCCGACCGCGCAGGCATTGCTGGCGCCGACCGGCAGCGATGTCATGAGCGTCGCCGCGCTGCAGCGGCTGCCAGCGTATCTGCGGGCCGCGCCCGTCAACCTCGTCCTGAGCGCGGTCGATGCCTTCAACGGTAACCTCGACCTGCAGCGGGGCGCGGTCATCAACGCCGATCCGCAAGCCACGATCTCGCTGCATGCGCGCCATCAGCTGTCGTTCGACGGCACCATCAGCGCGCCCGCGGGCATCATCAATCTCGACCTCACCGGCACGACGAGCATCTGGAACAGCATCAACGATGGTGTCGGCCCGCCGCCCCACAACGGTCCGGTGTATGCCGCCGCGCAAACTCTGTGGATCGGCCCTGACGCGCGGCTGCTGGCGCCAGGCCTCGTGGCATCGATGCTGGATTCGCTGGGCCGTCCGGTCAACACCGTGCTCGGTGGCGGGCAGGTCAACATCAATCAGGATGCGCAGCCGGCGCTGTATTATCCCTATGCGGCGCTCCAGCCGAGGTATGAGCAGCCGCTGGGCGTGGTCGTGGCACAGGCCGGCGCGATCATCGATGTGTCCGGAGCGTCAGGCACGGTGCAGCAGGCCGCGGGGCTTTCCGGGCTGGGCCAGACGAGCGTTGCGACCGCCGGCGGCGGCCTCGCGATCCGCGCCTCGCTCGGCCTGCTGCTCGACGCCACGATGAAGGCGCTGGGCGGAGGGGCGGGGGTTGCAGGTGGCAGCCTGACCATCGACCAGGTCATCGGCAGCTATGCCGCCGATAGTTCCGGGGTCGCCAAATTCGTGCCGCCGGTGTTCCAGACCATCGTCAGCCAGGCCGCGCCGATGAAGGCGGCGGGCCTGACGCAGGGGCAGGCGATCCCCGGCAATCTGCTCGGCTCGATCTTCATCGGCGCCGACCAGATCACGGGCGGCGGCTTTGCGTCCGCGTCGCTCGGCGCGGTCGATGCGCTGGTGTTCAACGGCAGCGTCAACCTCGCCCTGCCGCGCAGCCTGACCATCAATGCCAGCAACATCAGCGCGACGCCCGGCGCCAGCGTCCGCCTCAGCGCGCCCTATGTCGATATCGGCGGTGGCCAGCGCAACCTCAACGAATATTTCACCGGCAACTCTGCTGCTCTTGGCAGCTATGGTGCGGTGCCCGTGGCCGGCACGGCAACGCTCGAGGTCGATGCCGACCTCGTCGACATCGAAGGCATGCTGAACAGCGGCGCGAGCTACAGCTATGTCACGAGCTTCGTCAATTCCTACACTCCTGTTCAGCAGGCGGTGTCACTGCCCGGCTTCGCCAGCATGGCGTTCAACAGCCGAGGCGATATCCGCCTGGTGCCGGTCGCCAGCACGTCACATTTCTATGGAGGCCGCCAGCCGAGCACGCTGGCGACAGTGGGCAATGTGACGCTCACCGGGACAGAAATCTATCCGATCAGCACGGTGCCGATCAGCAATGGAGCCGGCTTCGGCGTGCCCAGCGGTTTGTTCCTGATCCAGGCGAGCGGGTCGCGCAGCGTGGTCGGCTTTGCCAGCAATGGCGAGACGCCGTATACGCCGCTGTCGGCGGGTGGGGCGGTGCAGATTATCGCGCCGACCATCAACCAGGGCGGCGTCCTGCTGGCGCCGCTCGGCCAGATCACCTTCGGCAATCCGAGCAATCCGTCGGCGACGGGGGCCATCAACCTGCTGCCGGGCAG
>NZ_JBFRFW010000054.1:0-2265 GCF_052115025.1 Bradyrhizobium sp. 2TAF24 | reverse complement strand
GCCAACAACCTCGTCTCGCTGTCCAATGGCGGCAACAGCTTCACCGGCACCACGCTGGTGCAGAGCGGCACGTTGCAGGCGGGCGCCGCCAACGTCATCGCGTCGTCGAGCGCGGTCGACGTCGAGAGCCGGTTCGACACCAACGGCTACAACCAGTCGGTCAACAACCTGACCGGCGGCAGCAATGCGCAGATCATGCTGTCGGGCGGCAACACGCTGACCCTCAACGGCTCGGGCACCAACACCTTCGCGGGCGTGATCTCSGGTGCGGGCAGCCTSACCCAGGCCAGCGGCACGCAGGTCCTGACCAATGCCAACACCTACTCGGGCGGCACCAACATCACTGGCGGCACGGTGGTGGTCGCCAACAACAGCGCGCTCGGCACCGGCACCGTGAACATGGCCCAGGGCGCGACGCTGGACTTCCAGGGCAACCGCGTCATCGCCAATGCCTTCTCACTGACCGGCATCTCGAACTTCAACGTCAATGGCGGCCTGACCACGATCCTGACCGGCACCATCAGCGACGGTACGTCGCCAGGCGGCCTGATCAAGAGCGGCGGCGGCACGCTGATCCTGACCGGCCTGCACAACTACACCGGCGGCACCACCATCGCCGGCGGCCGGCTGCAGGTCGACGGTTCGATCGCCAGCTCGTCGAACGTCACGGTGGCATCGGGCGCGATCCTCAGCGGCATCGGCATCGTCGATCCGCCGGCGGTCACCACGATCGCCTCCGGCGGCACGCTGTCGCCGGGCAACGCAACCAACCCGGTCGGCATGCTCACGATCACCGGCAACCTCGCATTCCAGTCCGGCGCGAGCTACGTGGTCAGCCTGCTGGACAAGCAGTCGTCGTCGACCTACGTCACCGGCCAGACGACGCCGGGCGGWGCGACCGTGACGGCATCGTTCGTCGGCGGCAGCAACATCGCCAAGCGCTATATGATCCTGAGCTCCGATGGCGGCGTCTCCGGCGCCTTCAACGGAACGGTCAAYGCGACRYTGCCGGCGAACTTCACGTCGTCGCTGACCTATGATCCGACCCAYGCCTACCTGACGATGGCGCTGGACTTCGGTCCGAACCTGACGCGCAACCAGCGCAGCRTCGGCGGCGCGCTGTCGGGCTAYTTCGACCGCACCGGCAGCATTCCGCTGGTGTTCGGCACGATGGCGCCGGCGTCGCTGACCCAGCTCACCGGCGAAGTGGCGACCGGCGCGCAGCAGTCGACGTTCAGCGCGATGGGCCAGTTCCTCGGCGCGCTGACCGATCAGTCGGCGGCCGGTCGCGGCCAGGGCGCCTGCGGTGCTGCGGATCTGCCGGCCAAGGCGCCGCGCGGCGCCGGTTGTGCGCAGCCGTGGAGTGTGTGGGTGGCCGGCTTCGGCGGCTCGCAGACGACCGACGGCAACGCCGTCACCGGATCGGCCTCGGCCACCGCCAATGTCTATGGCACTGCGGTCGGCGCCGACTACCGCTTCTCGCGGGACACGGTCGCCGGCTTCGCGCTCGGCGGCGGCGGCACCAACTTCGGCGTGAAGAACCTCGGCTCTGGCCGCTCCGACCTGTTCCAGGCCGGCGCCTATGTCCACCACACCAATGGTGCGGCCTATGTGACCGCTGCGGTCGCCACCGGCTGGCAGGACGTCACGATGGACCGCACCGTCACCGCCACCGGCGTCGACCGGCTGCGCTCGGCGTTCAACGCGCTGGCGTACTCGGGCCGGCTCGAGAGCGGCTATCGCCTCACCACGCCGTGGACCGGCGGCATCGGCCTGACGCCGTATGCCGCGGTGCAGGCGACGGCGTTCGACATGCCGGGCTATCTGGAGAGCGTGACGGCGGGTGCCGGCACCTTCGCGCTGGCCTATGCGCGGCGGACCGCGGCCGATACGCGCAGCGAGCTCGGCGTGCGCGCCGACAAGGCCTACGTGCTGCAGGACGGCCTGCTCAACCTGCGCGGCCGCCTCGCCTGGGTGCACGACTTCAGCCCCGACCGCTCGGTCACGGCGTCGTTCCAGGGGCTGCCGGGCGCGAGCTTCGTTGTCAACGGCGCGGCGCAGGCATCGGAAGCAGCGCTGGTCACCGCGTCGGTCGAGAAGGTGTGGCTCAACGGCTGGTCGGCTGCGGCGACCTTCGAGGGCGAGTTCTCGAACGTCACACGCTCCTACGCCGGCAAGGGCGTCGTCCGCTACGGCTGGTAACGCGATCACGACAACGACCTGCGCTCCTCGAGGCCATCGGCCTGCGAGGAGCGCAGGTTTTTT
>NZ_JBFRFW010000053.1:0-2274 GCF_052115025.1 Bradyrhizobium sp. 2TAF24 | reverse complement strand
ATCACGCTGCCCGGGAACAGGGTCTGGATCGCCCGGTAGGCGCGATCATAGCCCTTGCCGCCGGCCCCGTTGCCATTGGCGGCGGCCTCACCGCCCGCCTTGAGCTCGGCGAAGTACACCTGCTCGATGAACGGCAGCTGCTGAACCGGCGTGAGGGCGCGGAAATCAGCGATCGCCTGGTCGCGGCCGACGGGGACGCCTTCGATGCGGCCCATATAGTCGACGAGTTGCGCCAGGTAGCCTTGTGTCACCGGGTCGGTGTTGCGCGGATCGAGATAGAGGTTGATGAAGGCTGCGTTATTGGGACCGCCGGCGCCGACACCGACCGCGACGCCGATCGTCGCGCCAACCAGAGGCAACAGCGGATTGTCGGCATTGCCGACCGAGGTGATGCCTAGCCCTTGCGAGCCATAGGCGCCCACCTGAGCGAGAATGTTGCGGCCCGCCAGGACGGAGAGATAGCCAGGGCCCTCCACACGGATATTGAAGACATCCGTGTTCGTGACGCTGCAGGGCTGGCAACTGACAATGTCACGACCGGCTTGCACCAGGGAAACGTCGCCCGGTCCAGCGTTCTGAAGGTCAAGGATTGGCTGGACGATATCGAGGCCGGCCCGCACCTGCGCTCGCTCCGAGGTCGTCAGCGCAAGCCTCGTCAGGCTCCCTTGGACGGCATAAGCATGAACGATATGCGGATCGTCGAACTGCACGAGGTTTGACGGCAATGACGAGAGGCTGCCCAAAGGATTGACGAGTGTGCTCATATAGTCGCTCCCTGCCGGGGCAGAGGCGCCATTGATCTGGGCAATCAGATCGGCCGCCGTCATGCTGACGCCGAAGCCCACAATGTCCTGCTGAGCCAGCAGATCGAGCCGGGCGGTCGGCGCGGCCAATGACACCAGATAATGGAAATTACTGCCCCCAAAGGCAATATTGCCCGCCCGGATCGACCCGCCGGCTGCGGTCAGTTCGAAGATCGGCGGCACGAAATCACCATGGACCGTGATGTCGCCCCCCTCCGCCAACTCAGTCAGCGCGCTGTTGGCCGTCATGCTGGTGAAGAAGCCGTAGGGCGGTTGCGGGCGGTAGTAAAACACGGGAGGGCCATTTCCCTCCAGGCCGGCCGGAATTTGATAGCCGCTTCTCAAGGGATCAGACTGCTGTGCCGCCCGGGTCGGATCGCCGATGATCGCGGTGATGCCCCGACGGGACACGACATTGAACTGGGCGTCGCCGATCAGCAGATCCACCCGTGCGATCGCCAGAGAACTGGGAGGATTCAGCGCCGTCATCCCGATGTCGCCGGCCTGGATATCGGCCGTCCCCTGCCCGACCAGGAGATTGGCGTTGCCGATGCTGCCACCCACCGTCAGGGAGAGATTGCCGCCGCCATACACCGACACGGTGCCTGTGCTGGTCAACCCGCCAGTCGTCGGCACGCTGATGTCGACATTTCTGAGGTTACCATCGACCGTCACTCTGGCGTTGCCGCCGCCCAGCGCGCCAAGCCCCTTGAAAGCGGCCACCGATGGCGGCGAATCGTTTCCGGAATCGAGATACCGTTGATAGTAGGTGCCGAAATTGAGGAACCAGGTCGGGCTCGCAGCGGTCGGCTCGGTCCACAGCCAGTAGGTGTCGAGTCCGGTTGCCGCATAGCTCGTCACACCGCGTTTGCTGGTGTCGGCGCCGATCAGGCTGCCATGCGCCTTGACCGTGAGATTGCCACCGCCGGCCTGATAGCCTGCGTTGAATGCGATCGGATAGAGCGTATCATAAGATACCGGGTTGAAGTTTGCATCATACGTATAGCCGAGATAGCTGCTGTAGTCGTACCCAAGAAGTAATGCACCAACAGGCGATGAGATCAAGGAACGGCTCGGCACTGTGAAGTTCGGCGTCACGGGTTCTCCCGCGGTATAAATGCCGAACGCGGTCTGGATGTCGATGTTGCCGGCCGCGGCGAGATCGATATCGCGGGCGCCAGTGCGCACCACGCTCGGGATCTGCACGATGGTGCCGCTGTCGTTGACGTTGGCATCGATCAGGTACGGCGCCGCGAACACGATCGAGCCCGGCTCGGGATTGGCCGCCGTGGCGGCGGGGCGCAGTACGGTGGGCATGACCGCGAGCGGATCTGCGCTCGTGAGATCCGCGCCCGCCACCAGCCGCAGCGTGGCGGACCCGGAGCCTGCCGGCAGCGGCGCTGCGATGGCGAAGATGCTGCCGTCCGGCGACCTCACTGGTGCGGCGAAGCCGTCGCTGAGGCTGCCGTTG
>NZ_JBFRFW010000052.1:0-2531 GCF_052115025.1 Bradyrhizobium sp. 2TAF24 | reverse complement strand
CTCCTATGTGGCTCCTAGCCCACAAGGCCGCACTTCCGCAAAGTGGCCTGAAAACGAGCTAACCTACTGTCCCATATACGGTTTCAAGCTCTGCGTGATTTGCACGAAGGACTTGACACCAGAACTTTTTTGTCGGGTGCGCTACGCTTAGCGCCTGGCGCTCTTGTCCGCCTCGAGGCCGACGGTGCGGCCTGGGAAGCCGGCGACGTCGAAATAGCGCTGCTCGAGCACGCGCTGGAAATGCAGCACGGTGCGCAGGCCGTTCGAGCTCGGCGGCGAGGCCAGCGTCCCGGCATAGGCCTTCGGCGTCGCACCGTTGGGCATGGTCTCGGTCATCACCCGGCCCACCAGCTTGCCCTTGGGGGCCGTCTTGAGGTCGAGGATGCGGGCGATGGTCATGCCAACGTCGGCGTTGCTGACCGGCAGGGCGTTGACGTAAGCCGTTTTGAAGTCGGGGCCGATCGCGGCCATGAAGTTCTGGGTATCGGAGCGGGCGAAGTTGCCGTGCATGCCCTGGCCTTGTTGCAGCCGGGTGTCGGCGACCTCGACGGTGCACAGCACCGGCTGGTCGCATCCGGTGGCATACGAGCGGAAGTTCACCACGATCGACGGATGCGGCGTCAGGGCGCTGCCCTTGAGGCCGACCGACGACAGCCGCAGCGTGCCGCGGATCGGCGCCAGTTCGTCATTGACGAAGATGCCGCTGACATAGTCCTGCGCAAGCAGTGCGTCGACGACACGGCGGGCGAGCTTGCGGTCGGCCTTGGGCAGATAGATCAGGTCCGAGCCGCCGTTCGCGGCGACGACGATCTCAGGCTTCGCCGGGTCCTTGCCGATCAGGCCGTTGCCGAGACGCGGATAGGTGTTGGCGGCGACGGCTGCGTTCTTGCTGTCGGGATCGGCGAGCGGCAGGTCCAGCGCCTTGGCGAGGTCGAGCGCCACGAAGCCTGGCGGCAGGAAACCTTCCTTGACGTCGGGATAGCTGCCCTTCGCCGCGGGGCTGGTCGTGCTTTCCTTGGAGATGGTGGAGAAGCCATGGTCGGCGGAGACGATGATGTTGGTGGTCGCCTCCAGGCCAAGATCCTTCAGCGCCTGGCGCACCTGGCCGAGATTGTCGTCGGCATTCTTGATCGCGGCGAGCGAGGTCGGGCCGTTGATGCCGGGCGTGACGCTGTTGAGGCTGTCGCCCTGATTGTGCTGCGAGCCGTCGGGATCGCGCGACCACAGCACGATGATGAACGGCTTGTTGCGCGCCTTGAACGCCGGCAGGATCACCTTGGTCACGGCGTCGGCGAAGAACTTGCCCTGGGTGACGTTGGCGGTGGTGGTGCCGGCGGTCTTGACGTCGCCGGCCTTGCCATTGTCGCCGCGCGATGGCGCTGATGTCGGCAGGCCCGCGTCGGTCAGCGCCTTCTTGAGGTCGTCGGTCAGCGGCACGCCGGCGGGGCTGCCGGTCTGGTCGTCGATGATGATGGTCTTGCCGGTACGCTCGTTGTGGTCGAACATCAGCGTCGGGCCGAGCTTGCCGACGGCGGCCGTGCTGTAGCCCTTGTCGCGCGCCATCTTCAGGATGGTTTCTTCATTGAGGTAGTTGCCGCCGAAGTGATCGTCGATGTCGCCGAGCACGGGATCGTTCTCGATGAACGGCGTGGTGCTGCCGTTGGCGGTGCCGACTGCATAGCCGGCGTTGATGGTGTTGCTGAAGATGCCGGTATCGCCGAGGTAGTGGCCGCTCGACATGCCCGACGCGTTCGGCATGGTGAAGGTCGGGAACAGCGAGTGCGAATTGGTGAAGTTGATGCCCTTGTCGCGGATCGCCGCCATGGTGGGGGCGGTCTCCGGCGTCACCTTGAGCGCCCGCAGGCCGTCCGGAACGAACAGGATGACGTTTCGCTGCTGACTGGTCTGTGCAAGGGCCGCGTGCGCGGACACCGCCAGGAGCCCTGCGGACAGGGCCGTGATCAACGGGCGCATGAAAAATCTCTTTTCCGGTTGAAGGGCTTTCAAGGTATAGGATTGCAGTGCGACGGAATTGTTACAGGCCCGCCGCCGTGTCAGATTGCCAACTGAACCCCGCCGCTGTCCACTGGCGTGGACTGGAAGAAACGAGCGCATGTTCAAGAAAATCCTGATCGCCAACCGTGGCGAGATCGCCTGCCGTGTGATCAAGACAGCCCGTCGCATGGGGATCGCGACGGTGGCGGTGTATTCCGAGGCCGACCGCAATGCGGTGCATGTCGAGATGGCGGATGAAGCCATCCTGATCGGTCCGCCGCCGGCGGCGGAGAGCTATCTGCTGATCGACCGGATCGTCGAGGCCTGCCGCAGGACGGGCGCTGAGGCGGTGCATCCCGGCTACGGCTTCCTGTCCGAGCGCGAGGCGTTCCCGCGGGCGCTGGCCGAGGCCGGCGTCACCTTCATCGGCCCCAATCCCGGCGCCATCGCCGCGATGGGCGACAAGATCGAATCCAAGAAGGCTGCGGCCAAGGCCAAGGTCTCGACCGTGCCGGGCTATCGACCGTGCCGGGCTA
>NZ_JBFRFW010000051.1:0-2645 GCF_052115025.1 Bradyrhizobium sp. 2TAF24 | reverse complement strand
GCGGACCCGGAGCCTGCCGGCAGCGGCGCTGCGATGGCGAAGATGCTGCCGTCCGGCGACCTCACTGGTGCGGCGAAGCCGTCGCTGAGGCTGCCGTTGATCAGCAGGTTGCCGGCGGCGCGCAGCGTCAGCACCATCGGCTCGCCGTTRTAGCGGTAGGTGTGCAGGTCGATYCCGGAGTTGRTSGKGGAMGGGTTYWGCAGCAGYYGGAGATYGCYGGAGCTGTYGARCTCGATCCCSGGCATCAGGTGGAASGCGGTGGCGGCCGTGCCGGTCAGCGTCCCGATCCCGGCCKTGATGGTCGCCGCRGCGATGTAGGCCTGCGCRTCGGCATYAGCYGCCGCRAGATKRGCGTCGACATAGGGCGTTGCGGAGACATCGTAGACCTTGACCGCCTCGACGACGATCTCGCGCGCGCCGGCGACACGGACGCCGTTGTTGACGATCGGTACAGCGTTGGTCGTCCGCGGCACGCGCAGCCAGACCTGGCCGCCATTGAGCGCGATGTTCGGATCGCTGTTGGCGACATTGATCACCGGCGTGCTGCTGCCGTCCGCATCGAACGTCATCGTCCCGGTGCTGGTGCCGGCGAGGCCGAGGAACACCGTGCCGCCCCTGGCGGCGGTGGTGCCGGCATTGAGCAGCGCATGCGCCGCAAGCTCGAGATTGTTGCCGGCGACGAGACGGATAGTCGCCTCGCTGCCGCCGCTGGCGTCGATCAGGCCTGCGACGGTGATGCTGCCGCTGCTGGCGGTCAGCTCGACGTCACGGGCGGTGATGTTGCCGACATTGATGTCGCCGGTGGCGAGCGTCAGCGCCTGCTGGCCCGAGAAACCCGCGATGCTGCCGAGCAGCGCACCGGCGTCACCCGACTTGACCGTGATGTTCGCCTTGCCACCGGCATAGCGCGGATCGGCGCTGGCGAGCAGTTGCCCGTCGAGATGCGCGGTTCCGTTCGGCGCAACGACGGTGAGCGTTCCGGCGTTGCCGCCTTGGTCGGAGTCCACGGCATCGAGCATCGGCAGCGTCACCGCGGCGAGCCGGCCGCCGCGCAGATCGACGACGGCGCCGGAGGCGACGACGACATCGCCGGTCGTGGTCTGCAGCGTCACGTTGCCGGCGGGCGCGATCCGCACCACGTCGAAGAACGGCGTCACCGCGCCGGCGACATTGGTGACCGACCCGGCCTGGAGCGTGATGCCGTTCTGCGCGGTGAAGCTGACCACGCCGGACGGCAGGTTGATGGTGGTGCCCTGGACGATGCTCTGCGCCGTGACCGACAGCGTCGCGCCGTTCGAGGCGACCGGCTGGGGCGCACCGCTGGGCGCAGGGCCACCAGACAACGCGGCGAAGGTCACTGTGCCGCTTGCGACGAGCTGTGTCAGGGCGCCCGCCTGCGCGGTCACCAGCGGCGCGGCAATCGTCAGGTTGCCGCTGGCGCTGAAGGTGCCGGGCATCACCTGTCCCGGCGCATAGGACACCGTACCGATTTTCTGCATCGCGCCTGCGGCGATCGGACCCGCATAGGCGACACCGCCGATCACCTGCCCGGTCGCTGCCAGGGTCACGGTGCCGAAACCGCCGAACGCGAGCGAGCCGCCTCCGCCCAGCGTCAACTGGCTGGCATCGATCTCGAACGCGCCCTGTCCGCCGCCGGTCGCGGCAGCGCCGGTCGCGCCGCCGTTGAGCGTGATGTTGCTGGCCCGCAGCCGGACGGTGTCAGCGGCGGCGCCAAAGCCGTTGATCACCGGCGCGCTCAAGGTCAACCCGCTGAGCAGCGGCTGACCGGTCGCCGGATCGCCGAGATCGACCGAACCGTAGACGTTGATCGCCGTCGCGGCCGTCAGCATCAGGTTCGTGGTCGCCGGCAGATGACGCAGCGGATCGCCAACGGACAACTGCGTCAGCAGGCTGGGGGTCAGGGTGAAACCCGAGGTGCCGCCGGTACCGAAGTTGATCACGGGCACGCTGACCATGACAGTGGGCGCTGCGAGACCGGCGGACGGATCCAAGGTGATCGAACGCGAAGCGCTCAGCGCCAGCTGGCTGCCGGCGAAGATGCCCGCACCCGCGCCAATCACCAGCTTGCTCGCACCGCTGGTTCCGGGCGGCAGCGTCACCGGCAGCACCGGCGCGTTGGAGGCCAGCACGAACGCACCGGCCCCGCCGCTGCTGACGCGCGCCAGCGCAATCGATCCCAGCGTCTTGCCGGTCTTCGGATCGTTCGGGAACGCGGTCGGGATCGCGCCGAACGATGTGGTGTCGATCCGCGCGCCGGTACCGATCGTAACCGTATTGCTGGCCGTCAGCATGATCTCCGGCGCGGTCAGCACCGCGCCGCTGTCGATCTGCAGGCTCTGTGCCGCCGGAGTGATGGTCAGCACGTTGCCATTGAGGCTGCGTGTGCCGCCGATCAGGATGCTCTGGGCACCGATGGCATCGAGCGCACTCGCCGACAATCCGGTCATGCCCGGCAATGCCGTGCCACCATCCGCAAGGATCTCGAGATTGGACGCCACGATATCGACCTGCCCGCCGCGGCCGCCYGCCGGGGTGGTGAAATTCCCGAAGCCACCAGCCGCTGGCAGCGACAGGCTGTTGATGACATTGATCACGAGTTGGCCGGCATCGATCGGCAGATACGG
>NZ_JBFRFW010000050.1:0-5399 GCF_052115025.1 Bradyrhizobium sp. 2TAF24 | reverse complement strand
CCGTATCTGCCGATCGATGCCGGCCAACTCGTGATCAATGTCATCAACAGCCTGTCGCTGCCAGCGGCTGGTGGCTTCGGGAATTTCACCACCCCGGCAGGCGGCCGCGGCGGGCAGGTCGATATCGTGGCGTCCAATCTCGAGATCCTCGCGGATGGTGGCACGGCATCGCCGGGCATGACCGGGCTACGGGCGAGCGCGCTCGATGCCATCGGTGCCCAGAGCATCCTGATCGGCGGCACACGCAGCCTCAATGGCAACGTGCTGACCATTACTCCAGTGGCGCAGAGCCTGCAGATCGACAGCGGCGCGGTGCTGACCGCGCCGGAGATCATGCTGACGGCAGGCAATACCATCACGATCGGCGCCGGGGCGCGGATCGACACCACATCGTTCGGCGCGATCCCGACCTTGTTCCCGAACGATCCGAAGACCGGCAAGACGCTGGGATCGATCGCCCTGGCGAGCCTCAGCGGCGGCAGCGCGGGGGCGTTCGTGCTGGCCTCCAACGCGCCGGTGCTGCCGGTGACGTTGCCGCCCGGAAACAGCGGCGTGAGCACGCTGACGATCGGTGCGGGCGTGGACATTTTCGCCGGTAGCCAGTTGGCGCTGAGCGCGGCGAACACCATCACCGTGGATCCGTCCGCCAGCTTCGCCGCGCCGACCGTCATGGTCAGCGTGCCGGTGATCAACTTCGGCACAGGTGGTGCTTCGGGCTTCAACCTGACTGGCAGCCTCCTGGCGCAGCTGTCCGTTGGCGATCCGCTGCGTCATTTGCCGGCGACCACGAACCTGATACTGACGGCCGCGACGGCGATCAACGTCTATGGCTCAGTCGATCTCGGCGACCTTGATCCGGCGACCGGTCAGCCGCTGCTCAGCGGGTTGACCTTGAGCGCGCCGGTGATCAACGGCTTTGGCGCCGCCGCCGATCGCGTTCGGCTGCGGGCCAGCAACATCACGCTGAACGGCGGCGCGACCGGCGCTGCCGCGACCGGCGGCGGACAGGGCGCGTTCGAGATCGATGCCAGCCAGCTGACGCTGGGTGGCGGCAGCACGCTGGCGTTCGGCGGCTTCAACACCGTGACGCTGGCGGCGACCGGGCAGGTGATCGCCGGCGTAGCCTATGCGGGCCCGCTCTTCAGGGGGATGATGCAGAGCATTGGCTCGGTCTCATACGCTCCCGGGCAGGTGATGCCCGGCATTATCAATGTCAACGGCAACCTGACGATCGCGGCGCCGCTGGTGACGGCGCAGGCGGGGGCTCTGACGCAGCTCGCTGCCACCGGTACGGTCACTTTCGCGGCGCTGCCTGGCAGCCCCGTCCAGCCGGTCGTCTCCAACGGCGCGACGCTGTCGGTCACGGCGCAGAGCATCGTCCAGGGCACCACCATCAACCTGCCGTCCGGCGTGGTCAACTTCACTGCGCAGAACGGCATCACGCTCCAGGCCGGGTCGGTCACCAATGTCGCCGGCGCGGTGACGCCGTTCTTCGACGTGATGCGGATCGCGCCTGCCGGCAACGTGACGCTGCAGACCACGACCGGCGATGTCGTCGTCGCCTCCGGCGCCGTCGTCGATCTGCGCGGCGGCCGGCTCGCCGCGGTGACGCTGCCGATGCTCGATGCCGTGGACTCCGACCAGGGCGGCAACGCCGGAACGCTCACCGTCGTTGCGCCGAACGGAACCGCGCATCTCGACGGGCAACTGCTCGCCAGTGCCGATCCGCGCTATGCCGGTGGCAAGGCGAACATCACGGTCAAGTCGGGTGACGCCGGTGCGCTGCTCGGCAGCATCGCTGGCTTCTCGGGCAAGCAGGCGCTGACGCTCACCACCGGTGACATCAATGTCGGCAGCATCACCGCCCGGGACGTCGAGCTGACCACCAGCAGCGGCAGCATCACCGTCGCCGGCACGATCGACGCCAGCGGGCCGAGCGGCGGCACGATCCGCCTCACCGCCGGCGGCAACCTCACCCTTGCAGGCAGTGCGGTTCTCAATGCTGCGGCAACTGACGTCGCAGGCTCCGGCGGTAATGTGTTTCTTGGGATCGATGGCAACAATGGCGGCAAGTTGTCGCTTGCCTCCGGCGCGACCATCAACGTGTCGATCCCCGGCCTGAACAGCAGCTCGTCAAGTGTTGTTAGTCTCGGAGCCAGCTCCCAGACAATCGCAACGTTCGTCACTCAGCCGAATCTTGCTTACTCATCCGGCCAGCAGGTCACAATCATCGACAACAAGAATCCTGCGGTGGTTCTGACCGGCATCATCAATTCTTACGATCCGGCCAGTGGAGCGCTTGTGGTCAATGTCGCGACCATGAGTCCTCACCCGCCGAGCTTCCAGGACAACAGCTGGAGCATTACCCGTCAAGGCGGAGGCCAGGTTTGGTTGCGTGTGCCACAAGTGGTCAATAACGATGGCACGACCGGCGTGCCGGTCATCAACAACGGGGTCAGTGTCGTCGGCGCACGCGAGATCGTCGTCGAGGCGGTGAAGGTCTACAACGGCAGCCTCAGCGACGGCTTCGCCGCACCAGTGAGGTCGCCGGACGGCAGCATCTTCGCCATCGCAGCGCCGCTGCCGGCAGGCTCCGGGTCCGCCACGCTGCGGCTGGTGGCGGGCGCGGATCTCACGAGCGCAGATCCGCTCGGAATCGTGCCGGCCGTGCTGCGCCCACCCGCCACCGCGGCCAATCCCGAGCCAGGCTCGATCATCCTCTCGGCGAGCTATCTGATCGACGCCAATGTCAACGACAGCGGCATCGTTGTGCAGATCCCGAGCGTGGTGCGCACCGGTGCCCGCGATATCGAGCTCGCTGCGGCCGGCAACATCGACATTCAGTCCGCGTTCGGCATCTATACTGCAGGTGAGCCTATCGCGCCGGATTTCACTGTGCCGGGGCGCCCCCTGATCCTTTCAAATACCGGGAGGGCGTGGCGGCACCCCCTCTACAGCGATTATCTCGGCTATGGTTTTGATATGAATTTCCGTCGCGTCTCGTTCGATAAGATCTATCCGGCGACGGCGTTCCACCCGAGCTACCAGACCGGCGGCGGCAATCTCACGGTCAAGGCGCAAGGCAGCCTGATTGGCGCCGACACCAGCAACAACGGGGTGACGAGCTACGCGGCGACCGCCCCCGATGTTTACTGGCTGTGGTCCGAAGGGGCCGCCGCCACGGCGTCTCCGCAGGCCAAGGCCAGCAGCCCGACCTGGTTCATCAATTTTGGTACCTACTTCCAGCCCTATCTCGACAATCCATTCGATTCCCCACCGTCGGTCGCCGCCTTCACGGGGCTTGGCGCGCTGGGGGGCGGCAATGCCAGGGTGACGGTTGGCGGCGATCTCAGCAACGTCGACATCAGCGTGCCGACGACGGGGGGGCTGACCAGCGCCCGCACCGTGTCGGTGTATGGCGGCGGCAATCTCTCGCTGACGGTCGGGGGCAGCATCAGCAATGCCAATCTGCTGGTCGGGAAGGGGACCGCCAATATCCAGGCGGGCGAGATCGGATTAGCCGCGATCCCGCAGCAGAATATTTATAGTCCGATCCTGATCGGACGGGTCGACCTGCTGATCGGTGATGCCCAGTTCAATGTGGTGTCCCGCCGCGGGGTCAATGCGATCGTCGGCGATCCGACGCGGGTGGAGCGGACGCCGGATCCGAATAATTCTCCTATCCTGGGGCTGCAGGGGTATGATCCGAACCACGATTTCGGGCTCGGAGCGGGGCCATTTGCTCTTTTCACCAGCATGACGGCCAGCAGTGCGTTGAGTGAACTCGCACAGGCCGGCGACATCACGGTGGTTGGTGATTTTGCGCCGCCCATCTTCGAACTCACGGCGGCCAGGGGCTCGATCCGGGCCGGGTATGCCGGTACGAACGGCTACTATTTTCTGGCGTCTTTGGCGGCGCCGACCGCCCGGCTCGATCTTCTCGCGCAGCAGGACATCGCCCAGTTCGGTGTCAGCATGACGGCGGCCGATCTGATTGCCCAGATCAATGGCGCCTCCGCCCCGGCGGGCTTTGATTATGCTGCCCAACTTGCCAATCCGGGCATTTTCGACCAACACGGCTTGGGGATGCCGTCGAACCTCGTGCAACTGGACGATCCCTTTACCGTGCACGTTTATGCGGTCCAGGGGAGCCTGACGAAGGTGGCGGTGGCGACGTCCGAGCGGGCACAGGTGCGGGCCGGCCTCGATATCGTGCAGCCGATCCTCAACATCCAGAACGCCGGACCAGGCGACGTTTCCCTGGTGCAGGCCGGCCGCGACATCGTCAGCTGTCAGCCCTGCAGCATCAGCTACCCGGACACCTTCAATATCCGTGTGGAGGGCCCTGGCTCTCTTTCCGTTCTGGCGGGCCGCAACATTCTCGCCCAGGCGGGAGCTTACGGCACGCAGGGGCTCGGCATCACCTCGGTCGGCAATGCCGACAATCCGCTGCTGCCACCGACCGGTGCCACGATCGGCGTCGCGGTCGGTGTCGGCGCCGGCGGTCCCAATAACGCAGCCTTCATCAACCTCTATCTCGATCCGCGCAACACCGATCCGGTGACACAAGGCTACCTGGCGCAACTCGTCGACTATATGGGCCGCATCGAAGGCGTCCCCGTCGGCCGCGACCRGGCGATCGCTGATTTCCGCGCCCTCACGCCGGTTCAGCAGCTKCCGTTCATCGAGCAGGTGTACTTCGCCGAGCTCAAGGCGGGCGGTGAGGCCGCCGCCAATGGCAACGGGGCCGGCGGCAAGGGCTATGATCGCGCCTACCGGGCGATCCAGACCCTGTTCCCGGGCAGCGTGATCGGTGGCACGACCACCGCCTATGCCGGCAACCTGTCGCTGTACCARCTSGCSCGCATCCGCACCGAGCAGGGCGGCGCCATTAACATCCTCGCGCCYGGCGGCGGCGTGGCGCTCGGCATCGAGAACCAGACGCCCAACCTCACCGGGCAGGCCGACASCGCACGCCCCGGCCTGCTGACCCTCGAAGGCGGCGACGTCAACATCTTCACCGACCGCAGTGTGGTGGTGGCGCAGTCGCGCGTCTTCACCGAGCTCGGCGGCGACATCCTGATGTTCTCGACCAATGGCGACCTCAATGCCGGCAAGGGCAAGCAGACCTCGATCGTGACGTCACCGCCACTGGTGATCTACGACCGCTACGGCCGCGCGACCAAGACGCCGAACACGCCGCAGAGCGGCGCCGGCATCGCCACGCTGATCGGCGTGCCCGGTGTGCCGCCCGGCAATGTCGACCTGTTCGCGCCGCACGGCACGATCGATGCGGGAGAGGCGGGCATCCGCGTGTCGGGCAATCTCACGCTCGAGGCGCTGCATGTGCTCAACATTGCCAACATTCAGGTGCAGGGCGCATCGGTCGGCGTGCCGGT
>NZ_JBFRFW010000049.1:0-3385 GCF_052115025.1 Bradyrhizobium sp. 2TAF24 | reverse complement strand
GGTCGGCTGCGGCGACCTTCGAGGGCGAGTTCTCGAACGTCACACGCTCCTACGCCGGCAAGGGCGTCGTCCGCTACGGCTGGTAACGCGATCACGACAACGACCTGCGCTCCTCGAGGCCATCGGCCTGCGAGGAGCGCAGGTTTTTTATTGTCCAGGCCCGCTTGCGTGCGGAAGACACCAACGCCGTGGTCACGCGACTGTCATGCGCCAGCGCTACCTAATCCGGCCAAACAGGAGGTGACGCCCCGAGGCATCGCCCTTGGGTCCGGAAATGATGGCTGTGGTGTTATGTCCCCGGTGGGTGGGGCGCGTTGCCAAACCTTCGACCGCGTTGATGCTGGTCGGTTTGCTGGTCTCGATCGCCAGTGCGTTGCCGCGGACGCCTGCAGCCGCTGAACAGCGGATCACGTTCGATATTCCGGCCCAGCCGCTCGATGCGGCGCTCAGCGCGTACGGCGCGGCGACCGGCATCCAGCTTCTGTTCGATCCGGCGCTCACGGAAGGTCGGCGCGCAGCCAGCCTGAAGGGGACTTTCACCGCCGACGCGGCGCTTGGCCAGTTGCTCGCCGGCACCGGCATTGCCGCGCGCATGATCGGCGACCAGGGCTTCACGCTTGTCGCCATGCCGGTGAAAGGGCATGCGCGCGACAGCGGCGAGATGTCGCCGAGCGTGCGCCGCTTCCAGTCCTATTCGGCGACCTTGCAACGCGCGATGCGCAATGCGCTGTGCCGTTTCGGGGAGACGGCACCGGGCGCCTATCGCGTGCTGGCACAGGTGTGGATCGGGCCGTCCGGCGCGACCGAGCGCGCCGAACTGTTGACCTCGTCGGGCGATGCCGGCCGCGATGCGATGCTGGCGGCGAGCTTTCGCGGTCTGGCGCTGGGATCGCTGCCGCCGGTCGACCTGCCACAGCCGGTCACCCTGCTGATCACTTCGGAGGATGCCGCTGGTGGATACTGCGCCGCGCGGCAGCCGCCGGGCCATGGCCATGAGGCCAGGCGATGAGCGACACGCTGTTCTCGGCGCTGCGCCGTCTTCTGGTCGACGACTATGCCAGCCTGAAGGAGCGGCTCGGCCGTCGCTTCGGCTCGTTCGATTTCGCAAGCGAAGTTCTGCACGAGGCATGGCTGAAGCTGCAGCGCGGCGACAGCGCATCGGTCGCGGTGGTGCAGAATCCGAAGGCCTATCTCTACAAGGTCGTGCTCAATGTCGCGACCGATCGCCAGCGCGCCGAGCGGTCGCGCCTCGCCGCCACCGACGTCGAGGCCATTCACATGCGTGCCCAGGACGATCTCGACCCTGCGCGCATCGCCGACGCGCGCCTGCAGTTGCAGGCTCTCGCCGATGCCATCAACACGCTGCCGCCCCGCCGTCGCGAGGTCTTCGTTGCGGCGCGGCTGGAGGGCCTGCCCTACAAGATGATCGCCGCGCGCCTCGGCGTGACCGTGCGGGTCGTCGACCGCGAGCTTGCACTCGCGCTCGATCACCTCGACAAGGCCTGGAAAAATGACGACGACGAGGGTGGAACGGACGGTCGGGGACCGTCTCAGACATGACGCGATCGTTGATGGATGGACCGACCGACAAGATGCCCGAGCTGACCACTGCCGACAGGGCCGCGCTGCGGACCGAGGCGCTCGATTGGCTGCGCCGGCTTCACAGCGGCGAAGCCACGCCCGCGGACGCGGAGGCGCTGGAGCGGTGGCAGGCCCGCAGTCCGGCACACGCCCGCGCGTTCGCCGATGCTGCGTTGTTCTGGGGCGTTCTCGGCGACGCCGCCGGCCAGGCCGAGCGGGACCGGGTGGTTGCGATGCCCGCGCCCTGGCCGGATCGGCAACTCGCCCGGCGCGGCTTTCTCGTCGGCGGCGCGGCGCTCGCCGCCTCCGCGGCCGGTGTGCTGGTGGTGCGGCCGCCGCTCGCGCTGTGGCCTTCTGTCGCAGAGCTGGCTGCTGACTATCGCACCGGAACCGGCGAGCGGCAGCAGATCGAGATCGACAATGTCGCCGCGGTCGAACTCAACACGCGTACCAGCCTCGACCTGCGGCCGCCGCACGACGGCGATTCCCGGATCGAGCTGATCACCGGAGAAGCCGCGGTGTCGACGCGCGGCGGCGGCGATCGCGGGCTGGTGGTGATCGCCGGAAACGGCCGCGCGACATCGCGTGACGCGTCCTTCAACATCCGCAAGGACGGCGCCGCCGTCAGTGTGAGCTGCATCGCCGGCACGGTCGCGGTGACCTGCGCCGACCGCACCGTGGCGCTCCGCGCCGGCCAGCAGCTCGCTTATGACGCGCGGGGCGCAGGCGAGGTTGCCGCGACCGATCCCGAAGCGGTCACCGCCTGGAAGCGTGGCCTGCTGATGTTCCGCCGGGCGCCGTTGTCCCGCGTCATCGACGAGGTCAACCGCTATCGCCCGGGCCGGGTGATCCTGGTCGATGCGGCGCTTGGCCAGCGCCAGATCGTCGCCAATTTCCGGCTCGACCGCATCGAGGATGTCGTCGATTTCATGTCGAAGGCGATGGGTATTCGGGTGCGGTCATTGCCCGGCGGCGTCGTGCTGGTGGGGTGAGAGGCCCGTCCGGCGCCTCCGCTTCGGTGCGTTGCCAAAAAAAATTCCGGCACGCCGGTGGATTCGTCGAACCGCATCCGTCTTCGCAGCGGATCGACATCGATATCGCCGAGAGGACCAGGAATGCCCCATCGCCAAGCCGCCCGTGGTCGCCGTTCGCATCCGCGCCGCATGGCGCCACCTGCGCTGCTGCCGCGTATGCGCGTGTTGTCGCGCGCCGCCCTGCTGGCGGGCACGAGCGGGCTGGCACTGTTATCCGCTGCGGGTCCACTCGTGGCCGCGCAGCTCGGCGGCGGCGTCAGCGTGCCCACGGCCAGTTACACGGTGGATGCGGCGACGATGGCTGCGCAGCAGGCGGCGGCGACGGCCCAGCAGGGCCAGAGCGCCCTGCGCCGTTCCATCGAGGCGATCCAGGCGATGCAAGGCGCGCAGGCCGCTGCGCGGGCCGCGGCAGCCGCCGCTCAGCGCTCGACGACGCTGCCGCAGGTCGTGGTGCCCAACGGTCTTGCACCGGGCGGTCTGCAGGTCGTGCCCGGAGCTGCGCCGGGAACGGATCTGTGGAGGGGCGCGAACCTGCCGACCCAGGCCATGAATGGCGATCGCGTCGATGTCAATGTCCGGCAGACCGCGGCGCAGGCGGTGCTCAACTGGCAGAGCTTCAATGTCGGTGCGCGCACCACGCTGACCTTCGACCAGCAGGGCAATGCCGGCTGGACGGCGCTGAACCGCGTGACCGGGAATGTCGGCCCGAGCCAGATTCTCGGCAACATCCGTGCCAGTGGCCAGGTGCTGGTGATCAACCAGAACGGCAT
>NZ_JBFRFW010000048.1:0-7017 GCF_052115025.1 Bradyrhizobium sp. 2TAF24 | reverse complement strand
CCCAGAGCGGCGTCAGCTATACGCCGAGCTTCTCCGGCGCGGGCGGCCGCGTCGTCGTCGAGAAGGGGGCGCTGCTGACGACCAATCCGCCGACGTCGGTCACGGCCGGCGGCGGCTTCGTCGCGCTGCTCGGCACCGAGGTGAACAATGCCGGCACCATCCAGACCCCGAAGGGCCAGGCACTGCTGGCGGCAGGCGACAGTTTCGCGCTGCGTCCCGGCTACAGCACCAGCGCCAACCAGTGGTCGACCACCCGCGGCAACGAGTTGCGCCGTTGTTCGCGGCCGGCAGCACCAGCGGGCGCGTCACCAACAGTGGCCTCGTCGTGGCGCAGCAGGGCGACATCACGCTCGCGGGCCGCACGCTGATCCAGGACGGCGTGCTGGTATCCACCACATCGGTCAACCAGCGCGGCACCATCCATCTGCTGAATTCCGCCAGCGACACCGCCGGCAGCGTCACCCTGACTGGCAACAGCTGGAGCGTCGTCCTGCCGGAGCTCGACAGCGGCGATACGGCGCTGAACTCCCAGCGCGACACGCTGATCGCCGATTCCGTCACGCAGGATCTGGCGCGCGCCGGCCTGAATCTTGGTCAATTCGACAATCTCGCCAGACTGTCCGACCGCAAGGATCAGTCGCGCATCGAGATCGTGAGCGGCGGCTCCGTCGACTTCGCCGGCGGCTCGAACGCCGTGGCGCAGGGTGGCCAGGTCACCGTCAGCGCCGGGCGGCGCGTGCAGGCCGAGGCCGGCGCCACCATCGACGTCTCCGGTGAGCGCGATGTCCTCGTGCCGATGTCGATCAACAAGATCCTGGTCAACGTCCAGGGCAACGAGCTGCGCGACTCGCCGCAGAATCGCGACAATGGCGCGCTCATCAACCAGAACCTGTGGATCGATGCCCGCAGCCTCGTGCTGGTGCCGGCAGGGACCGGCGGCTATGCCTCGGACCGCTACTACACCGGTGGCGGGCTGCTCGAGGTTTCCGGCTATCTCGCCAACGTGCCGCACAAGATCGGTGAATGGGTCGCGGTCGGCGGCAGCATCGCGCTGGCGGCGCCGGAAGTCGTGGCGCAGCGCGGCTCGGTGTTCAACGTGTCCGGCGGCTCGGTGCAGTACCAGGGTGGTTTTCTGCCGCAGAGCTTTGTCGTCGGCAATGACGGCCGGGTCTACAACATCAATTCTGCGCCGGCCAATCTCAGCTACCGGCCGTTCGTCAATGGCTTCGTGGTCGAGCATCGCCAGGGTGGTCGCGTCGACAACCGGCTGACCGAGACCTATGCCAGTCTGCTCGGCAGCAATCAGCTGACATGGGAGAACGGTTATACGGTCGGCCGCGATGCCGGCCGCCTGATCCTGTCGACGCCGACGCCGCTGTTCGAAGGCACCATCGTCGCCGATGTCGTCAACGGCCTGCGCCAGGTCGCGGCGCGTCCGGCCGGCGTCACGGACGGTTATCAACTGACCCAGTCGACGGTGGCGCGAGCGGGTCAGCTCGCGGTCGGCCGTTACGACGCTTCCGGTCTCGCCGGAGCCTACAACACCGGCGTCGTCATCGGGCGGCCGCCGATGGCTGCGGACGGGGTCGATCTTGCGGCGCCGCTGCCGGCGGAGCGCGTCAACACCGGCTGGTTCGATGCCGCGCAGCTCGCGAGCTTTGGTCTCGGCGGCCTCAGCGTCGTGACATCGGGCTCGATCAGGATCGACGCGCCGCTGGCTTTTGCGCCGGGCGCCCAGGTCAACCTCGTCGCGCCGGTGGTCGACGTCAGGGCCGACATCGTCGCGCGCGCCGGCAGTGTCACGATCACCAACATCCTGCGCCCGGATAATACCAGCGCCGCGAAGCCGTTTGCGCTGCTGACAGCTGATGGCCTGTCGCAGCTGAAGCTGCGCGCGGGCGTCACCATCGACACCCGCGGTCTCTGGACCAACGTGCAGGCCGACCCGACCGCGGTGTCCGGACTGGCCTACGTCGACGGTGGCAACGTCGCCTTCAATTCGACGCAGGGCGTGACGCTGGAAGACGGCAGTGCCATCGACGTGTCATCGGGCGCTGCGCTGCTGCCGCTCGGCAAAGTCAAGGGCGGCAAGGGCGGCAACGTCACGCTGGTCGCCAACGACCGTTCGATCGGCGGACCGACCGTCGGAAGCCGCCTGATTCCGAAAGCAGCGATCCGTGGTTACGGCGTTGCGGGCGGTGGCACGCTGACCATTGGCAGCGGCTCTGCGATCGTGATCGGCGGCAAGGCGCTGGCGACCGACGGCATCCTCGCGGCCGGCGAGAAGGCGCTGGTCAACCTGGTGCTGGCGCAGGACCTGCTGATCCCGGCCGGGGCGGCCGTGCCGTTCAATTACGACGAGAGCATTACCTATCTTGCGCCGGGCACCGCCGCGCCGGCACCCGTCATGGTGAACGCCACCACGGACAAGCCGCTGCTCATCGGCCCGAGCGGCTGGACCGTTCCCGCGGGCAGCATCAATTTTACGGACCTCGCGGGCAGGACCTACTACGGCGGCATGACGATCCCGCCGAACACCTTTGTCACGACCGACGCGTTGACCAAGCTGCCTCTCGGCTTCAACGTCGACCCTGGCGTCTTTCCCAACGGCATCGTGCTGAACGCCACGCGTGTCATGTTCAACGCCGGTGACATCGCGCCGGTGGCGATGCGCTTCAGTGCCGGCACCATGATCCCCGCCGGCACGGTCGCGCCGCGCGCCTATGCGGTGGCGCCGCTGACCAGCATCGGGACCGCGTTGTTCAGCACCGGCTTTGCGAGCTACGACGTCAACGGCCATCTCGGCCTGATGGTCGCCGATCGCGTCGCCTTGAATGTGGTGATGCCCATCTATCGCTTCGCCGACAGCGCATCGAGCGTTCCGACCGGTGGCGATCCGGCTTCGGCCCTGACGCTGTGGCTGCCGCCGCTCTACCAGGAGGATCCGGTCGGCGGCCGTCTGACCCGCCGTGGCGGCGCCGACCTCACGCTGCAGTCGAACCTCGACACCAACAGGGGATCGCTGACGATCGGCATGCAGGCGACCGTCACGGTCGATCCGGGGCGCACGATCACGCTGCGCAGCCCGGGCCAGATCAATGTCGATGGCCGTCTCACCGCCGCAGGCGGCCGGATCGATGTCCTGCAGATCGGCAGTGCCGGCGATCCCTATATCGGGGCGCGTTCGATCTGGATCGGCGACAATGCGGTCCTCGACGTCGCCGGCCGGAGCGCAGTGGCCGTCGATGGCTTCGGTCGCCGCTATGGCCTGGCGGACGCCGGTGGCCGTATCACGCTCGGCAACGACAGCGAGGCTCCTGCTCCGGTTGCGCCGGCGGGCAACGGCTTCATCATCGTGCGGTCGGGTGCGCGTCTCGATGCCTCTGGCGCTAGTGCCGTGATCGATTTTACCGAGGCAGACGCCGGTGGCAGGACCACCGTGCGTCCGCTGACGCTGGCGACCGCGGGCGGCAGTATCGCCATCAGCACGCTCAGCGGCTTCTATATCGACGGCACCATGATGGCGCGGGCCGGGGGTGAGGGCGCCGCCGGCGGCACACTGTCGCTGGCTCTGGTGACGCCGAGCTACGCCAATCCGGTCGACCGGCGGGCTCCGAACGAAGTGCGCAAGTTCCGCATTCTGGAGGTCGCACAGCAGGCCGGCGCGAGCGGCCTTGCACCGGGTCTGGCGTGGGGCGAGCGCGACCAGGCGCTGCAGTTCGGGCACGGCCGCATTGGTGTCGACCAGGTCGTCGCCGGAGGCTTCGGCAACCTGCGCCTCTACTCCGAGACCATCGCCTTTGACGGGGACGTGCAGCTTGCGTTGCCGCAGAGTCTCCGGATTGCCGGCAACCTCGTCGCCAAGGCAGGCAACGAGCGGATCACGCTCGCGGCGCCTTATGTCTCGTTCGGCAGCGTTTCGTATTCGCCGGCCAGCGGCGCCGTCGAGCCGCGCCCCGGCAGCGCTGCGGGGGAAAGACAGCCCGGCTTCGAGACCACGCCGAGCGGTCTGCCGCCCAGGTCTGGCACGGCGCGGCTGACGATCTCCGCCGATCTGGTCGATCTCGCCGGTTCCTTCGAGCCGCTCAATCTCGGCATCAATCAGATCGACGGCTCGTCGGTGGTGACCCGCATCGCCGGCATCGACCAGGTCGTCGTCGCCAGCCGCGGCGATATCCGCCTGACCGGCAATACCTACGGCAGCCGCACGATCGAACTCGATGCGGCGCAGATCTATCCGGTCAGCGATGCCAAGGTGTTCATCGCCGCCAGCGACCTCGTGCGCTTCGGTCGCACCACCTCCGACACGCCTGCGGTGCCGTTCTCGGTGTTCGGCAAGCTCACGGTCTACAGCCGGACCATCGAGCAGGGCGGCGTCGTGCGCGCACCGTTCGGCGCGCTTGTTCTCGGCGGCCCTGGCCTCGACCGGAAAGGATATGTCGCTGCACAGCAGGTCGATCTACTGCCGGGCAGCATCACGTCGACCAGCGCCGCGGGACTGGTGCTTCCCTATGGCGGCACCGTCGATGGCCTTGTCTATCGCTACAACGGCGCCGAGGTGGCTCAGGTCCTGAATGGCGTGGGTGCATTAGGTCTGGTTGGCGGCATCGGCCTTGGCGGCTCGGCCGTGACGGTTGCACGCGAGGCGCTGCTCGATCTCTCGGGCGGTGGCCAGTTGCTCGGCGCCGGCTTCATCAGTGGCCGTGGCGGTTCGATCGACATCCTGCTCAATCCGCTGGCGGCGGCCAATCCCGGCAACACCTACAGCAGCCTCGGCAATCGGGTGTTCGCCATCGTGCCGAGCGCGACAGTGGCGTATGCCCCCGTGGTGCCGGCGACCCAGGGCGCGGCGCCGGCCATCGGCCAGCGCATCACGGTCGGCGGCGGGGTGCCCGGTCTTGCGGCCGGCACCTACACGCTGATGCCGGCCTCATACGCACTGCTGCCCGGCGCGTTCCGCGTCGAACTCGGCGCACAGACACAGCTCGGCGCCAGCGTCGCGCCGCTGCCCAACGGTTCGTTCGTCACATCGGTGGTCGGCAGTATCGCCAACACTTCCGTCCGTAACAGCCAGCCCAATCTCGCCATCATCACGCCGGGCGCGGTGGTCCGCAGTTATTCGCAGTACAACGAGCAGGACTATGCCAGCTTCATGCTGGCGGCTGCCGCGCGCACGGGACAGCCGCGTCCGAGCCTGCCGGCTGATGCGGGCACGCTGCAGCTCGCCCTCGCGGTGCAGACGTCGGGCCGTCTGTCGTTCTCCTTCGCTGGCCGGGCGCTGTTCACCCCCGGGATAGGCGGCTATGGCGGCACGGTCAGCGTCGATGCCCCCGCGGGCTCTCTAAGCCAGTCCATCGAAATCCTTGGTGACGGCAGCGCGCCGACGGCGGGCTTCGCATCGGTGCGTGCGGCGGATCTCAATGCCATCGGCGCGGCCAGGATCTCGATCGGCGGCGGCCAGATGCTGGATGCCGCGAACGGCTATGTGGCGACCACCGGTTTCGCCGGCGGGGTCGTGATGCGCGGCGGTGCCGTGCTGCGGGCGCCGGAGGTGTTCCTGACGGCCGGGAATATCGGACTGCGGATCGAAGATGGTGCGCGCATCGACACGATCGGTGCGGGCGCGGCGACCGTGATGCCGTCGCGCGATGGCTTTACCTATGCGCTCGGCGGCAACACGGTCATCGTCTCCAACGGGCTGGTAGACATCCCGCAGGCAGGGCTCGATGGCGCGATTGCTGGCGGCGTCACCATCGGCGCCGCGACCATCGGAACCGAGGGGACGCTCGCTTTCGGTGTCCAGAAGGGGACGCTGTCGATCGCTGACGGCATGCGCTACGGCGCGCGCTACCTGTCGCTGACCATGCCGAGCATCAACATCGGGGATGCCGGTGCGATCGCCGCGGCGCGCGGCGCGGGTGTGCTGCCCGACGGCCTCGTGCTCAACCAGGATGTGCTCGGCCGTCTGCTGGCGGGCAATGCCCTGGCCGGCGCACCGAAGCTCGAGAGCCTGACACTGTCGGCGCAGGCATCGCTGAATTTCTTCGGCGCGATCAATCTTTCGACCATCGACCCGGCGACTGGCCTCTCCAGCCTGCGCACGCTGGTCCTCAACACGCCGGCGATCTACGGTCTCGGCGCATCCGGCGACAGCGCGACCCTCACCACCGGGCAACTGATCTGGAACGGCATCAGCGATCGTGCCTTGCGCACCGGCCGCAACGAGCCGCGCAGCCTGCCGCCCGGCGCGGTGATCACCGGCGGCGCCGGCACCGGCCACGGAACGCTCAACATCATCGCGGACGACGTGGTGTTCGGGTATGGTCCGGGCACCAAGCCGGATACCCAGGTGACGCTGGATCGCCTCGCGCTCGGCTTCTCGACGGTGAACATCACGGCACACAGCCGCATCACCGCCAACAACCGCAACACCCWGTCGGTCTATGAGAGCCAGGGCGCCTACCAGACCGGCACGGGTTACAGCTACAGCGGCGGCAACCTCAACCTGGTCACCCCGGTGCTCACCGGGGAGGCCAGCTCGATCAACCGCATCACCGCGGGCGGCGCGCTCACCGTCGTCGGCTCGGGCGATGCGGCGGCGGCCACGGCCGCCGCGCTCGGCGCCGAAGTCGGCCTCAAGGGCAGCACCGTGACGGTCGCGACCGCGGTGGTGCTGCCGAGCGGCAAGCTCACGGTGTCCGCCGATGGCGACATCACGCTGACCGGGGCCTCACGCATTGACATGGCGGGGCGGGCGGTGAGCCTGCTGGATGCGACGCGCTACAGCTGGGGTGGTGACGTCATCCTCCAGAGCGCCCATGGCAATATCGTCCAGGCGGCAGGATCGGTGGTCGACATCTCCGCGGTGAACAATCGCGCCGGCTCGCTGTCGGTGACGGCGGTCGACGCCGCCGCCGGCCATGTCGTGCTGGCCGGCACGGTGCGCGGCAGCGCCTCGGGGCGCTATGACGCCGGCGGCACGCTGGTGCCGTATCTCGCCGGCAGCATCGACGTCCA
>NZ_JBFRFW010000047.1:0-7018 GCF_052115025.1 Bradyrhizobium sp. 2TAF24 | reverse complement strand
TGGACGTCGATGCTGCCGGCGAGATACGGCACCAGCGTGCCGCCGGCGTCATAGCGCCCCGAGGCGCTGCCGCGCACCGTGCCGGCCAGCACGACATGGCCGGCGGCGGCGTCGACCGCCGTCACCGACAGCGAGCCGGCGCGATTGTTGGCCGCCGACATGTCGATCAGCGATCCACCCGACTGGACGATGTTGCC
Organism: Bradyrhizobium sp. 2TAF24; assembly: GCF_052115025.1. NCBI lineage: Bacteria > Pseudomonadati > Pseudomonadota > Alphaproteobacteria > Hyphomicrobiales > Nitrobacteraceae > Bradyrhizobium > Bradyrhizobium sp. 2TAF24. Next base: position 6,821 of record NZ_JBFRFW010000047.1, on the reverse strand, counting down.
ATGGGCGCTCTCGATGATGACGTCACCACCCCAGCTGTAGCGCGTGGCGTCCACCAGCGTGACCGCGCGTCCTGCCATGTCGATACGTGCGGCATCGGTCAGCGTGATGTCACTATCGGCGGAAACCGTGAGCTTGCCGCTCGGCAGCACCACGGCGGTCGCGACCGTCACGGTGCTGCCCTTCAGCCCGACCTCGGCGCCGAGCGCCGCGGCCGCGGCCGCCCCGGCATCACCCGAACCGCTGACATTGAGCGTGCCGCCGGCGGTGATGCGGTTGATGGAGCCGGCGTCGCCGGTCAGCACCGGCGTCATGAGGTTGAGGTTGCCGCCGCTGTAGGTGATGCCGACGCCGGACTGGTAGGCGCTCTGGCTCTCGTAGACCGACAGCGTGTTGCGGTTGTTGGCGGTGATACGGCTGTGCGCCGTGATGTTGACCGTCGAGAAGCCGAGCGCGAGACGGTTCAGCGTCACCTGGGTATCGGGCGTGGTGCCGCTGCCATAGCCGAACACCACCTCGTCCGCGACGATGTTGAAGGTACCGTGGCCGGTGCCGGCGCCACCGGTGATCACCGCACCGGGCGGCACGCTGCGCGGCCCTGTGCCGCCGCGGCGCTGAACACGGTCGTTGATGCCGTTCCAGATCAATTGTCCGGTGGTGAGCGTGGCGCTGTCGCCGGACGTGCCGAGGCCATAGATCGCCGGCGTGTTGAGCACCAGCGTGCGCAGGCTGGAGCGCCCGGTTGCGGCATCGATGGTGGAGAGATTGAGCGAGCCAAAGACATTCATCGAGGCCTGCGCCGACAGCACCAGCCTCTCCAGCTTCGGCGCGCCGGTCAGGGCGTTGCCAGCCAGCAGGCGGCCGAGCACATCCTGGTTGAGCACGAGGCCGTCGGGCAGCACGCCCGCGGCGCGCGCCGCGGCGATCGCCGCCGTATCACCGATGTTGATGCTCGGCGTGGTCAGGGCGAGATAGCGTGCACCATAGCGCATGCCGTCGGCGATCGACAGCGCTCCCTTCTGAACGCCGAAGGCAAGCGTGCCCTCGGTCGTGATGGTCGCGGCGCCGACGGTAATGCCGCCAATGGTCGACCCGTCGATTGCCGCCTGCGGAATGTCGACAAAGCCGTTCGAGACGATGATCATGTTGCCGGACGATTGGTAACTGTAGCCATCACTCGCCGGCATCACAGTTGCAACGCCGGTACCGACGGTATCGATGCGTGCGCTATCCTCGATCCTGAGCCCGCCGTTCCCCGCCTTGATAAAGACTTCCGGCGCCCGCAGCACGGCACCGCCACGCACCACGACCGTATTGGCGAAGCCGGTGGTCGCGACATAGCCGTTCACGGTATCCAGCACCTGGCCACCGCCGATCGCGAGCCTGGCGGCACCGAGGGCATTGAGATCCGCCGCGCGAACCGACGCGAAGCCCGCGGTCGGCGCAGTGCCGTCGCCGAGGATTTCGAGCGACTGGCCTAACATGTTCGTGGGGGTGTCGACGCTGACCACGCCGCCATAGCCGCCCTTGCCGGGGGTGAACAGCACCTGGCCAGCGAACGAGAACGACGGACGGTTCGACGTCTGCGCCGCGAGAAGGAGCTGCAGCACGCCGGCGTCAGCCGGAAGACTCGGCCGCGGCTGCGCGGTGCGCGCGGCGGTCGCCAGCATGAAGCTGGCGTAGCTCTGCTCGTTGTACTGCGAATAGCTGCGCACCGCGACGCCGGGCGTGATGATCGCGAGATTAGGCAGGCTGTTGCGAATGGCGGTGTTGGCGACGCTGCCGACCACCGACGTCACGAACGAGCCGTTGGGCAACGCGGCAACGTTTGCACCGAGCTGGCTCGTTGCGCCGAGCTCGACGCGGAATGCACCGGGCAGCAGCGCGTAGGTGGCCGGCATCAGGGTGTAGGTGCCGGCCGCAAGACCTGGCACGCCGCCGCCGACCGTGATGCGCTGACCGATGGCCGGCGCCGCTCCCTGGGTCGCCGGCACCACGGGCGCATAGGCCGCCGTCGCGCCCGGCACGATCGCAAACACCTGGTTGCTGAGGCTGCTGTAGGTATTGCCGGGATTGGCTGCCATCAACGGGTTGGCCAGCGCGTCGACCGAGCCGCCACGGCCACTGACGAAGCCAGCGCCGAGCAATTCGCCGCCGCCGGAGAGATCGAGCAGCGCGCCTGCGGTGACGGTCACCGCGGGTCCGCCCAGGCTGACACCGCCGACCACCGTGCCCCACCCATCGATGCCGTTCTGGACCGGCGTCAGCTCGGCGCCGTTGTAACGATAGGCGATGCCGTCGACCGTGCCGCCATAGGGGATCGTAAGCCCTGCAGCGCTCGACGAGGTGACGCTGCCCGGCAGCAGATCGAGCTGCTGCACGCCGACATACCCTCTGCCCGCATCCGCCGGGCCACCGAGAACGAGTGCGCCCAGCGGCGCACGCACGATGCCGCCCTGCGCGATGGTCTTGCCGTAGACCGTGAGCTTGCCGAACACCGAATACGGCACCGCCGGCATGTCGGTCGTGGTGCGGCCGAAACGCACGAGATCGCTGGCGGCGACGAACGCCCTGGTATTGCTGACCGGATAGATCTGCGCCGCATCGAGCTCGAGCGTGCGACTGCCATAGGTGTTGCCGATGACGCGAATGTCGCCACGGCTGGTCACCGTGACCTGATCGATGCCGGCGATGCCGGTCACCGCCGAAGAGCCGTCGACCAGCGTGATCCCGAGATTGAGCGGTTCGAAGGTGCCGGCGAGATCGACGAGATCAGCGGTCAACGTCAATCGCGCGGTACTGCTCTTGGACGGCAAACCGCTCGGCGTGGTGCCGAAACCAGGTGGCCTGTCGCTCGCGGCACTGCCGGGACGTGGCTCGACCGCGCCTTCGCTCGGCGAGTACGAAACACTACCGAACGAGACGTACGATGCGGCGAGATCGATCCGCTCGTTTCCGTTCTTGGCGACGAGATTACCCGAGATCTTGAGATTTTGGGGGAGCGTGATGCGAACATCGCCATCGAACGCGATGGTCTCGGCATAGAGGCGCAGACTGCCGAAGCCGCCCGCGGCGACCTGATCGGCGCCGATCCGGCCGTGTCCGAACTGCAGGGCGGCGTCGCGCTCGCCCCACGCCCGATCAGATGCGAGGCCGCTCGCGCCGGCCTGCTGCGCAACCTCCAGAATGCGGAACTTGCGGACCTCGTCCGGGGCCGGCCGGTCGACCGGATTGGCGTAGCTCGGCGTCACCAGGGCCAGCGACAGCGTGCCGCCGGCCGCGCCCTCTCCTCCCGCACGCGCCGTCATGGTGCCGTCGAGATAGAAGCCGCTCAGGGTGCTGATGGCGATGTTGCCGCCGGCGGTCGTCAGCGTCACCGGCCGCACGGTCGCCCCGCCACCGGCGCCCGCCTGGACAAAGTCGATCACGGCACTGGTGCCCGAGGCATCGAGACGGGCGCCGGAGCGCACGATGATAAAGCCATTGCCGGCCGGAGCGATCGGAGCCGGCGCGTCACTGTCGTCGCCAAGGATGATGCGGCCACCGGCATCGGCAATGCCATAACGGCGACCGAAACGGTCGATCGCGACGGCGCTTTGGCCCGCGACGTCGACAACGGCATTGCTGCCGAGCCAGATCGAGCGCGCCCCGTTATAGGGATCGCCGGAACTGCCGTTCTGCAGGATACTGATCCGGCCTCCGGCGGCGGTCAGGCGGCCGTCGACAGTGACCTGGCCGGGGCTGCGCAGGACGATTGCGCGCCCCGGATCGACCGTGACGGTCGCCTGCGTGCCGATCGACAGCGATCCCCTGTTGGTGTCGAGGTTCGACTGCAGCGTGAGGTCGGCGCCGCCACGGCGAGTCAGGCGGCCGCCGACCGGATCCTCCTGGTAGAGCGGCGGCAGCCACAGCGTCAGCGCCGAGGATGGATCGCTGCCGGTCGCAACCCCAGCCGCATTGTCGGCCATACGGTAGACGGGCGTCACGACATTCAGCGCAACGCGATCAGCGACCATCAGTCCCAGATGGCCGTTGACGTCGTAGCTGCCAAAGCCGGTGCTGAACAGTGCTGTGCCGACGCTGGTCAATGGCGCCACCGCATAGGCCCGCGGCGCGACGGTGCCGGCGGGGATCATGGTGCCGGCAGTGAAGTGCAGCGCCACCGGCGCGATATCGCCGGCGTTGAACATCACCCGCGTGGCGTTCAGCGCGATGCCGTTCGGAAAGATGCCGGGGTCGACGTTGAGGCCGAGAGGCAGCTTGGTCAACGCGTCGGTTGTGATCCAGGTGTTCGGCGGGACCGTCATGCCGCCGTAGTAGACATTGCCCGCGAGGTCCGTGAAATTGATGTTGCCCGCGGGAACGGTCCAGCCGCTGGGTCCGATGAGCAGCGGCTTGTCCCTGGTGGCGTTCACCGTGACGGGCGCCGGCGCGGCGGTGCCCGGCGCGAGATAAGTAATGCTCTCGTCGTAATTGAACGGCACGGCCGCGCCGGCCGCGATGAACAGATCTTCCGCGAGCAGCAGGTTGACCGGCGCCTTCTCGCCGGCTGCGAGCACGCCGTCGTTTGCCAGTGCCTTGCCGCCGATCACGATCGCAGGGCCGCTGCCGATGGTCAGCGTGCCGCCGCCGGCGACGCCATAGCCCCGGATCGTCGCGTTCGGAACCAGACGGCCGCCGACCGAGGGGCCGAGGGCCGAGCGATCGTCCGCGACCAGCGTGACGTTGCCGCCCTTGCCGCCCTTGATCTTGCCGGAGGGTAGCAGCGCGGCTCCGGAGGAGACGTCGATCGTGCTGCCGCTCTCCAGCGTCACGTTCTGGGTGGAGTTGAGCGCGACGTTGCCGCCATCGACATAGGCAGCGCCGGACACCGCGGAGGGATCGGCCTGCGCGTTGGTCCACAGGCCGCGGGTGTCGATGGTGGCGCCGGCACGCAGCGTGAGTTGCGACAGCCCGCCTGTGCTCAGCAGCGCATACGGATTCAGCGCCTTGTTGTCCGGCCGCAGGATATTGGTGACGGCGACGCTGCCGCTGCGGGCGACGATATCGGCCTTGATGTCCACGATCGGCGCGACCAGGGCAACCTGGGCGCCCGGCGCGAAATTCACGGGCGCCTCGAGCAGGATCGAGTCCGTGGTCGAGATGCTGAGCCCGCCGAGACCGAAGCTCGACAGCTGCTTGGCATCGAACCATCCGGTATTCGTCCGCTCCGGCGGCAGCGGCGTCGCGACGTCGAGGTTGCCAGGTACCGATGGCCGCGCCCCGATGACGATCCCGGTATTGTATGCCCCGGCAAGACCGGAAGCGTCGTAACGCCCGACCGCGAGCTGGCCGGCGCGCGCCACCGTCGACTGGGTCAGCAGGTAGCCGTCGGTGACACCGACAGGACGCGCCGCGGCCTGGCGCAGGCCGCTGACGACATCGGCGACGATGGTGCCCGCGAACAGCGGCGTCGGCGTCGACAGGATCAGGCGGCCGGCATCGCGGCCGACCGTATAGCCGTTCTCCCATGTCAGCTGATCGCTGCCGAGCAGACTGGCATAGGTCTCGGTCAGCCGGTTGTCGACGCGACCGCCCTGGCGATGCTCCACGACAAAGCCGCCGACAACGCCGGTGTAGCTCAGGCCCGCCGGCGCCGAATTGATGTTGTAGATGCGGCCGTCGCTGCCGTATACGCGCCCCTGCCTGACAAAGCCGCCTTCGTACGCCAGCGAGCCGCCGGACACGTTGAACACCGAGCCGCGCTGCGCCACGACTTCCGGCGCCGCCAGCGTGATGCTGCCGCCGACCGCGACCCATTCACCGATCTTGTGCGGCACGTTGGAGAGATAGCCGGAAACCTCGAGCAGCCCGCCACCGGTGTAGTAGCGGTTCGAGGCATAGCCGCCGGTCCCTGCCGGCACCAGCACGAGGCTGCGGGCATCGATCCACAGGTTCTGGTTGATGAGCGCGCCATTGTCGCGGTTCTGCGGCGAGTCGCGCAGCTCGTTACCCTGGACGTTGACCAGGATATTGTTGGCCGACATCGGCACCAGGACATCGCGCACGCCGGAGACGTCGATGGTGGCGCCGGCCTCGGTCTGCACGCGCCGCGCGGCGCTGACGGCGACCTGGCCGCCCTGCGCCGTGGTGTTCGAGCCGCCGGCGAAGTCGACGGTGCCGCCGCTCACGATCTCGATGCGTGACTGATCCTTGCGGTCGGACAGCTTGGCGAGGTTATCGAACTGGCCGAGCAGAAGGCCGGCGCGGGCCTGATCCTGCACGGCGGAATCGGCGATCAGGGCGTCGCGCTGGGAGTTCAGCGCGGTATCGCTGCTGCCGAGCTCGGGGAGCACGACGCTCCAGCTGTTGCCGGTCAGGGTGACGCTGCCGGCGGCATCGCTGGCCGAGTTCAGCAGATGGATGGTGCCGCGCTGATTGACCGAGGTGGTGGAGGCCAGCACGCCGTCCTGGACCAGCGTGCGGCCCGCGAGCGTGATGTCGCCCTGCTGCGCCACGACGAGGCCACTGTTGGTGACGCGTCCGCTGGTGCTGCCGGCCGCCAGCAGCGGCACGACCTCGTTGCCACGCGTGGTCGAGGTCTGGTTCGCGGCCGTGCTGTAGCCCGAACGCAGCACGAAATCGTCACCGGCCGCAAGAAGCGCCTGCCCTTTCGGTGTCAGGATGGCGCCGGTATTGTTCACCTCGGTGCCGAGCAGCGCGACGAAGCCGCCGCCGGCCGTGACCGACGTCGGCGGATTGGTCGTCAGCAGCGCCCCCTTCTCGACGACGACGCGGCCGCCCGCGCCGGAGAAGCTCGGCGTATAGCTGACGCCGCTCTGGG
>NZ_JBFRFW010000046.1:0-8188 GCF_052115025.1 Bradyrhizobium sp. 2TAF24 | reverse complement strand
ACGAACGGCGACAGGAAGCGGTCCTCGTACTCTTTCGTGCGCGCGGCGATCTTCTCCGCGTCGCCGATGTCCTGGCGGAAGATGATYTCGACCGCGCCCTTGGCGCCCATCACCGCGATCTGCGCCGTCGGCCAGGCATAGTTGATGTCGGCGCCGATCTCCTTCGACGCCATGACGTCGAACGCCCCGCCATAGGCCTTGCGGGTGATCACCGTGACGAGGGGCACCGTGCAYTGCGAGTAGGCGAACAGCAGTTTCGCGCCATGCTTGATCAGGCCGCCATACTCCTGCGCCGTGCCCGGCAGGAAGCCGGGAACGTCGACGAAGGTGACGATCGGGATGTTGAAGGCGTCGCAGAACCGCACGAACCGCGCGGCCTTGCGCGAGGCATCGCTGTCGAGCACGCCGGCCAGCACCATCGGCTGGTTGGCGACAAAGCCRACCGTGCGCCCGGCGATGCGGCCGAACCCGGTGACGATGTTTTTTGCGAAGGTCTCGGCGATCTCGAAGAAGTCGCCCTCGTCCACGACCTTGAGGATCAGTTCCTTGATGTCGTAGGGCTTGTTGGGGTTGTCCGGCACCAGGGTGTCGAGCGAGTCTTCCGTGCGYTCRATGTCGTCGAAGCTCGGCCACTCCGGCACGCCGTCGGCGTTGTTGGACGGCAGGAAGTCGATSAGSCKGCGCATCTGCAGCAGCGTCTCGACRTCGTTATCGTAGGCGCCATCCGCGATCGAGGACTTGGTGGCATGGACGCTGGCGCCGCCGAGYTCCTCGGCCGTCACCACCTCGTTGGTCACGGTCTTCACSACGTCGGGGCCGGTGACGAACATRTAGCTGGTGTTCTTGACCATGAAGATGAAGTCGGTCATCGCCGGCGAATAGACGTCGCCGCCGGCGCAYGGCCCCATGATGACGCTGATCTGCGGGATGACGCCGGAGGCCTGGACGTTGCGGCGGAACACGTAGGAATAGCCCGCGAGCGCCGCGACGCCCTCCTGGATGCGCGCGCCGCCGGCGTCATAGAGGCCGATGATCGGCGCCCGCGCCTTCAGCGCCATGTCCTGCAGCTTGGTGATCTTGAGCGCGTGGGTCTCCGACAGCGAGCCGCCGAACACCGTAAAGTCCTTAGCGAACACGAAGGTCTTGCGGCCGTTGACGGTGCCCCAGCCGGTGACGACGCCGTCGCCGGGGATCCTGCTCTTCTCCATGCCGAACTCGACCGAGCGGTGCTCGACGAACATGTCGAACTCCTCGAACGAGCCCTTGTCGAGCAACAGCTCGATGCGCTCGCGCGCCGTCAGCTTGCCGCGGCCATGCTGCGCTTCGATGCGCTTCTCCCCGCCCCCGAGCTTGGCGCCGGCGCGGCGGGCCTCGAGCTTCTCCAGCACCTCAAGCATAAGTTTGACCTCCGGCTACAACAGGCCCGCGCGCTCACTTCCGGGCGGAACCGACCTGATACGGGCCCTGTCACACGCCGGAAAGGGTTGAAAAGGCACACATGCGCATGATACAAAATTGCGATACGCAAATTGCGAAATTGCAAACATGCAGACCGGCAAGCTCTATATCGGGCGCAGGATTCGCGAGATCCGCGACACCGCGAAGCTGACCCAGGCGACCTTCGCCGAGCGGCTGGGCATCTCGACGAGTTATCTCAACCAGATCGAGAACAACCAGCGGCCGGTCTCAGCCTCGGTTCTTCTGCTGCTGGCGGAGCGGTTCGGCGTCGACTTCAGCTCGATCTCGACCAATGACAGCGACCGCCTGCTGTCGATGCTGTCGGAAGCGCTGGCCGACCCGGTGTTCTCCGCCCACTCGCCGAGCTTCCAGGAGCTCAAGCTCGTCGCCCAGAACGCGCCGAGCTTCGCCCAGGCCCTGCTCACCTGCCATCAGGCCTACCGGCGCAACAGCGAGCAGCTCGCGAGCCTCGACGACCATATCGGCAGCCGGGCCACCGAGCCGACGCCCTATGAAGAAGTCCGCGACTTCTTCCATTTCGTCGACAATTATGTGCACGAGCTCGATGTCGCGGCCGAGCAGCTCGCGGGCACCCTCGACGTTCCCAACACCGACGCCCATGGCGCGCTCGCCGGCTATCTCGATACCCGGCACGGCGTCCGCATCCGCAGGACCGAACCGGGTGACGAGATCCTGCGGCGCTTCGATCCGTCGTCACGCACGCTGTTCCTCAATCCCTATCTGCCGGCGGCGACGCGCAGCTTCCAGATGGCGTTCCAGATCGCCGCGATCGAGCACGAAGCGCAGATCGAGGCGATTGCCCGACGCGCCGACTTCCGCACCGCCGATGCGTTCGACGTCTGCAAGGCGGGCCTCCGCAATTATTTTGCCGGCGCCGCGATGCTGCCCTACCAGCCGTTCCTGCTCACGGCGAAGGAGCTGCGCCACGACATCGAGCTGATCGCGACTCGCTTCGGTGCCAGCCTCGAGCAGGTGGCGCACCGCCTCTCGACCCTGCAGCGCCCCGGACAGAAAGGCGTGCCGGTGTTCTTCGCCCGCGTCGACCGCGCCGGCAACATCACCAAGCGCCACAGCGCCGCCAAACTGCAGTTCGCCCGCTATGGCGCTGCCTGCCCGCTGTGGAATGTGCACCAGGCCTTCGAGTCACCGAGCCGCATCATCCGCCAGCTTGCCGAAACGCCGGAAGGCGTGCGCTTCCTGTGCATCGCCACGGAGCTCGCCAAGGGCGGCGGCGGCTTCGGCACGCCGCGACCGCGCTATGCCATCACGCTGGGGTGCGAGATTTCCTACGCGCGTGATTTCGTCTATGCCGACGGCCTCGATCTCACCAGCAAGACGGCGTACGACCCGATCGGCATCTCCTGCCGGATCTGCGAGCGCGCCAACTGTCCGCAGCGTGCCGTGCCGCCGCTCAAGAGCCGCCTGACGGTCCACCGCGACCGGCGCGGCATCCTGCCCTACGACATTTCTTAGCTAGCGCCACATGCCCTTGAGGGCGTTGGCGAGGTTCTCACATGTTTCGCGGTGTCCCGCCGCCCGGCGCCAGACCAGGCAGATCCGCCGGCACGGCGTCTCGCCTTCGAACGGCAGCGCCGACACCGGAAGGCCGCGCAGAATGCCGGCATCCAGCGCCATCTGCGGCAGCAGGGTGACACCGAGGCCATTGGCGACCATCTGGACCAGCGTATAGAGGCTCGTGCCCTGGAATGCGGTGTTCCGGCGCGCACCTTCGAGCGAACAGGCCGCGAGCGCGTGGTCGCGCATGCAATGTCCTTCCTTGAGCAGCAGAACATCCTCGGCGGCGATATCCTGCAGGCCGACGACCCCGGCCCGCGCCAGCCGATGGTCGGACGGAAGCACCACCTGGAACGGGTCCTGGCCGATGTCCATGACCTCGACGCCGCTCAGCGGATAAGGCAGCGCCAGGATCGCGGCATCGATTTCGCCAGCATCGAGCTGCTCCAGCAGCCGCACTGTCTGCTCCTCATGGAGATAGAACTTCAGCTTCGGAAAAGCCTCGCGCAGCCCGGGCATGACCCGCGGCACCAGAAACGGACCGATCGTAGGAATGATCCCGAGCAGCAGCGGCCCGGACATGGGCTCGCAGGCTGCCCTCGCAACATGGGTCAGATCCTCGACGTGCCTGAGAACCTCCCGCGCCCGCTCGGCGATCTCCTTTCCGATCGCGGTGGGCGCAACCGAGCGGCGCGTGCGCTCGAGCAGGCGGACGCCGAGCAATTCCTCCATCTCCTGGATACCCGCGCTCAATGTCGATTGGGACACGAAGCAATCCTCGGCGGCGCGCCCGAAATGGCACCGGTCAGTGGCCGCAACCAAAAAGCGAAGCTGGCGCAATGTCGGGGTCGTCCGCATACCGCGAGCTGTTATCGGAAAAATCGATCTATGCAATCGCTATTTTGATCTTTTATCGATTGGATTCGGGGCTTAGGTTGAAATTGTGCACTTGCGAAACGCATGTGCGGAAGATCCCGCGGCGACCACCTCGCAGCGGCAAGAGGAAATGCAATGTCTCTGATCGATACCGAAATTAAGCCTTTCAAAGCAACGGCTTACCAGAATGGAAAATTCTTCGACCTGACCGAAGCGACCCTCAAGGGGAAGTGGTCGGTGGTCTTCTTCTACCCCGCCGACTTCACCTTCGTCTGCCCGACGGAACTGGAAGACCTGGCGGACAACTATGCCGCGTTCAAGAAGCTGGGTGTCGAGATCTACAGCGTCTCCACCGACACGCATTTCTCCCACAAGGCCTGGCACGACACCTCGCCGGCGATCGGCAAGATCCAGTATCCGATGGTGGGCGACCCGACCGGCACCATCAGCCGCAACTTCGACGTCCTGATCGAGGAAGCCGGCCTCGCCGATCGCGGCACGTTTGTCGTCGATCCCCAGGGCAAGATCCAGATCGTCGAGATCACCGCCGGCGGCATCGGCCGCGATGCGCAGGAGCTCCTGCGCAAGGTCAAGGCGGCACAGTATGTCGCAGCGCATCCGGGCGAGGTGTGCCCGGCGAAGTGGCAGGAAGGCGAGCAGACCCTCGCGCCGTCGCTGGAACTCGTCGGCAAGATCTGACCGGCTGAGGCGTCTCGCCTCGCGATCCATCGCAATCAAATCCGAAAGTCGGGCCGGCTTCGCAGCCGGCCCGAGCCAACGCGGTGCGCGCACCGCGCACCCTTTGCGCTGATCTTGCGTCAGATGACGCGAAAGACGTCCTTCAAGACTTCCCAGGAGCCGAGACATGTTGAACGCATCGCTGAAGGATCAGGTTCGGGCTTATCTGGCGCGGGTCACGCAGCCGATCGAACTCATCCCGTCGCTCGACGATGGCGCCAAGTCCGCCGAACTAAAAGGCCTGCTCGAGGACATCGCCTCCCTCTCCGACGCGATCACGCTCGCGCCCAATGAGCACGACGTCCACACGCCTTCCTTTGCCATCCGCCGGACCGGGACGGACATCAGCGTGCGCTTTGCCGGCCTGCCGCTGGGGCATGAATTCAACTCGCTGATCCTGGCGCTGCTGCAGGTCGGCGGCCATCCGCCCAAGGAAACGCCCGAGCTGATCGAGACCATCAGGAATCTCGACGGCGATTACAGCTTCGAGACCTATTTTTCGCTGTCGTGCCAGAACTGTCCTGACGTCGTGCAGGCCCTCAACATCATGAGCGTGCTCAATCCGCGGATCAGGCATGTGGCCATCGACGGCGCGCTATTCCCTGGCGAAGTCGAAAAGCGCCAGGTGATGGCCGTGCCCTCGGTCTACCTCAACGGCGAGCCCTTCGCACAAGGGCGCATGACCCTCGCGGAGATCGTGGCGAAGCTCGATACCCGCAGCGTCGAGCGCGAGGCCCAAAAGATCGCCGGGAAAGCCGCGTTCGATGTGCTCGTGGTCGGCGGCGGGCCTGCCGGCGCCGCAGCCGCCATCTATGCCGCGCGCAAGGGCATCCGCACCGGCATCGTCGCCGAGCGGCTCGGCGGCCAGGTGCTGGACACGATGGCCATCGAAAACCTGATCTCGGTGCCACACACCGAGGGACCGAAGCTCGCCGCCGAGCTGGAGCAGCAGGTGAAATCCCATGATGTCGACGTCATGGGCGGCCAGACCGCCGTGCGCCTGATCCCGTCCGCGGATCCAGACGGCCTGGTCCAGGTCGAGCTGGCGAGCGGCGCCCATCTCACGTCGCGCACCATCATCCTGTCGACCGGCGCGCGCTGGCGGCAACTCAACGTTCCCGGTGAAGACGCGTATCGCAACAAGGGCGTCGCCTACTGCCCGCATTGCGACGGCCCGCTGTTCAGGGGTAAGCGCGTGGCCGTGGTCGGTGGCGGTAACTCCGGGGTCGAGGCGGCGATCGATCTCGCAGGCATCGTCGCCCATGTCACGCTCATCGAGTTCGACGCCAACCTGCGCGCCGATGCCGTGCTGCAGAGCAAGCTCTATACACTGCGCAACGTGACCGTCATCACCTCGGCACGGACATCGGAGATCCACGGCGATGGCCGCAAGGTCACAGGCCTGTCCTATGCCAAGCGCGACAACGACCAGCCTCATCGGCTGGACCTCGACGGCGTGTTCGTCCAGATCGGCCTTGTGCCCAACACCGACTGGCTGAAGGAAACGGTGGCGCTGAGCGCCCGCGGCGAAATCGAAGTTGATGCGCACGGCCGGACCACGCTGCCCGGGGTGTTCGCCGCCGGCGATGCCACCACGACGCCGTACAAACAGATCGTCATCGCCATGGGAGACGGCGCCACAGCTTCGCTCTCGGCGTTCGACTATCTCATCCGGACGGCTCCGGTCGACGTGCTTCAGGCCGCGCAATAGCAACCAGATATCTTCGGACAGGGCGGCAGAGCCCTGTCCGCAAATGCCCGGCCATCTTCGGCGTCGGCAACGCAGATCAGGCGATCGCCGGGGGCGCGTAGGATGCGTGCCCGATACCCACCAGGAATATTTTCAGGCTGGATCGGCGCCCGCTCACGACAGGAAACGCGTCCGAAAAGCGTCTTGTCTTATCGATCACGGGCTGCTCTCCTCGGCAGGCAACGGGAGCCCTGCCCCTGTGAACGCCCATGGCTTGAAACGTCCCATGCTCGTGATGCGGAGAGCGGCCGCAGCCCTGCTGCTTGGCGCGCTCCTCACGCTGAAGCTGAGCAGTCCTGTTCTCGCGGAAGATCGCGAAGAGGAAGCCCGCAAGCCGGCCGGGACAGTGCCTAATATCTATCTCGACCTCCGGACCACCTATGCGACGCAGCCGGCCAACGCGCTGGCGATCGGCCTCGCCGGCTCATCGTTTCTCACGACCATCCAGAACCTCCCGACGTTTCCACCCGGCACGGCTCATCCGGCGCTGGCTTCGCCGGCGAGTCAGAGCGTCACGGTCGACGTCCCGTTGACCGTCGACGTCACGGACCGCATTTCGGTTTACGGCGGGATCAGCGCCGGCACATCGCAGGCCGGCCCGTCCGGCTGGTCGACCCTCGTGGTCAACAGCTGGAACGTCGGGTTTCAGGCAGACCTCGTCAAGCAGAACGGCGGCATGATCCCGACCATCACGCTGCAGACGACGGTGACGACCGCAGTGCCGAACGCTCCGTTGCCGGCGACGTCGTTCAACACGCTGCTCGAATTCGACTATGCACTGAACGAGGACGAGACCAGAGGTCTGCTGGCCGGCATCCAGTATACCCGGATCAACGTCGACAGTGCACTGGCGAAGGTCAACCCCAATACCATCGGCTATGTCGGCGGCTACTACCAGTGGTCGAACAACTGGAAGCTCATCGGGCGTGTCGGCGTTCAAGCCTTCGAGGGCGCGCGGCTGCTCAACGTGATTTCGCTGCCGGCATTCACGCAGCCGGTCGCACGGATCGACCTCGATCGCATGGACGACAATGACAATCGGCTGTTCGGCCTGACCGCTCAGTTCGCCTGGACCCCGAAACTGGCCTGCCAGCTGACCCTGCGAACGCCGCTCTACGCGATCAGGAACTAGGCCGTCGGCGTGCGCGTCGCCAACGACATGACGTCGCCCGCCGAGGGGCCCGCGCCATCGGCGGCGGGACCTCCCAAGCGATCCTCTTCGTCCTAGGGCCGGCTGAAATTGCGCTGCTCCGTTGCCGTCAGTCGCTGGCGTTGGGCGGGCGTCAGTTCTCCCGCCCCGATCACCTGGACGGGGCTTGCGGGATCCTGCCCCGAGTTGTCGGATTCCTGCCGGCGCTTGCCGGCCGGCGGCTCCGGCGCATCGCCGCCACCGCCATAGCCGAGCACCTCGACGATAATCATTGACGGCCGCTCGTTGCCGGCGGGCGCCGCCTGCTGGTTCGCCGCCGTGGTGTTGTTGGCGGCGGTCAGCGCTCCGACCGGCGGCCCCTGCACCGTCGGCAGTCCGGTGGCATTGCCCTGCACCTGGATGTTGCCGGCGTTGACGACCTGCAGCGCCTGCAGCGTGACGTTGCCCGACACGCGGATGCCGGCGTCGCCCGCATCGATGATGCCGTGCGGCGCGAACAGGTCGACGTCACCCGGCCGTACGCCGGGCACACCGATCAGCGTGGCGATGCCGGCGCCGGTCTGCGGCGTCACCGGCGCCTTGGTGACGTTGCCATAGCGATCGACCGTGAACTGCGGCGGCGAGGTGACGAGCGAGGTCTTCTTGCCCTTGCCGGCATTGAGGTCGCCGTTCATCGAGAA
>NZ_JBFRFW010000045.1:0-14497 GCF_052115025.1 Bradyrhizobium sp. 2TAF24 | reverse complement strand
CCGTCGTTGCTCCATCACCGACACCTTGCGCCATGGCATGGACCGACTCCCTAACAGCCTGTCCATGTATTGTGATGTGTCGGCTATGTCTCCGAACACCCGTCGGTGATGTCCCCGGACTGAACACTTGACCCGGCAATCCAGCTTGCTCGCGACGTAATGTGGCTTCTTTAAAGCTGGATCACCGGGTCTTGACGCTAGTCGGCCCGGTGATGAGGCTGAGAAATGTGGAAGCGCAGCGTGAGAAGGTTTTGCCCCTCGTGCGCGCTCACCGCACACGCTCGTCTTCGGTCCATCACATGAGCCGTCATGTTCATGACCTGCCTTCCCGACAGGGCGCCGTGTCGCGGACAGCTCCTCTGCCCGCTAACGTGATGTGTGCTACAGACACGAGAGCCACTTCCGCGAGGAGCCGTCGTGAACCTGCACGCCGTGACCGCCGAGGACGCGTTCGTGCGCCTCGAGCCCCTGACGCCGACCCATCGCGACGACCTGCGGGCGGCGTGTGATGCGGATACCGAGGTCTGGACCAGCCTCTATCCCATCTCCTGGGCGGGCGCGCATTTCGATCGCTGCTGGGACTGGCTCGCGGGCGAGGTCGCGGCCGGCCGCTATCTCGCCCATGCCGTGATCGCCGGCGGGCGCTGCGGCGGGATGACCTGCTATCTCAACATCGACCGTCGCCACGGCACCGTCGAGATCGGCGGCACCTACTACCGCCCCGACTGGCGCGGCGGCCCGGTCAATCCGGCGGCCAAGCGGCTGATGATCGCCAACGCCTTCGCCGCCGGCGCCCGCCGCGTCGTCTTTCGCATCGATGCGCTCAACGCCCGCTCGCGCGCGGCAGTCAGCAAGCTCGGCGCGCAGTTCGAAGGCGTCCTGCGCCAGGACATGATCACCTGGACCGGCCGCATCCGCGACACGGCGGTGTATTCGATCCTGGCGGACGAATGGCCGGCGGTGCGGGCAAGGCTGGATGAGCGGTTAGCGGCGTTTTGCGGCGCCGCGCCGTATCGGTCCTAGCACTTCTGCTCGTGACCCGTTGCAGACGTACGACGTAGCTTGCCGTTCCTCCGAGGGACTATCTATAAATCTTAGTGGGCGACTTCGGAGCGTTTTCCAAAATGAGAGTAAATCCGACTGTCCGCGATGCTACTGAAGGCGACTTACCGGCCGTCTTGGAAATCTACAATGAAGTTATAGCAACATCGACGGCGGTATATAGCTTGGAGCCGTCTACTCTTGAAGAGCGGCGAAGTTGGTTTCGCTCTCGATGCTCAAGCGGTTTTCCGGTGGTGGTTGCGGTGGACCAGGGCGGTGACGCAATGGGCTTCGCTTCCTTCGGAGAGTGGAGGGGAACGTGGCCGGGGTACCGGTACACTGTCGAGCATACGGTACACGTGCGGCACGACGTTCGTGGTTTAGGAGTGGGGCGTGCGCTTGTTGAGGATCTGTTCCCGCGTGCCCTCGCGTTACGGAAGCACGTGATGGTCGGAGGTATTGACGCAGCGAACGAAGCGTCAATTCGCTTCCACGAGCGTCTTGGATTTGAGCGTGTCGCTCGTTTCCGAGAAGTCGGGCACAAGTTTGACCGCTGGTTAGATCTGATTTTTGTTCAACGTTTTATTGATGCTCCAGGCGCATCGCGATCGGAAACGTAAGTGCAGTGACAGTCGTCTGACGAGCGACGATCGACATCCACGGGAGCGCGGTGTCCACCTCTGGCCCGATTCGGACCTCTGATGGGGTCTGTTATCGCGCTGTCATCTGAGACACAGCGAACATGTGTGCCCCGACTGCGCGGGGGGATACGCGCCCTGGTCTGTGCGGCTCTGCTCGAATCCTGGCGTCGTAGAGCGCTGGCGCGCGTTTAGGACTATGCCGGCAACGTCACGCTCGCCGCCAACCCACCACCATTCCGGTTCGCAAGCCGCAACTCCCCACCCAGCGACACCGCCAGCCGCTGCGCGATGGCAAGGCCGAGGCCGGTGCCGCCGGTCTCGCGGTTGCGCGAGGCCTCGACGCGGTGGAAGGGCCGCAGCACGGCGGCGAGTTGATCTTCGGGGATGCCGGGGCCGCGGTCCTGTACTGTGATGGTGATCCGGCCGTCGGTGTCCCGGCCCGCGACGATCTCTGCATCGCCGGCGAACTTCAGGGCGTTGTCGACGAGGTTGGTGAGGATGCGGCGCAGGGTCTGCGGCGCGATGACGACGGGCGTGTCGATGGTGCAGGTCAGTCCGACCGGCTGTCCGGAATCGGCATAGTCGTAGGCGAGGCTCTCCAGCAGCGCGCGCAGGTCGGTGCGCACCGGTGTCTCCGCCGCGCGGCCGGTGCTGCGGGCGAGGTCGAGTCCTTCCTCGATCAGGGCCTGCATCGCGGTGAGGTCGGTCTGCAGCTTTTGCCGGAGCACGGCATCGCCCAGCAGGTCGGTGCGCAGCCGCATCCGCGTGATCGGGCTCTGCAGGTCGTGGGAGATCGCGGCGAGGATGCGCACGCGCTCGGCGACGTCGTCGGCGATGCGCCGCTGCATGGCGTTGAAGGCCTTCGCCGCATGGGCGACCTCGCGCGGGCCGTCTTCCTTGAGCGGTTCGCCCTTGAGGTCGGGGCCGAGCGCGTCGGCGGCGCGGGCGAGCCGCGCCAGCGGCCGTGTCGCCAGCCGCACCGCGATCCATGAGAACAGGCCGAGCAGCGCGAACTGCGCCGTCAGCGCGGCGACCACGAATGGCGACAGGCCGGAGTCCGGCGGCAGCATCTCCAGGGTGAGCGGCGTGCGGTCGTTCAGCGTCAGGCGCAGGTCGAAGCGCAGCGGATCGGTGCTGTCCGGCGTGGCGGTCGCCGTCACCGCGCGGCCGGGGCCGAGCTCGCGGGCCACCGCGGTCGCGACCTGGCTGGCCGTGGGCGAGGCCGGGCGGGGCGCGGACGGCGCGACGTCGAGGCGGTAGCGGTAGTTCTTGCGGTCGAGTTTGGCGACCCACTGCGGCCGCTCGGCGGCGGGGACGCGTTCGAGGATGGCGACGGAGCTCGCGACATCGCGCGCGAGATACGCCACCATCATGGCGCTGACCGCCTGGGAGCGGTCATGCAGCAGCAACGCGAGCGACAGCACGTGGGCGGCGGACAGGCCGCAGAACAGGATCAGCGCGACGCGGCCGAACAGCGACCGCGGCCACAGCCTCCAGGGGCGCGGTGCGGCGCGCGCGGTCACCGCGGCGTCCATGTCTCGACCACGGTGGAGAACACATAACCCTCGTTGCGCACGGTCTTGATGAAGCGCGGCTCGCGCGCGTCGTCCTTGAGGCGCTGCCGCAGCCGGCTGACCAGGAGGTCGATCGAGCGGTCGAACGGTTCGGTGTCGCGGCCCTGGGTCAGGTTGAGGAGCTGGTCGCGGTTGAGCACGCGCTGCGGATGGTCAAGGAAGACGCGCAGCAGGCGGTACTCGGCGCCGCTCAGCGCCACCATGGTGCCGGCGGCATCGACGAGATGGCGCTGGGTGGTGTCGAGCACCCAGCCGCCGAACGCGAGCCCCCGCGCCGCTTCGGAGACGCGCAGGTTGGCCGGCAGTGCGCGGGCGCGGCGCAGGATCGCCTTGATGCGCGCCAGCAGCTCGCGCGATGCGAACGGTTTGGCGAGATAATCGTCGGCGCCCATCTCGAGGCCGAGAATGCGGTCGGCCTCGTCGCCGCGCGCGGTCAGCATCAGGATCGGCGGTGCGTTGGGATCGGTGGCGCGCAGGTCGCGGCATAGCGTCAGGCCGTCCTCCTGCTGCAGCATCAGGTCGAGCACGATCAGGTCGACGGTCTTGTCCGCGAGCACGCGGCGCATGTCCCGGCCGCCCTTCACCGCGGTGGCGGCATAGCCGCTGCCTTCGAGATACTGCACCAGGAGGTCCCGCAGCTCGCGGTCGTCGTCGACGATCAGGATATGGTCTTTGCGGTCCATCGGTGCCCGACTGTAGCGGCTCCCTGCGGGAACGGGTGCAGGACTTTGTATCACACTGTATCCGCCGGTGGCTTCGACAGACGGCGCGACACAATCGCGGCCCTGCGGACACATCCGGGATACGCCGGGATGGTTGATGACGGTCCTGCCGGCTTCTGGCCGGCTGTTCCAGAGGACCTCATCCCATGCGCACACTTCATGTCATCGGCGCCATCATGGCCGCGGCCTGGCTGTCCGCCGTGCCGGCGCTCGCCGCCGACGGACCGGCCGGCCGCTGGCGCACCGACAATGGCAACCTCGAGGTCGAGATCGCGCCCTGCGGCGCGGCGCTGTGCGGCACGGTGGTCAAGGTGCTGGCCAACCGCTCCATGAGCGGCGGCGGCGAGATGGTGGCCGCCGACACGCGCTCGCCGCTCGGCATGACCATTCTCAAGGAGGTGGTGTCGTCCGGCGAAGGCGAATGGCAGGGCGAGATCTACAACCGCGAGAACGCCAAGACCTATTCCTGCCGCCTGTCGCTCGACGGCCCGGACCAGCTGGTGGTGCGGCCCTATGTCGGTCTGCCGATGTTCGGCAAGACGCTGGTGTGGGCGCGCGTCGCCGCGCCGGCAGAGCGGAACTAGCGCCATGTTCGATCTTCCGCTCGCCTTCGCCGCCGGCCTGCTCACCATCGCCGCGCCCTGCGTGCTGCCGATGCTGCCGATCATTCTCGGCGCCTCGGTCGGCCGGCGCGATCCGGTGCGGCCGCTGCTGGTCACTCTTGGTTTCGCGGTCACCTTCGCGCTGGTCGCATTCCTGTTCGGGCTGTTTCCGAGCGTGCTGGGGTTGTCGCAGGACACGCTGCGTGATGCCTCGACCGTGATGCTGCTGGTGTTCGGCGCGCTGATGATCTGGCCGCATCCGTTCGAATGGCTGGCGGCGCGGCTCGGCCCGCTCGCCGGGGCGGTCGGCATGGCCGGCGCCCAGGCCGGCGGTCCGGCGGGCGCGGTGCTGCTCGGCGCCAGCCTGGGGGCGGTGTGGGCGCCGTGCGCCGGGCCCGTGCTCGGCTCGATCCTGACCCTGATCGCCTCATCCCAGCGGCTCGACCGCGCGGCGCTGCTGCTCGCGGCGTATTCGCTCGGCGCGGCGGTGCCGATGCTGCTGATCGGCTATGGCGGTCAGCTCGTCTCGACCAAGTTGCGCGTGCTCGTGCGCCACACCCGCACCCTGCAGCAGGGGTTTGGCGTGGTCGTCGTGCTGGTCGCGGTGGCGACCTTCTACCAGGTCGATACGACGGTCACCGCCTGGCTCGCCAACTTCTATCCCAGCATATCCGGAGGACTGTGATCATGACACTAGCTGTTTCGAGACGCGGCCTGCTCGGCCTCGTGGCCGGCGCCGCAGTTGTCGCCGGCGGCGCGCGCGCCCTGCGCGCGGAGCCAGAGACCGTCGCCTTCCATGATTATGGCGTGGCGCCGGAGATCACCGGCATCGAGCACTGGCTGAACTCCGCGCCGCTGACGCTGGCTGGCCTGCGCGGCCAGGTGGTGCTCATCGATTTCTGGACCTACTCCTGCATCAACTGCGTGCGCACGCTGCCTTATGTCACCGGCTGGCACCGCACCTTCGCGTCCCGTGGCCTCATCATCATCGGCGTCCACACGCCGGAGTTCGGGTACGAGAAGTCGACTCGCAACGTCGAGGCCGCCATCGCCCGCCACGGCATCGCCTATCCGGTCGCGCAGGACAACGCGTATGCGACGTGGAAGGCGTTCGACAACGAATACTGGCCGGCGACCTACCTGATCGACCGGCGCGGCCATATCGTTCTCAAGCATGTCGGCGAAGGCGCCTATGACGCCACCGAACGCGCGATCGCAACCTTGCTCGATGCGAAGGCGTGAGCCGGCTGCAATGAGGGTGGCCTCAATGCCGGCATTTCGATCGGCCGCGATAGCTGCTGCAGCACCGCTGGTGCCGATCTGTGCCGATCGAGATTCCGGGTCTGGCCCTTCGGGCCATCCCGGAATGACGACTCCCAAATACGGCGTTGCTATGCGGCGCTTTTCCGGGGCGTGCAGCGTTGCGGCATTTCTCAGCGTCATCACCGGGCCGACGCGAAGCGTCGTGACCCGGTGATCCAGCTTTGATTACAGTTCGTCATATCGGGAGCAAGCTGGATGCGCGGGTCAAGCCCGCGCATGACGCCGTGGGGATGACTGGCGCCCAAAATCAATCGGACAGTGGCGGCCCATGCGTTGCATCTCATCGGCCTCTATGGTTCGAGACGGCGCTGGCGCGCCTCCTCACCATGAGGGTTGGAATCCGCCGCCGGCCTCAGCCGCCGTCGGCGGCCTTCTTCTTCAGCGCGTAGAGCGCTTCCAGCGCCTCGCGCGGCGACATCTCGTCGGGATTGAGCGCCTTGACCGCGTCCATCACCCGATCCGCCGGGCCGGGCGGCGGCGCTTCCACTTCCGCACGTGTGGTGATCGCGAACAGCGGCAGGTCGTCGGCGAGCGCTCGCGCCGTCGAGGAGCGGTCCTGTGCCTCCAGCTTCGCCAGCACCGACTTGGCGCGGGTGATCACCGGCGACGGCAGGCCGGCGAGCTTCGCCACCTGGATGCCGTAGGAGCGGTCGGCGGCGCCGGGCAGCACCTCGTGCAGGAACACGACGTCGCCGCGCCATTCCTTGACCCGCACCGTGGCGTTGAACAGCCGCGGCAGCCGCGCCGACAGCGCGGTCAGCTCGTGATAGTGGGTGGCGAACAGCGCGCGGCAGCGGTTGGTCTCGTGCAGGTGCTCGATGGTCGCCCAGGCGATCGACAGGCCGTCGAAGGTGGCGGTGCCGCGGCCGATCTCGTCGAGGATGACGAGGGCGCGTTCGCCGGCCTGGTTGAGGATCGCCGCGGTCTCGACCATCTCGACCATGAAGGTCGAGCGGCCGCGGGCGAGGTCGTCGGCGGCGCCGACGCGCGAGAACAGCCGGTCGACCACGCCGATGCGGGCGCGCTTCGCCGGCACGAAGCTGCCGATCTGCGCCAAAAGCGCGATCAGCGCGTTCTGGCGCAGGAAGGTCGATTTACCAGCCATGTTGGGACCGGTGATCAGCCAGATCTGGCCGTGGCCCTGGCCCGGCGCGGGCGACAGGTCGCTGGCGTTGGCGATGAACGGCTGGCCGTCGCGCTTGAGCGCCTGCTCGACCACGGGATGGCGGCCACCCTCGATGGCGAAGGCGAGCGATGTGTCGACCTCCGGCCGGGCGTAGTCGTGATCGACCGCGAGCTGCGCCAGAGCGGTTGCGACATCGAGCATCGCGAAGGCATGGGCGGCGGCGCGCAGGTCGTCGCTGGCGGTCGCGACCTCGGCGCTGAGGCGGTCGAAGATCTCGAGCTCGAGGCCGAGCGCGCGTTCGCCGGCATTGGCGATCTTGGCTTCGACCTCGCTGAGCTCGGTGGTGGTGAAGCGCACCTGGCCGGCCAGCGTCTGGCGGTGGATGAAGCGGGCGTTGAGCGGCGCCGTCATCAGGCGGTCGCCGTGCTGCGCGGTGACCTCGACGAAGTAGCCGAGCACGTTGTTGTGGCGGATCTTCAGCGCCTTGATGCCGGTCTCGTCGGCATAGCGCGCCTGCATCGCGGCGACCACCTGGCGGGATTCGTCGCGCAGCGCGCGGGTCTCGTCGAGATTGGCGTCATAGCCGGCGCGCACGAAGCCGCCGTCACGCTTGAGCAGCGGCAGCTGTTCGTCGAGGGCGCGGGCGAGTTCGCCGGCGAGGGCGCGCGACGGCTGGCGCAGCGCCGCGATGGCGGTGGCGATTTCGCTGCCGTGCTCGGCCATGCGGCCGAGCAGGGCGAGCGCCTGGTCGGCGGCATGGATGCCGTCGCGTAGCGCGGCGAGGTCGCGCGGGCCGCCGCGGCCGACCGACAGCCGGGCCAGCGCGCGCGAGATGTCGGGTGCGGTCTTGAGCGCGGCGCGGACGTCGGCGCGTGTGCCGCTATCGGCGACGAAGGCGTCGATGGCGTCGAGCCGGCGCGTGATGCCGGGAACGTCGGTCAGCGGCGCCGACAGCCGCTGCGCCAGCAGGCGTGAGCCTGCGGCAGTGACGGTCATGTCGATGGCGTCGAGCAGCGAGCCGCGCCGTTCGCCGCCGAGGGTGCGGATCAGTTCGAGGTTGGCCCGCGTGGCGGAATCGATCGCCAGCGTAGTACCGGCGACCTCGCGGCCCGGCGGCGACAGCGGCGGGCGCTTGCCGACCTGGGTGCGGTCGATATAGGTCAGCGTCGCCGCGGCGGCGGTCGCCTCGACGCGCGACATCGCGCCGAAGCCGTCCATGGTGGCGACGGCGAAATAGTCGCATAGCCGCCGCTCGGCGGTGGCGCTGTCGAACACGTCGCGGGTCAGCGGCGTCACCGCCGGCAGGGTGCGCAGCAGCGGCCCGATCTCGGCATCGCCGTACAGCGCGTCGGTGACAATCACCTCGTTGGGGTTGATGCGGGCCAGCGTCGCCGCGAGCTCGGCCACCGCGCATTCGGTCACCATGAACTCGGCGGTCGAGATGTCGATCCACGACAGCCCGATGCGGTCGCCGCCCGGCGACGACGCGCGGGCGCGGGCGATGGCGAGGAGGTAGTTGTTGGTGCGCGCGTCGAGCAGGTTGTCTTCGGTGAGGGTGCCGGGGGTGACGACCCGCACCACGTCGCGGCGCACCACGCTCTTGTTGCCGCGCTTGCGCGCCGCCGCGGGGTCCTCCATCTGCTCGCAAACAGCGACGCGGTGGCCCTTCTCAATCAGGCGATGCAGGTAATCGTCGGCGCGCTCCACCGGCACGCCGCACATCGGGATGTCCTGGCCGAGGTGCTTGCCGCGCTTGGTCAGCACGATGCCGAGCGCCTTGGAGGCGGCTTCGGCGTCCTCGAAGAACAGCTCGTAGAAGTCGCCCATGCGATAGAACAGCATCAGGCCGGCATGGGCGGCCTTGATCTCGAGGTACTGTTCCATCATCGGCGTCAGCTTCCCGATCGGCTCGGGCGCCTGGTCGGCGGGATGGTACGCGGGGTTGGCAGGCTGGATCGTCATGGCGGCGCAAACTAGCAAAGTTTGTCCGGCCGATCCTGCCATTTGCTGGAATTGTCTGGGGTTTTCCCCGCTTCTCGGTTCAGGAGGTGAAACTGGGGCGGCCGCGGCGCGGCATGGCCCTGCGCGCAGCAAGCATTTGATTTCCTTCGCGCCACTTCCTAAAACTCGGCGAACCAATGACCCTTGTCGCGCCGATACGGGTCGGGAACGAAGTGTGAGGGAGCCTCAACATGCGTGACGTTTTTGTGTGCGATGCCGTACGGACGCCGATCGGCCGTTTCGGTGGCTCGCTGGCGAAGGTGCGGGCCGACGATCTCGCCGCCACCCCGATCAAGGCGCTGATGGCCAAGCACCCGAACCTCGACTGGGCGCAGGTCGACGAGGTGTATTTCGGCTGCGCCAACCAGGCCGGTGAAGACAACCGCAACGTCGCGCGCATGGCGCTGCTGCTCGCAGGTCTGCCGGATACGGTGCCGGGCGTTACGCTCAACCGTCTGTGCGCCTCGGGCCTCGACGCGGTCGGCGCCGCGGGCCGCGCCATTCGCGCCGGCGAGATCGAGCTCGCGATCGCGGGCGGCGTCGAGTCGATGACCCGCGCGCCGTTCGTGATGGGCAAGGCCACGGAAGCGTTCCAGCGCTCGGCCGAGACCTTCGACACCACCATCGGCTGGCGTTTCATCAACCCGCTGATGAAGCAGCAGTACGGCGTCGACTCGATGCCGGAGACCGGCGAGAACGTCGCCGAGGAGTTCCAGGTGTCGCGCGCCGACCAGGACGCGTTCGCCATCCGCTCGCAGCAGCGCGCTGGCCAGGCGATCGCCGCCGGCTACTTCGCGCAGGAGATCGTTCCGGTCTCCGTGCCCGGCGGCAAGGCCGGCCCGATCACCGTCGACAAGGACGAGCATCCGCGCCCTGAAACGACGCTGGAAGGCCTCGCCAAGCTCAAGACCCCGTTCCGCAATCCCGGCACCGTGACCGCGGGCAACGCCTCGGGCGTCAATGACGGCGCCGCCGCGCTGATCCTGGCGTCGGAAGCTGCCGTGAAGAAGCACGGCCTCACCCCGCGGGCGCGCCTGCTCGGCCTCGCCTCGGCCGGTGTGCCGCCGCGCATCATGGGCATCGGCCCGGTGCCGTCGACCCGCAAGCTGATGGAGCGTCTCAAGCTCAAGATCAGCGACTTCGACCTCATCGAGCTCAATGAGGCGTTCGCCTCCCAGGGCATTGCCGTGCTGCGCCAGCTCGGCGTCAAGGAAGACGCTGACTTCGTCAACCCGCATGGCGGCGCGATTGCGCTGGGACATCCGCTCGGCATGAGCGGCGCGCGCCTCGCGCTGACCGCGGTGCATGGCCTCGAGACCCGCGGCGGCAAGCTCGCGCTCGCCACCATGTGCGTCGGCGTCGGCCAGGGCGTGTCGATCGCCCTCGAGAAGCTGAACTGAAGGCTGGCGTCACGCCGGCGACACGACACGGCGCGGCCGTTTGGGCCGCGCCCGGAGGATCTCAAATGACGCTCGTCTATCCGCGCAGCAGCACCGACGCGTTCGGCCCGCGGCTCTTTCCGGACTACAAGAGCACGGTCAAGCGCGCGCCGCAGAAGCCCTTGATCATCATGCCGCACACCCTGTCGGAGCTGACCGGCCCGGTCTACGGCCACGAGACGGTGCGCGAGCACGACAGCGATCTCACCGTCCAGCACACCGGCGAGCCGATCGGCGAACGCATCATCGTCCACGGCCATGTGCTCGACGAGGACAACCGCGGCGTGCCCAACGCCCTGGTCGAGCTGTGGCAGGCCAATTCCTGCGGCCGCTACATCCACACGCGCGACCAGCATCCGGCGCCGCTCGACCCGAACTTCACCGGCGCGGGCCGCGCGCTGACCGATGCGAACGGCTATTATCGCTTCGTCACCATCAAGCCCGGCGCCTATCCCTGGGGCAACCACTACAACGCCTGGCGGCCGGCCCACATCCACTTCTCGGTGTTCGGGTATTCGTTCCTGTCGCGCGTCGTCACCCAGATGTACTTCCCGAACGATCCGCTGTTCCCGTTCGATCCGATCTTCAACTCGGTGACCGACGAGAAGGCGCGGCTGCGCATGGTGTCGAGCTTCGATCTCGACAACACCAAGCCCGACTGGGCGCTGTGCTATCGCTTCGACATTGTGCTGCGCGGTCGCAACGCCACGCCGCAGGAGACCCACTGATGACCGGCCTCACCCCTTCGCAGACCGTTGGCCCGTTCTTCAAGTACGGCCTGACCCCGGGCGGCGAGTACACCTGGAACGACGCCTTCACCAATGACCTCGTGACCGCGGACACCGCCGGCGAGCGCATCCGCATCGAGGGCCGGGTGTTCGACGGCGACGGCAAGATCGTTCCGGACTCCATGCTGGAGATCTGGCAGGCCGACGCCCAGGGCCGCTACAGCGATCCAAAGGACAGCCGCGCGCTGCCCAACAGCTCGTTCCGCGGCTTCGGCCGCTGCGGCACCAGCAATGCCGGCGAATTCTCGTTCCACACCGTCAAGCCCGGCCCGGTGCCGGGCCCGAACGGCACCACCCAGGCGCCGCACATCCTGCTCGCGGTCTACGCCCGCGGCATGACGCGGCAGGTGCAGAGCCGGATCTATTTCGAAGGCGAAGCGGCCAACGCCAGCGATCCGATCCTGGCGCTGGTGCCGCCCGACCGCCGCGCCACCCTGATCGCCACGCCCGATCCGGCCAAGCCCGGCGTCTACCGCTTCGACGTGCACCTGCAGGGCGACCAGGAAACGGTGTTCTTCGACGTGTAAGAGCGCGACGGACGGCAGGATTGGATGACAAAGGAGGGCGTCGCGATCGCGGCGCCCTTATTCTTGTGTGAGAGGTGTTCAGCCCTGTAGCCCGGATGAGAGAAGCGATATCCGGAAGGCCGAGTGATTGAGATCCCGGGTGTCGCTGGGCTCACCTGGGCTACGCGCTGAGCAATAATCCGTCATCCTGAGGTGCGAGCCAACGGGTCCGCGCAAAGCGCGGCCCGATGACAGGCTCCGCGAGCCTCGAAGGATGAACGGCCCCCTAAGCCATGGCTCGGGCCGTCGCCCTTCGCGGGACCAACTCAGGGTGACGGATGACGTTGCTCGCATCCACCGCGCTCTCGATTGTCAGGTCGTTGCGACCACAAGTTCCTCGACATTGTCAGGAGGCCGAAGGCCAAAAGCGCACGGAATCCTCAAAAATCATTCGAATTCCCTCGAAATCAGAAAATATCAGCGAAATCTCAGAATTCATCCGGCCCCATTTCAGGACCATGCCGCGACGCCCTGACATAAGGCAAAGGGACATGACGAATACGATGCGGGGAATACGGTCGAAAAAGGCGCGGGCAAAGGCAGGGGCCTGAACGCGCGTAGAACCGCAAGCCCCCGCGTTCAGGCCGGGGGAATAATTATATAATGTCTTCACGGGTGCTTTCAGCTTCGCCGCGCGGCGTCATGGGCGGCCTGTTGCGCGCCGCATTGCTGGCCTCGACGGCGCTGACGGTCACCAGGTACCTGGCTCCGGCGCAAGCGGCCGACAGGGCGTGGCTCTCCAATCCGGGCGATGCCAATTATAATAACGCCTCCAACTGGAGCGGCGCGGTGGTGCCGTCCGGTGGGTCCGACACGGCCGTTTTCGGCGCCTCGACGCAAACCAACCTGTCGATCACGTCAGGGTCCGTCGTCGGCGGCTGGACGTTCAACGCGGGCGCATCGAACTACACCTTCGGCGTCAACAATGGCGTAACCCTCAGCTTCTACGGCGCGGGCATTATCGTCAATGGCGGCAGCGCGGCCATTACGAACAGCGGCTTCGTGAAATTCTTCAACAACAGCAGCGCCGGCAGCGCCACTATCACCAACGGCAGCAACGGCTACCTGCAATTCTATGACACCAGCACGGCCGGCAGCGCCGTCATCATCAACAACAACTACATGTGGCTCTACGGCAACAGCACGGCCGGCAGCGCCACCATCACGAACAATTTCGGCCTAACGTTCTTCAACAGCAGCACGGCCGGCAGCGCCGTCATCACCAACACCAGTTACCTGAATTTCAACAACAGCAGCACGGCCGGCAGCGCCGCCATTACCAACAACAGCAACCTGCTTTTCAACGACAGCAGCACGGGCGGCAACGCCGCCATCACCAACGGTGCGGGCGCCACCACCGATTTTTCGAACAGCACCGGCCTGAACCGCGACCACAAGCTGAGCGCGGGGTCGATCGCGGGAGCCGGTACCTACATTCTTGGGGCGAACGAACTGACGGTCGGCTCGAACAATCTCTCGACCGAGGTGAGCGGTGTCATTTCGGGCGCCGGCGGCTCGCTGGTCAAGACCGGAACCGGCACTCTGACTCTGTCGGGCGCGAACAGCTACACCGGCGGCACCACGATCAGCGGCGGCACCCTGCAACTGGGCAATGCCACCAGAACCGGCGCCATCGCGGGCGCCGTGACCGTGGGCGCGGGTAGCAAATTCAATGTCGTCAATGCCGACACCAGCGCCATCACCAGCATCACGAACAGCGGCAACACGCTTTTCAACGCTGGCACCAGCGCGGGCAGCGCCACCATCACCAACAACAGTTACCTCTATTTCCTGAACAGCAGCACGGCCGGCAGCGCCAGCATCACAAACAATTTCGGCTTGTTTTTCAAAGACACCAGCACAGCCGGCAGCGCCGCCATCACCAACAACGGTGCCTTGAATTTCAACAACACCAGCACGGCCGGCAGCGCCACCATAACGAACAACTCTAGCCTGAATTTCAACGGCACGAGCACGGCCGGCAACGCCGCCATCACCAACGGTATGGGCTCCACCACCGATTTTTCGAACAGCGCAGGCGCGAACAGCGACCACAAGCTGAGCGCGGGGTCGATCGCGGGAGCCGGCACCTTTAATCTCGGGGCCAACGAACTGACGGTCGGCTCGAACAATCTCTCGACCGAGGTGAGCGGAGTCATTTCGGGCGGCGGCTCGCTGGTCAAGGCCGGAACCGGCACGCTGACCCTGTCGGGCGCGAACAGCTACACCGGCGGCACCACGATCAGCAGCGGCACGCTGCAACTCGGCAATGGCGGCGCGAACGGTTCGATCGTCGGCAATGTCACAAATAACGGCACGCTCGCCTTCAATCGCTCGGACATCTCGACCTTCGCCGGCAATATCTCCGGCAGCGGCGCAGTGCGGCAGGTCGGCTCGGGCACAACGATCCTGACCGGCACGAACAGCTACACCGGCGACACCCTTGTCTCCGGCGGCCGGTTGCAGTTCGGCAACGGTAGCGCGGGCTGCGCTAACACGCTTGGCGGCAACGTGAACGTGACCGCCGGCACGCTGGCGATCCAGACGCCGGCGACCGTGAACGTCGCGCAGACCGTGACCTTCGCCGACAATACTGCGCTCTCGATCGTCGCAGGCACGAACAGCCCGGCGCTGTCGGCCGGCAGCGTTTCGATCGGCAACGGCGTCGCTTCTT
>NZ_JBFRFW010000044.1:0-17453 GCF_052115025.1 Bradyrhizobium sp. 2TAF24 | reverse complement strand
CGATCGCGGCTGACGGGCAATACGGCGTGTTCTTCGCTGCCCATCAGGTCGCCACCATCGACTTGACGGGCTCAAAAAGTGTCGGTGATGTCTCCGAACGGGTGTCGGCCATGTCCCCGGACTGAACACTTGATCCGGCAATCCAGCTTGCTCGTCGCACGACGAGCGTCAGTAGAAAGCTGGATCACCGGGTCACGGCGCTGCGCGCCGGCCCGGTGATGACGCTGAAAATGGAGGGAGGTGTGTATCGTTCGCTGAAATCGTGCGTTTGCTGGCGTCAGCGCAGCGGCCGTCGCCCTTCGAGGGCCGCGCAAGCTCGGCCACCTCAGGGTGACGGGATCGAACGCCGCAGCGGTCGCGAGCCGCCCCACCCCTGCAAAACCAGTAGCCCCACGCCGCCGGCGCGGCTATCGTCCGGCGGTCGTGTCCCTCCGCCGCCGTGTCGAGGTTCCCATGTGCAAGATCTTCATCGGCGCGGATCCCGCGCTCTACGCCACCAGCACGCGCTCGCTGCGGCTGCATGGCGTCGTCACCAGCATCCGCCTCGAGGAGCTGTACTGGCAGGTGCTCGCCGAGATCGGCCGGCGCGACGGCATGAGCGTCAACCAGTTGATCACCAAACTCTACGACGAGATCATCGAGGCGCGCGGCGCCATCGACAACTTCACCTCGTTCCTGCGGGTGTGCTGCCTGCGCTACCAGTCGCTGCAGGTCTCCGGCGGCATCCCCGTCGACACCCGCGTGCCGATCCGCTCGCTCGACGCCGACGCCGTGCTGGCGCACGAGCGCACCGCATTCACGCCGGCGACCAGCGCCGCATGAGCGACGGCTCCAGCCTTCTCGCACGCTAGCGCGCCGGCCGGCACAGGATGTCATCTCGACCATTGTCGCGAGGCCCCGCCATGCTGCACCGTTCCCGCCATTCGTCCCGCCGCTCCCTCCTGTGCGCTGCTGCCCGCGCCGCGCTCATCGCCCTCGCCATCGCCCTGCAGGTCACCATGTCCAGCCTTTCGCCCGCCGCCGCCGATCCCCTGCGCGACGACATCGCCCCGACCGGCACGCTGCGCGTCGCCATCGCGATCAGCCCCGCCGGCGGCGCGTTCTGGTGCACGAGGACCGCGACCGGCTACGCCGGCGTGCCGGTCGATCTCGGCCGCGCCATGGCGGAGACGCTGCATGTGCCGGTGACTTATGTGGCCCACCAGAACTCCGGCCAGATCACCGACGCAGCGGCAAGCGGCGCATGGGACGTCACCTTCCTGCCGCAGGATGCCGAGCGCATGACGAAGATGGCGTTCGGCCCGATCTACGAGGTCGCCGACGCCACCTACATCGTGCGCGCCGGATCGAGCGTGACGACGTTCGCGCAGCTCGACCAGCCCGGCGTCGAGGTCGCCGCGGTCAACAACACCACGACCATGCGCGGCGCGGTCGCCCATCTGAAGGCCGCCCATGTCACCGGTCATGCGACCTATGACGAGATCTTCGGCCTGTTGCGGGACGGCAAGGTCGACGCCTTCGCGCTGTCACGCGACCAGCTCACCGCCATGGCGGCGAAGATCCCGGGCACGCGGGTGCTCGACGAGACCTTCAAGCAGACGGTGACGGCGGTGGCGGTGCCACCCGGCCACGCCCGGGCGCTGGCCTTCGTGACGCAGTTCATGACGGAAGCGATCCAGAACGGCGTGCTGCGCCGCGCCTATGACGCCAACGGCCTCAGGGACACGCCGATCCGCACCTCGGCCACGAAATAGGCCGCGCGCTGCCCGGCCGTTGGCCGCGGGCGCACACATCATGGGCAGCACCGGGCCCCGCCCGGCCGCCGCCGGCACGGCGCCGACACAATCCGGCCCGCCGCGGGCGCGTCCCCCGCGTTTGCCGCGCCCGTCCATGCCGGAACATGGGTTGTGCGGTGCACCCGGCTGACGTACCTCTCGGCTTTCACAGGATCCCGTTGCGTGACCGACGTGCAGACCAACGCCGACACCACCGTGTCGGCCGCCCACGGCCCGATGGGCTTTGCCGAGTTCGTGCTGGCGATCGCCGCGGTGATGGCGCTCAACCCGCTGGCCATGGACATGATGCTGCCGGCGCTGCCGAACATCGGCGCCGCGTTCGCGATCGCCGACGGCAACCGCCTGCAAACGGTGCTGGCGCTGTTCCTCACCGGCTTCGGCGCCGGCCAGCTGGTGATGGGGCCGCTCGCCGACCGCTTCGGCCGCCGCCCGATCCTGATCGGCGGGCTGACGCTGTACGCCGTCGCCAGCGTGCTGGCGATCGTCGCGCCGTCGTTCGGCACGCTGTTGCTCGCCCGCGCGGTACAGGGCTTCGCCACCTCGGCGACGCGCGTCATCGCCACCTCGATCGTGCGCGACTGCTATGCCGGCCGCCGCATGGCCGGCGTGATGTCGCTGACCATCATGATCTTCATCGCCGTGCCGGTGCTGGCGCCGTCGTTCGGCCAGCTCGTGATGCTGGCGACGCAGTGGCGCGGCATCTTCGTCATCCTGCTCGCCTACGGCCTGCTGGTGCTGGCATGGAGCGCGACGCGCATGCCCGAGACGCTGCCGCGCTCGCGGCGCAAGTCGCTGGCGATCCCCGACGTGCTCGACGCCTACCGCCAGACCATCACCAACCGCCAGACGCTCGGCTACGCGCTCGCCGCCGGCGGCGTGCAGGGCACGCTGTTCGCCTTCGTGTTCGCCTCCCAGCAGGTGTTCACCGGCATCTATGGCCTCGGCCACTACTTCCCGCTGGCGTTCGCGCTGTGCGCCATGGGCGTGGCGGTCGCCGGCTTCTTCAACGCCCGCGTCGTCGGCCGGCTCGGCATGCGGGTGATGTCGCACGGCGCCCTTGTCGGCTTTGTCGTCATCGCCTCGGCGATGCTCGGCGCCGAGCTGCTGCACGCCCTGCCGCTGTGGCTGTTCCTCGCGCTGTCGGTCGGCATGATGTTCGCCTTCGGGCTCACCTTCGCCAACTTCACCGCGCTCGCCATGGAGCCGCAGGGCCACATCGCCGGCACCGCGTCGTCGTTCTACGGCTCGATCACCACGCTGCTCGGCATCGGCGTCGGCGCGGTCATCGGCCAGAGCTATGACGGCACCTTGATGCCGTTCGCCATCGGCTTCTTCCTGTGCGCGCTGGCGTCACTGGCGGTGGTCGCGGTGGCCGAAAAAGGCCGCCTGTTCCAGCCGCATCACACGGCGGGGTGACGGCGGGGCGCGGGGCCGCGCGCCTCCCCGCGGCTCATGCCCGCCACGGCCAAAGGGATTTGATCTCTCTCAACCGTCCTCTCCCACACCACGCTTGCGGCGCGGCGGCTTTTTCTGTTTGAGTCGCGCCGGCGACACAGCGGGAGACAGCATGGCGGAGCGGTTTGCAGGCAGCGTATTCGGCGCCACGGGCGACGACGATCTGCCAAGCATGGGCGAGATCGGGCTGAACAGTTTTGCCCCCTACCTGATGAACCGGGTGATGGCGCGGTGGAACACCAACATCACCGAGGAACTGAAAGACCTCGACATGACCACCGCCAAGATGCGCGCGCTCGCGGTGCTCAGTGTGTCCGCCAGCATGACCATCAACGAATTGTCGGTGTTCGCGGTCACCGAGCAGTCGACCATGAGCCGCACGGTGGAGTCGCTGGAGGACCAGGGCTACATCCGCCGCCAGCCCCGCCCCGACGACATGCGGGTGCGCGACGTCAGCATCACCGACAAGGGCCGCGCCGCCTTCGACAAGGTATGGCCGACCATGTACCGCATGCTCGTGCAGATGTTCGACGGCGTCGACGAGGACGAATACCGCGCCTTCCTCGGCACGCTGCAGAAGATCCTGCGCAACATCCGCAAGCACGATATGTGAGGGTGGGGGCGCGCGTCGTCCGGCGAGCCATTCGCAGTTCCGGATCGCAGTCGCGTTACCCCTCATCCTGAGGAGCCCGCGCAGCGGGCGTCTCGAAGGATGAGGCCCATCAGCATCCAGGGGTCACCTGCGAGCCCGCCATCGCCTCGGCCTCATGGTTCGAGACGCGGCCTTCGGCCGCTCCTCACCATGAGGAGGAGCGACCGAAGACGTGGATGGCCGGAACTGTTCTCCCTACGCCCGCTTTGCCGGGATCAGCGCCGTGGCCGCCGCCGCGATCGCGGCGATGACGGCGAACACATAGAAATTCCACTGCGGGCCGACCGAGAGGCTGGCGATATAGCCGCCGACCAGCGGGCCGGTGAGCGCGCCGATGCGGGCGAAGCTCAGGGCCCAGCCGGTGCCGGCGGAGCGCGCGAACGGCGCGAGGTAGTCGGCGAGATAGCCGGTGAGGATCAGCGATGCCGACACCGTGCCGAAGCCGGCGACCGCGACCATGGCATAGTTCACCCACAGCGGGCCCTTGAACGCCAGCGCCGCGATGCCGACGGCGCCGAGCAGATACGCCAGCGTCACGGTGAGACGCACGCCGAAGCGGTCGGCCCACTGGCCGAGCACGATGCCGCCGATTGCCGAGGTGAAGCTGAACACCGCGAGGAACAGCAGCGCGTCGCCGAGATTGTAGCCGCTCTTGCGCATGATCTGCGGCAGCCACTGCGCAATGCCGTAGACCAGCAGCAGGCCCATGAACAGCGCGATCCAGAAGCAGACGGTGGCGAAGGCGTTGCGCGGGGAGAAGATCTCGCCGAGCACGGTCTTCCAGCCGACCTGCTGCACCTTTGTGGGTGGCGGCGGCACGGCGACGCCGAGCCGCGTCGCCAGCCTGCGCGCCGCATCGGTGCGGCCGCGCGCCACCAGCGACTCCAGCGATTCCGGCAGCAGCCACGCCATCAGCGGCACGAACACCACCGGCAGCGCGCCGAGCAGCACCACCGGGCGCCAGCCGTGCTCCGGCAGCATCGCCTTGCCGACCAGCGCCGCCGCGAGGATGCCGATGGAATAGCCAGAGTACATGATGCCGTAGTTCAGGCTCTTCCTGTGCGACGGCGAATACTCGATGGTCAGCGCGGCGGCCACCGGGATGATGCCGCCGAGGCCAAGCCCGGCGATGAACCGGCTGATGCCGAACCATGCCGGCGTCGGCGACCACGCGGTGACCACCATGCAGGCGGCAAACAGGGTGAGGCACCCGACGAACAGCGGCTTGCGGCCATAGAGATCACTGAGCGTGCCGCTGAGCAGGCCCCCCGCCAGCATGCCGAGCAGGGTGTAGCTGCCGAGCGCGCCGAGCTCGAGCGGGGTCAGCTTCCAGCTGGCATCGGTGGCCAGCGCCGGCAGGATGGCGCCGAGCACGCCGACGTCATAGCCCTCGGAGAAGATCGCGATCCAGCACAGCGCCACCACCAGCACGCTGGTACGCGACGACACCGCGCTCGTACCGGCAAAGCCGCCTGCCGTTGTCGCCGTTTTGGCCATCGTTCCGTCAACACTCGTCATGTCAGCCCTCCCAGTCTGTCCATTCACGTTGTCCTGTCCACACCCGCCGGGGCCGCCCGTGCATGCGGGCGGCGGCCTTCAGAGGGTCGCGATCGTCTTCAGCGCGCCGTCGAGCGCGGCGCCGCCTTCATCCAGCAGCGCCGCCTGGCGCAACCGTTTCAGCCACGCTGCGCCATCGGCGCGCCCCGCGAGCTGCGGCAGCGCCGACAGCACGCGGTCGAATTTCGACTGTCCGCGTGCGTGGGTGTCGGAATAGCCCTTCACCAGCCGCCGGCAGTCCAGCACCTCGACCGCGAGATCATAGTTGGTGGCGAGCAGCGCGACGGCGCGGTCGAGCCAGGCCTCGCGGTGGAGCCCTTCACGATGATGGCGCAGCGTGCCGCGCCGCCGCGCGCGCAGCGCCGAGACGGCATAGAGCGCGACAAACCAGAAGATGGTGTTGGTGCGCACCCGCCGGCCCTTGTTGACCAGGCGGTCGAGCGCCGCGAACAGTTTTGGCCGCGCCTCGATCCATTCACCAAAGCCTTTCGGCAGCGTGCCGCAGACCTCGTCCATGCGCGGATGCATGTATTCGGTGGTGGCGACGATCTGATCGTCCCTGGCGCCGACCTCGGCGCGCACCCGGGCGAAGCGCGTCGCCCGCACTTTCAGGTCGGCGACACGGATGACATCGTCATAGGCCATGGCGACCGCGAGATACTTGGCGGCATGGGCGCTGAAGGCGAAGCTGTGAATTTCGCCGCCAGCGGCGCGGTCGCGGGCGAGGAGATCCGTCATGCGATCGAGATACGCGCTGGCATAGGCGACGTCCTGGAAATCCACCAGACGCTTGACGCCGGCGAACAGCATGGCGTGAGCGGCGTCCGGAAAGCCCGTGCGGATGCGATCGATGAGAGCGTCGAGCAGCGGATGGCCGGCGCGCGCCGGCAGCGGATCGAGCCGCTTGGCCGGCAAGGCCACGACATCGCGCGGCTTGTCGCGGGCGCGGTCATACGCTGCCGCGAACGCCTTCAGGCTCGCGTCCGCGCCCTTGCCGCCGCCGCGGATGGTGGCCTCGAAGGCTGAGCGATCGAACGGCAGCGCGCCGGACGCGGCAAGCGCACCGAACAGCACCGACGAGATCACGCTGCCGCTGCGCTGCGCCAGCGCCTCCATGTCGAACGCGATGGTTTTGCGCGCGGCGATGTCGGTGGCGTCGACGACAGCCACGGGATTGCCGGCGCCGTCGCCCGGCGCCTCCTTCTCGCTGACCGCGAAGGCGCGGTGGGTCGAGGCGATCAGCAGCGTCCTGTCCGGGGTGACGAGGCCGCGCAGCACCGAGCGGCCCGCCTCCATCAGCTCCGCCGCCAGCACGACATCGACGTCGCCGGGCGTCGGCATCAGCGACAGGATCGGCGCGACGCCGTCCCTCGCCTGCAGCATCTCGACATAGTAGATGGTGGCGCCGGTGCGCTGGGCGACGCCGGGCACCGAGGTCGACTGCGCCACATACCCCTGCGCCTCTGCGAGCGCGACGATCCAGTCCGCGAGCACGCCGCCGCCCTGCCCGCCCATGGCGAGGATGGCGATGCTCAGCGGCTTGACGGTGGCGAGACGCGCAGCGTTGGGGACATGCTGGTTCATGGCCGCGCCCTCACTCCGCGAACGCGATGCGGCGCGCCGCGCGGCGGCGCTGCAGGGCGCCGATCACCGCGCCGCGCACGCGCTGCAGCAGGCGGTCCCACCGCGTCGGATTGTGGATGATGTCGGCGCGGTAGAACGACGGGCACAGCACCGCGGCCTCCGACACCTCGCCGCAGTTGCCGCAGCCGACGCAGGAATTGTCGATCGCCGCCACCGGATCGTCCTTGAGCGGATCGTCCGTGTGCTTGACCGACAGCGACGGGCAGCCCGACAGGCGGATGCAGGCATGATCGCCGGTGCAGACGTCCTCATCGACGCCGAAGCGTTCCTTGACCATTCGCCGGCCGTCCTTGACGGCCATGGCGAACAGCGGCTTCACCCGGCGCTGCTTGTTGAGCATGCATTCGGACGAGGCGACGATGATCTTCGGCCCCTTGTCCTTCGTGGTCAGCGCCTCGCGCAGGGTGTCGCGCATGCGCGCGACGTCATAGGTGCGGTCGATCTGGCGCACCCAGGTGGCGCCGATGCCGCGCACCGCGTTGACGATAGAGTTGTTGGTCTTGCGGCGCGGGTTGAACGCACGCGACGACATGACGTCCTGGCCGCCGGTCGCCGCCGAATAGAAGTTGTCGACGACAAGGATGACGCCGTCCTGCTTGTTGAACACCGCGTTGCCGACCGAGGTGGTCAGGCCGTTGTGCCAGAAGCCGCCGTCGCCCATCACCGAGATGGCGCGCTTGCCGGCCTCGACATTGAAGGCGGACGCGGACGCCGGCCCGAGGCCATAGCCCATGGTGGTGCCGCCGATGTTGAACGGCGGCAGGATCGAGAACAGGTGACAGCCGATGTCGGCGGAGACGTGGTGGGGCCCGAGCTCCTTCTCCACCAGCTTCATCGCCGCGAAGATCGGCCGCTCCGGACAGCCGGTGCAGAAGCCGGCGGGGCGCGGCGGCACCACTTCGGCGAGCGCCTTGACCTTGGGATCGCTCAGCACCGCGCGCGGATCCGGCACCGGCGGCTGGTTGCCGAGCAATGTTGGCGCGTATCGCTTCAGGAACTGGCTGACGCCGTCGAGCAGCACCGGCGCGGTGTACTCGCCGCCGAGCGGCAGCACGTCCTTGCCGGCGACCGCTGTCTGAATATCGCGCCGGCGCAGCAGGGTGTTGAGCGCCTGCTCGATGTACTCGGGCGCGCCCTCCTCGACCATCAGCACCGCGCGCTTGCCACTGCAGAACGCGACGAGCTCGTCGTCGATCAGCGGATAGGCGACGTTCATGACATAGAGCGGAATGGCCGAGACGCCGTAGACATCGGCGAGGCCGAGCTGCTGCAGCGT
Organism: Bradyrhizobium sp. 2TAF24; assembly: GCF_052115025.1. Lineage (NCBI taxonomy): Bacteria > Pseudomonadati > Pseudomonadota > Alphaproteobacteria > Hyphomicrobiales > Nitrobacteraceae > Bradyrhizobium > Bradyrhizobium sp. 2TAF24. Next base: position 9,073 of record NZ_JBFRFW010000044.1, on the reverse strand, counting down.
CCGCATCACCGAGTTGTAGAGGCCGCCGAGCATGACAATGCCGACGTCGCCCTCGGTGGGGCCAAAGGTCTCGTTGAGCTTGCGCGCCCTGATGAACGCGACCGCCGCCGGCCAGCGCCGCTCCAGCTTGTCCTTCTCGTGCATGAAGTTCGCCGGCGGCAGCACGATGCGGTTGACGTCGCGCACCGGATTCTCCAGCGCCTCGCGCAAGGTGTGGCGCGGCCGCTGGTTGTCCCTGGCGACGAACTGGCCGTGGACATGGCAGGCGCGGATGCGCACCTGCAGCATCACCGGCGTATTGGAGGCCTCCGACAGCTCAAAACCGTCCGCCACCGCCTGCACGATCGCCGGCAGGTTCGGCCGGGGATCGAGCAGCCAGATCTGCGATTTCATCGCGAAGGCGTGCGAGCGCTCCTGCATGATCGAGGAGCCCTCGCCAAAATCCTCGCCGAGGATGATCAGCGCGCCGCCGGTGACGCCGCCCGACGACAGGTTGGAGAGCGCGTCGGCCGCGACATTGGTGCCGGCGGTGGACTTCCAGGTCACCGCGCCGCGCACCGGATACATCACCGAGGCCGACAGCATCGCGGCGGCCGCCGCCTCCGACGCGGACGTTTCGAAATGAACGCCGAGCTCCGCCATGACGTCCTTGGCGTCTGCGAGCACGTCCATCAGATGGGAAATCGGCGAGCCCTGATAACCGCCGACATAGGCGACGCCGGCCTGCAGCAGGCCCTTGGTGAGCGCGAGGATGCCCTCGCCGCGAAACACCTCGCCGGCGCCGAGCTTCAGCTCCTCGACCTCGCGTGCAAACGACCGCTCCGCCATTCCCCGCCCCTGTCCTGCTCCCTTGCCCGGGAGATATATGCAAAATCATGTTTCTCGCGGGCTCACCTGTCAATCCTTTAAACTTAAAATTTTGGATTTTGCAGCGCACATCAGCACATTGCCCATTAAATAATATGCTTATGCATATTTATGGCGCAGCGCAGCACGCCTGCCGCTGTGTCTGGCCGGCGGGGAAACGGCTTGCTCGCGGCATAACCTGAGTTTGAAGCTGGATCACCGGGTCACGGCGCTCCGCGCCGGCCCGGTGATGACGCTGAAAATGCCGAGGCGCCGCGCGTCTCGAAAGACAGAACGGCCATCAGGTTCAGTCCGTTCAGAACGCCATCACTTCCGCGGACAAGCCGAACCGGACAGCCATCGCACAATGCCGTGCATGATGGGAAAGCCGACAATCCGCATGCTTCAACAATCGCGCCGCGGCCTTAATTTGGTCGGAGGCATTGCCCACCTTTGCCGCCGCCGGCCCCCGGGCCCTCCCGAGGTGCTCCGCTCGCCTCGCATGCACTGGAAGTCCGCCCCGCCATGCGCTTCGTCTGGTTGCTTCTGCTTGGTATCGTCGTGTCACCGCTGTGCGCCGAGGCCGCGCCATCGGGGGCGTGGAGCGATGTCCCTCCCGCCGCCTCCGGCTGGTCCGAAGCCGGCCTCGCCGAAGCCAAGGCGTTCTCCGACGCGCATCATGTCACGGCGCTGATGGTGGTGCAGCATGGCGCGGTCGTCGCGGCATGGGGCGACATCGCCAAGCCCACGGAGCTCGCCTCCGTCCGCAAGAGCCTGCTCGATGCGCTGATCGGCATCGCGGTGTCCCGCCGCCAGATCAGTCTCGACAGCACGCTCGGGCAGCTCGGCATCGACGACGTTGCTCCCGCCCTGTCCGCGGACGAGAAGCAGGCGACCGTCCGCATGCTGCTGGAAGCCCGCTCGGGCGTCTACCATCCCGCCCTCTATGAGACGAAGGCGATGGCCGCCAAACGGCCGCCGCGCTTCAGCCACCCGCCCGGCAGCTTCTGGTATTACAACAACTGGGACTTCAACGTCCTCGGCTCGATCTATGAACGTGCGACCGGCGCGTCGATCTATCAATCCTTCGCGCAGGACATCGCCCGCCCGATCGGCATGCAGGACTACGATCCCGGCTCACAAAAATACGTCCGGGGCGCAGCGTCGCAGCATCCGGCCTACACCTTCAGGATGAGCGCACGGGACCTCGCCCGGTTCGCGCAGCTCTTTCTCGATGGCGGCCAGTGGAACGGGCGGCAGATCGTCCCGGCGGACTGGGTGCGCGACAGCACCACGCCCCATTCGGACGCCGACAGGGGCCTCGGCTATGGATACCTGTGGTGGACCGCCGACGCCACGACAGCCTCTGCCAATGTGCTCGGCCTGCCGCAGGGGGCGTATTTCGCGCGGGGCCATGGCGGCCAGTTCGCGTTTGTCATCCCCCGCGACGACCTGGTGATCGTCGAGCGCACGGACCGCGACCTGCACCTCAGCCCGCCCACAATCCACGACGTCGCTACGCTGGTGCGCCTGATCCGGCAGGCCGGCCATCTCGACGCAGTTGAGGCCGCGCCGGCATCCGCTCGCCAGCCTTGATGCACGTTCGCGTTGTGATGCGCATCCGCCGCTTGCGCCCCGCGCCGCGAATGGGCGACACTCGCGTCATGACATCCTCGCCCGCCAAACCGCTACGCTCCCAGCCGACCCGCGACCGCATCCTCGCGGCGGCGCGCCGGTTGTTCGGCGAGGAGGGTTTCGAGCGCACCACCATCCGCAGCGTCGCCGCCGCGGCCGGCATCCATTTCTCCATGGTGATGCGCTACTACGGCAGCAAGGAAGGCCTGTTCGCGGCGGCCGCGAGCTACGACCTCGACATGCCGGACCTGACGGCTGTGCCGCGCGCCGACATCGGCCGCACCCTGGTGCGCCATTTCCTCGAGCGCTGGGAGGCGGAGGACGGCGACCTGCCGGCGCTGCTGCGCGCCTGCATCAGCCACCAGGACGGCCGCGACCTGATGGAAGAGATGTTTCGCGCCCAGGTGCTGCCGGTGATCGTGCCGATCACCGGGCCGGCACAGGCGCACGAGCGCGCGGCGCTGATGTGCACCCAGATGCTGGGCCTCGCCATGACGCGCTATGTGCTGGCGCTGCCGCAGGTCACCGCGCTGGCGCGGGCGACCCTGGTGGAGCGCGTCGGCGCGACGCTGCAGGCCTACCTCACCGACGGGATCGAGCCCGGCGAGCGCACAGCTTCGCGCAAGGCCGCGACGCCGCGCAAACAGGCCGCGGCACCGCGCAAGCCGACGGCCGCCCACAAGCGGCCGGCCCGCGCCACACCCCGCGGACGGCGCTGACGCGCGCCGGGGATCATTGCCCGCGACGTTCGGCGTCAGCGCGGCGAATTGTTGGGCGTCACCTCTTGGGCATCAGCCTCTTGCGCATCACATGGCGGCGGCTGCCGGCACGCCCGACCTCGACAAAGCCCGCCGCAGCGAACGCATCGACAAACCCCATGAAGCGGTAACTCGGCGACTGCGGCTCGACCGGATAGGCTTCCAGCACCGTGGCGCCGCCGCGCCGGGCATGATCGCAGGCTGCCGCAATCAGCTGCGCGGTCAGGCCCTGCCCGCGATGGGGGCGCGGCACGAAGAAGCAGGCGAGCGACCACACCGTCTCGTCATCCGCCGGCGCGCCGCCGAGCGGCCGGTAGCTGCCGCGCGGCGCGATCGAGCACCACGCCACCGCCGTGCCGTCATGATAGCCGATCAGGCCGATCGGCACGCCGCGCTCGACCCGCGCCTTGATCTGGGCGCGGCGGCTCGCGCCGTCCTTCTGCCTCGCCTCCGCGGGCGAGGCCCGCCACACCATGCACCAGCACGCCTTCGGCCCGCCCCGCGCCTCGAACAGCGCGGCGAAGTCCGGCCAGCTGTCGCGGTCGACGGCACGGAAGCTGAGTTTCATGACGGCTGCATCCCAGGCGGCTGCAGTCTAGGGCACGATGCCCGCGCATTGAAGCGCCTTCGCCGCCTGCGCCGGCCGCAACGCCGCGCGGATGGCGCCGGCCAAGCCGTCATCGCGCCGACAGCGCACAACCTCACCCCCGCTCGTCCGTCGGCACTCTTTCCAGATAATCGCGGTGGATGGTCTGCAGCGCGTTGCGGCCGTCGAACTTGACGCGCCAGGCGCTGGCGGCGGTCTTGCGGATGAGGACGCCCTCGACGTCGCCATAGCGCGGGTGGCGGTCCTGCCCGAGCGCGCTCATGCGCACGCGATCGCCGATGGCCAGCACCGGCAGCGTTGCCGCCGCACGCGGCGGCGCCGTGACATCCTCGAAGTCCAGCCGCCGCGCCGCGGCGTCGTCCCATTGCATGCCCGCTCCTTGCGGTTCAGGCGTTCCGCTTTCTGCAAACGCGTGTTGGCAAACACGCGTTCACATAGAAGTGGGCGCTGCAGCAAGTCAACCGGGCGGCCATCACATAAGTGTGTGGGGACTCACCTGCCATGGGCAGCAAACGCATGGCGCGGTTGCACGGGCGACGCCGGTGCCGGCGTACCCTTTGCCATCGCGCAGCACTGGTGAGTCCACTCACCTGTCCATGAAATGGACGGCGCCCGAATCCGCGATATGATCGCGCATCGACTCGATTGTTTTTTCTGCCGCTCTTTTCAACAGGTCTTTTGCGAACGCGCGCCAACGACTCCCCGTCGCTGCCCCCACCGCGCCCGCGAGCCTCTCGTCGAAGGTCCGCCATGAGCCTTGCCGCCACCGACGCCCCGCGCCCCGCCAAGCTGCCGCTGGGTGCGACCATCCGCCTCGCCTACGCCACCTTCTTCGACCACTTCGCCGACGTGCTGCGCATCTCCTGGGTGTGGCTCGTGGCCTGCGCCCTGCTCAGCGCGATGGCGAACTGGCTCAAGATGAACCAGACGGTCGACACCCTGCGCTACCGCATGGTGCCGAAAACACCGATCGAATCCTGGGTGGTCGACAGCATCTTCCTCATCGCCTTCCTGCTGGCGGGCGTCAGCATCGCGGTCGCCTGGCACCGCCTGCTCATCCTGCACGAGGCGCCGCCGCCGAGCGGCAGCAACATCGCGACGGGCCGGGTGTGGCGCTACATCGGCACGACACTGCTGATCATGCTGGTGGTCCTCATTCCGGCCCTGGTTGCGATCGCGCCGGTGTTCCTGCTGTTCTGGAACTGGCTCGCGCTCGTCGTGATCGGCGTCTACCTCGCCGCGCTGCTCGTCGGAGGACGGCTGAGCGTGATGCTGCCGGCGCAGGCGGTCGACGACCGCACCATGACGCTCTCGGCCGCCTGGGACACCACGCGCGGCAACAGCTGGCGGCTGTTCTGGGGCTTTATCGCCTGTACCGTGCCGCCGGCCGTGCTGGCGCAGATCGCGATCATGCTGTTCATCGGCATATCGGGCCAGCAATCCCTCCTCGACGGCTCCTTCGCCGTCAAGGCGACCGTGCTCAGCGTGGTGTTCACGCTCTACTATTTGCTGTCCGTGCCGATCGCGGTCGGCTTCCTGTCGCACGCCTACCGCCATTTCAGTGGGCGGACGTGAGACTGTCCGTCACCTTTTCCTGACACACGCATCTGCTGGCATCCGACATGAGCATCGCCCTCACCTCCGAAGCCACTCCCGCCAAGCTGCCGCTGGGCGCGACCATCGCCCTCGCCTACACCTCGTTCGTCAAGCGCATCGTCGACCTGCTGCGCATCTCCTGGGTATGGCTGCTGATCGCGGTGCTGCCGCTGTGGCAATGGTTCGGGCTTCCTGACGTACAGGAATTGGCCACCACCGCACGATCGCCGGATCAGGCGTCTGCGCTCTGGCGCATCACGATGGCGTTCCTGGCTGTGTCGCTGCTGGGCAGCGCCAGCATCGCGGTCGCCTGGCACCGCCTGCTGATGCTGGACAGGATGCTGCCGTTCAGCGCCGGCAATTTCGCGTCAGGCCGGCTGTGGCGCTACATCCTCACGGGCCTGCTGATCACGCTCGTGGTGTGCGTGCCGGCCGGCGTCGCCGTCACGCTCGTGTTCATGATTGCGATCAAGATCGCGCCGTCCCTGTTCTCGTCGGATCCCGTCAGCACTGCGACCGTCTGCGCAAGCGTGCTGGTGATCTGTGGCCTCGCGCTGCTCGCCGGCGCGCGGCTCAGCCTCGCACTGCCGGGCCTGGCGACGGACCAGCGCCCGCGCTCGATCGCCAGCGCCGGGCGATTCGGCCGGGGCAGCAGTTGGCGACTGTTCGCCGGCCTCACCGTCTGCCTCGTACCGTGGGCACTGGGACAGGCCGCGCCGCTGCTCCTGCAGGGCCTCCCCGACGCGCTCAATGAAGGCATCGTCGGCACCATCGTGAACGACCTGTTCGCGGTCTACGCCATCCTGACGCTGCAGATCCCGATCGCCTTCCTGTCCCACGCCCACCGCTTCATCGCCGGGCGGGCGTGACGACAAACAGCCTCAGCTCGCCGGCAGCCATTCCTCGAGCGTGACTTCGAAGGTCATGCACACGGGATTGAGGCCGGCGACGAACGGGCCGCCATGGACGTTGCCGTCGGGATCGGCGACGACGCCGGTGAGCGCCGCCTTGAGCGAGCCGTCGGCGCTGGCACGGACTTCGCCGGCGAGGCTGACGATCTCCACCGCCGGCCCGCGGATGTGGCGATACTGGCCGTCGCGCGTGCCGACGCAAGCGTCGACCAGGCTGCCGAGCGCGCCGCGCACGAAGGCGTTCTGAAAGCCCTCGGCAAGACACAGCTTCTCGACGCCCTGCACGAGATCCTCGTGCGGCGCGATGCGCGCATAGGCGACGCGGCCCATCGCGCCGCGCTCGACCACGGTCGCTCCGTTCATCGTATCAGTCATCGCCTCGCTCCCGTGGCTGCAGCAGTGGAATGTTGGTCTCCGGATCGAACGCCTGGCGCAGCTCGAAGGCATCGAGCGAGGTCACCAGCACGCCGATCGGCTCGGCGCCGACGATGCACGCCTCGGGAATGAGATGGCCGCCCTTCACCTCGCCCGCGGCGGTGCGCAGCGTGGCATGGCAATGCACCAGCGGCGCGCCGTGCATGCTCTTGCCGAGCGTGGCGTTGCCGAAGATCAGGAAGGCGGCGCCGGCGTCTATCGGTGCGCTGTAGGCGATCACCGCGGGGCCCTGCGGCGTCGGCGGCGCGACGCAATACTGCAGATGCGCGAAGGCACCGCCGAGAATGGTGGTGGAGGCGCTGGTGACGCCTTCCGCCGCCAGCGGCCCCACCAGCGCGTCGAACAGGCTGAGGCCGGGCTGCAAGGCGAGGCGGAAGTGCCGCGCCGACGCGGCATGCATGCTGCGGATGCGCACGGGATCGAAGCGGCCGGGATGGATCAGGGTGCGCGGACGGGGCGCGGTGGACATTGCGAGCGCGAGCATGGCTGGCCTCCCTGCTGAAGCGGTTTCCTCACCGACATCACTCTTGCAGATCATTCTACTGGCGCGACGGGCATTTTCTTGCTGAATTACCTGCCATAACGAGTGATCACAGAATGATTTAAGGGCGGAACATGGCGAGGCAGAATAAACGATCCGAAAACGGGACAGCCGGCGCCGACAACGGCCTTGACCTGATCGATCGCAAGATCCTTTCGGCGCTGCGCGCCGACGGCCGCCTCAGCATGAGCGAGCTCGCCGACAAGGTCGGGCTGTCGCCGTCGCCGTGCTGGACGCGGGTCAAGCGGCTGGAGGCGGCCGGCGCGATCGCCGGCTATGTCGCCGTGCTCGACAACAAGGTGATCGGCGCGCCCAACATCGTATTCGTCGAGATCACGCTCGACCGCCACGACGACAAGGTGCTGGAGAAATTCGGCAGCGCGCTGGCGCGCTGCCCGGAGGTGATCGAGGCGCATCTCGTCACCGGCGACTACGACTATCTGGTCAAGCTCGCGGTCGCCGGCACCGAACATTACGAACGCTTCCTGCGCGAGACGCTGTACCGCATCGACGGCATCCGCCAGTCGCGCTCGACGTTCGCGCTGCGCGCCATGAAGCATGACATCTCCGTCGATCCGCTGCTGATGCGGTGATGCCGGCACGCCGGACGCGGCGACGCGCGGCGCGTTGCGCGTCATTGTCCGAGCATGCCGCCAGCGACGAAGCCGCCGTCGACCGCAAGCGTCTGGCCGGTGACGAAGCTCGACTGCGCCGGGTCGAGCAGGAACAGCGCCGCCCCGACCAGTTCGCCCGGCGCGGCGTAGCGGCGTTGCGGCACGCGCTCGATCCATTCGGCGCGCGAGCCCGCCGAGTGCATCTCCTTGACCAGCGGCGTCTCGATCGGCCCCGGCGCGATGGCGTTGACGCGCACGCCCTTCGACGCGAGCTCCACCGCCATGATCTGGGTCATCATCACGACGCCGGCCTTGGACGAGCCATAGGCGACGCGGCCGGCATTGCCGCGCAGCCCCGACACCGATGAGATATTGACGATGGCACCGCGGCCGCGCGCCGCCATGCGCTTGCCCGCCTCGCGCGCCACCACGAAGCTGCCGACGAGATTGATGTCGAGAATTTTGCGGAACAGCTCGGCACTGGTCTCCAGCGCCGGCACGTCGCGGCCGATGCCGGCGGAATTGACGACGCCGTCGAGCGCGCCAAAATCACGCTCGATCGCCTCGATGGCGCCGACCGCCGCGGCCTCGTCGGCGACGTCGAAGCGCACGAAGTGGACGCGGTCCTTGGCATCCGCCAGTTCCTCGCGCGCCCTGGCGATGCTCGCCTCGACGACATCGGCGACGACGACGCGCCAGCCATGCGCCAGTATGCCCTGCGCGATCGCAAAGCCGATACCGGACGCGCCGCCGGCGACGAGAATGGTGGGGGTCATGGTGGGAGGTCTCCAGGTCAGAGGTTGGTTTTCGAGTTTCTTCGCGTTGCTGCGTATCGATAACGGTTGACGCACATCTCTCCGGCCGACGCTATCCCTCATCCTGAGGAGCGGCGCAGCCGCGTCTCGAAGGATGAGGCCCGCAACGCAGCGGCCTCATGGTTCGAGACGCGCGTGCCGCGCTCCTCACCATGAGGGGAGAGGTGCGCGCGGCAGGGGATAACACGTGCGAACATCCGATCCATTCTCTGTCCAGGCCTCACTCCTCATCCTGAGGAGGCGCATCGCGCCGTCTCGAAGGATGAGGCCCGTGACGCAGCTGCCTCATGGTTCGAGACGCGCGTGCCGCGCTCC
>NZ_JBFRFW010000043.1:0-17737 GCF_052115025.1 Bradyrhizobium sp. 2TAF24 | reverse complement strand
AGGGCGAGATCGCCGACGATGCCGGTCGAGCTGCCGGGCGTACCGCCCCCCGGCGCGAAGGTGGCGCCGCTGTTGATGGTGACGAAGGGCGGATCGATGATGCCGCGGCCCATCAGCGTGCCGCCGGAATTGACGGTCACCGACGCCGTGTGGGTGATCGTGCCCTGCACGTCCAGCGTGCCGCCATTGACGACGGTGGCGCCGGAATAGCCGAGCGTGCCCTGCAGCGCCGTCACACCGCTGGTGGTGGTCAGACTCGCCGTGCCGCCGAGGTTCTGGATGGTGCCGCCGGTGGAGCTGATCGGCGCATTCAGGCTGCCGTTGCGGATCGTGCCGCCGTCGAGCTGCACGGCGCTTTGTGTCTGGGTGGTGCCGCCGAGATCGAGCGTGGCCGTCGGCCCAACGAAGGTCTGGTTGGCGACATTTCCCAGCGTGCCGGCTCCGGACAGCTGCAGCGTGCCGCCTATGACAGTGGTGTCCTGGGAATAGGTATTGGCTCCGGTCAGCGTGAGGGTCCCCGCGCCGTTTTTGGCGATGGCGCCGTGGCCGGAGATGACGTTGTCAACCACCGTGGCGACATCCGTGATCATCATCAGACCTGAGGACGTCATGGAGTTGTTGAGGCTGATGCCACCAGTCAGCTGCGAGGTCGGGCCAGTGAAGGCCAGGTAGTTGACGCTGCCGCCGACGAACTGGATGGCGTTGGCTTGCACCCCGCTCGCGTTGATTCCTCCGCTGATGCTGCCACCGGCGCCCATGATGACCAGAACGTTCGACCCAACGAGGCCAGCCCCGCCGCTGCCGGCGTGACCGGTCGGGGGCACGCTGCCGGCATTGCCGCCGGAGACCGCGCCATTGACCGTGATCTGGAACACGCCCTGGCCGTTGCCCCGCGCGGACAGCCCGACGCCACCTCCACCGCTGAAGTCATTGGCAGAACCGCCATTGCCACCCGCCACCACACCATTGATCGTGAACTGTGTCTGGCCGGTCCCAGTGGCCGAGATGGACAGCGCATCGCCGCCGCCCCCGCCGAAGCCATGAAAACCACCCGCGCCACCCTCGCCGCCCCTCACCGTGCCGTTGATCGTGAACGCGGCACCACGGACGCCATTGTTCGGAGTAAAGAGCAGTCCGATGCCGCCGCTGCCGCCGACGCCGCCACTTGCGGGCTGGCCGGTGTAACCAGAACCACCCGCGCCACCATCGCCGCCAATCACATCGACCGACAACGTGCCAGCCAGATACGAGCTGCCCCCGCTAACGACGGCGCCGTAACCGCCGGCTCCACCGCCTCCGGCGGCCGGCTGCGACGCGCCATGGCCATCAAAGGCATCGCCACCGTTACCGCCATAGCCGCCGTAGGCGCTCGATGTCGGCAAGGCGCCGCCGACAAAGCCGTGCGAGCCGCCGCCGCCGCCGCTTCCGGAGCCATCGGTGTCGGTCCCGCCACCGCCGCCGTTCTCGCCGGGAGATACACCTCCTCTCCCTCCCACAACGCCAGCGACTGGTCCGCGCGCGCTCGCGCCGCCGTTGCCGCCGGTCCTGCCAGCGCCGCCGCCACCGCCACCCGCGACATGGTTGCCCCCAGCACTGGTGCCGTCCCACCCAGGGGATGTGAATTGATCGCCGCCCCCGAGGTTGTAGTACTCAAGACTGTTGAGCACATCGACAAAGAAACCCGATTGGCCGCCATCGGCGAATGCGGGCGCGGTGAGCGCCGTGCTGACCAGCAGAGCCGCCGCCAGGCCGCTGGTGCGAGAGGCATAACGAACAACCGGGGTCACCGTCGGCACTGCCGGCCGCATTCCAAAAAAGCTCATGTCCACTCCAACGGCGCTGGCGGTCCGTCGGCCATGATCGCCTACTTCCAGAAACCGACTCGCACGACGTTATTCTGGAGCGTGCTTGGTCACCCGAACGCAAATTTGTCCACGAAACACCGCGGCGCGATGTAAGTGACTGTAAAGACGGTATTGGGATGCGCGATCAGAACGGCCTTGCGATCGAGACGCAGCGACACGATCGGGCGCCGCGCCCGCGATCATCCGCGCGGCACGACGGCCCAGAGGATGCAACGACCGTCGCCGACCACATGCCGCAAGGGTCGGCACAACCGTGATCACTCGCGGATAAAAAAAGCCGCCCCTTGAAGGCGGCTGATGTGGCCGGCGTTGCCAAGCAAGAAAGGTTGGTTGCGGGAAGGCGCAACAGCCGCCCCACAGACTCGCGCCGATTATGATGTCCCTGAAATTATAAGGGATCTGGACAGCGCAATCCGCTCAAGCTTCGGAAGCGGGTGCGAGTCTCAACCCGTCGACGACCGTTTTGGAATGCCAGCACGCAAAGACGGGGATCCCTGGGAAGAATTTACGAAGTCGGAAAATCACAATGCGAAATAGTCGACCTGCGGTCGAGGTATATAGTTCGATACGTCATCATAGTATTTTTCGATACTGTCGTGGAATTCGTCGAAGCAGTGCTTGATGTCGTGCATGTCGTTGACGGCTTCATGAGCGGCATTTTCCGCTATGACTGAGGTGCCTCGCAGCGCGGTCGTCAATAGATTGGCATGCATTAATCCAAGATCGCTACGCATATGAGCTATGAACACTTCCACGACTTTCTCCAAGTCGTATTTCCTGGCGATACGAAGGAGATGATCTTCTGCATCGTCAGCTTCGAACGCGCGCGCCTCAATCAATTGAAGGCAGCAGACCAGCGAGAGGCAGCTTCTCATACCGATAGATTCAAAATTTCGGATCAATGATAACGTACCAATTGTGGGATAGCTGCTGGCGACATGGCCGGAAAGTCGATCAATCTTGTCCAATGCGGCTTCATAAGAACGATAATGCTCCATCTCCTCCATCGCATATTCGATTACCGTCTGACGAATGAGTGAATCTTCCCAATCGTTGGCAACTCTCAGCAGCGTTGGGGATAGGAGCCGCACGTAGTGGTAGGTCTCAAGCAGCAACCCGATAAACACTTCCCTCCTGCAAAGACCAGCCTCCAGTCGACCGAAAAGGCCATGTAAATCTATCTGTCTCCGCCACATGATCGAAGTATCCTCGACCGAGCGAAGAAAATCATCAACGGGAATTTCGGCAGTATTAGTACGGAGCTGAAGGAGACCGGCCGAATCGAAAGCATCAGCCACCTCGATAATGTCCCCCTCACTAACTCCCGTGGCTTTGCTTATGTCTTGAATCGTATGACGCCCATCGAAATAGCTCTTCAGATGAAAGAAGCTTGGTAGGCCTCCTTGAAGCAACTCCAATTGAAAGTGCTTCCTCCCTACAACTAAGGTAATGTAAGGTTGTTCCGGTTCTGTGATCATGGTGCAGTGCCGGAGGCGAGGCCGATCGAGAGCGCGCATCAACGCCTCCGGTCCTTTAGCGTCTCAGGGTCTTTGTCGGCTATTAGCCGCACCTCAAGATCACCGAAGCCTTGGCCTTGAGATCAGCAGAATCGGAACCTTTTACTGCAACCTTCAGGCTGTTCGGCGTCTCGATGATGACGTTTCGATCATCGGGAATGCGAGGATCCGCATCTTTCAGCGCCTCTACTTCCTCAATATTGACTTTCACACCCTTGGCAACTCGGACGGTGATATTATCAGGCATGGCCTTCCTCCATAAAACATTGAGAAAAACGCCTAAAATATTCAGAAAAACGCCTAGTCCGCGTCGTTGACTTTACCTATAACAGCCGCCGCTTGCAATCCATGGTCGTGCTTTCCATTCATTCAAAATAAGGTTGAGTATGTGCTTCCGGCTGAGCGCCAGCTTGCTCAGGAACCACGGTGACCGCGCACTGAATTCTACGGTTGAAACCAAGCCTCTTCCCGTAGCGAAAGCGCCGCTACCATTTGAGAATCAGAAGCTCGGCAATCCATCAGGGTGAAGGCATTTTCCCTTTGGCTTAGCTCGAAACTTTTCAATGATTGCGTGCTTTTCCGAACGTCGAATGTCGGCATCTCAGAGGTTATCAAGCGCGCGTCTATGGCGGCACGCTGTGTCCTCCAAAGAGCTCTTTTTGATTATGGTGTCCGGCATCAAACCAGTTTCCACACATAGCAAGCACTGAGATAAAGTTTGCTCGCAAGGACTGAAAGCACCGTCGATGGGTAACTCACAATGCCGACGCTTTGCTCATCAGCGCGACCGCCGTTCTTGGGTGCTACTGATTCAAAAGTAGATCGAGGCTCCAGTGAAAGGCGCCCGCCTGTAGAAATATCTTGATTGGATCTAAGACGAGACTTTGCCTTTCCCACAGCCGACCTCTGCATCGCAATGTCGTAATTTTCGTTTGCAGTGGCGCGTGCCAGTGCGCGAACGAACGCAGTCAGAAAATGCTGCGCCTCAAGCGACAGCTCCGCGAAGGTTTTCTTGAGGGGGATGGGCGAGCGCGATCGAGGCAATGGAAGGACTTTCACTGCCCCCATTCGTCATCGATGTGTTTGCGGCTCACAGATTTACAATGCAAAAAGCCCTCGAAATCAAAATGATTTCAAGGGCTTAATGGTTGGTTGCGGGGATAGGATTTGAACCTATGACCTTCAGGTTATGAGCCTGACGAGCTACCGGGCTGCTCCACCCCGCGTCAATCCGTGCGTGCCCTGTCGAAAAACCATTTCCGAAGAACGGTGATGGCAGCGACCTTGGTGATCAAGGCGCTGATCCCGCTTGTCCGGAGGGTCCAGAGAAGGCGTCCGGGGCAAAGCCCGCGGTTGCGAGGCGTATGTACCAATCGAACCGGGATTTGGAAAGGGGCCACACCGATCTTTTTCATGAATTTGTGACGTTTCCCCCATGCCTCGCAAAGCCTTGATTCCGTTCGCGTTATGTCCGCCTTGCGGCGGCAGCGAAAACATGAAGCATGGCTGGCTCAGGCTTTGCCACCGTCACAACGGCGCATGGACCGCGGGCCGAGGAACAAGAACACGGGAGCACAACAGTGGATCTGGGCATTTCAGGACGGCGGGCGCTGGTCTGCGCCGCGAGCAAGGGCCTCGGCCGCGCCTGCGCGGTGGCGCTGGCCGACGAGGGCGTGCATGTGACGCTGGTGGCCCGCGGGGCCGAGGCGCTGGAGCGCACCGCCGACGAGATCCGCCGCGCCCATCCCGGACTAGAGGTCAAGACGGTCGCCGCCGACATCACGACGCCCGAAGGGCGCGCCGCGGCGCTCGCCGCCTGTCCGCAGCCGGACATCCTCGTCAACAACGCCGGCGGGCCGCCGCCGGGCGACTTCCGCAACTGGACCCGCGACGACTGGATCAAGGCGCTCGACGCCAACATGCTGACCCCGATCGAGCTGATCAAGGCGACGGTCGACCACATGATCGCGCGGAAGTTCGGGCGCATCGTCAACATCACCTCGGCGGCGGTGAAGGCGCCGATCGACGTGCTCGGCCTCTCCAACGGCGCGCGCACCGGCCTCACCGGCTTCGTCGCCGGCCTGTCGCGCAAGACCGTGCGGCACAACGTCACCATCAATGCGCTGCTGCCGGGACCGTTCGACACCGATCGCCTGCGCACGGTGAGCACCAACCAGGCCAAGGTCGCGGGCGTCACGCCCGACGAGATCATGCGCCAGCGCGCCAGCGAGAACCCGGCAGGCCGCTTCGGCGATCCCGAGGAGTTCGGCCTCGCCTGCGCCTTCCTGTGCGGCGCCAAGTCCGGCTACATCACCGGGCAGAACATCCTGCTCGACGGCGGCGCATTTCCCGGCACACTGTAGTCACAGCATCATCGCGCGCGGATCACAGGTCCGCGCGCCAATCGTCGCGGCAGCGATCTGCGGGACCACAAGGAGAGGCGCCGGATGCAGTGGACCGTCGGCAAGGTCAAGGTCACCAAGATCGTCGAGATCGACACCACCGGCGGCACCCGATTCATCCTGCCCCAGGCCTCCACCGAGGAAGCGCGCAAGCTGCCCTGGCTGGTGCCGCGCTTCGCCAACGACCAGGGTCGCCTGCGGATGACGATCCATTCGCTGATCGTCGAGACGCCGACACGGCGCATCATCGTCGACACCGGTCTCGGCAACGACAAGCAGGGCCGCCATGTGCCGGTATGGAACGGGCTGAACACGCCGTTCCTGCAACAACTCACCAGCGCGGGCTACCCGCCGGAGAGCATCGATCTCGTGCTCTGCACCCATCTCCATGTCGACCATGTCGGCTGGAACACACGCATCGAGGGCGACCGCTGGGTGCCGACCTTTGTCAACGCGCGCTACCTGTTCGGGAAGACCGAGTACGAACACTGGGCCGCGCATCAGGACGACGCAGCGCATCCACCGGTGTCGTTCCTCGATTCCGTGCAGCCGATCGTCGATGCTGGACGGGCCGAGCTGATCGGCCCTGAGACCAGGGTGTGCGAGGAGCTGACGCTGCTGCCGACACCCGGCCACAGCCCCGGCCATCTCAGCGTGCTGATCGAATCCGAAGGTGAAAGTCTGCTGCTGATGGGCGACGCGGCACACCATCCGGTGCAGATGGCGCATCTCGACTGGTCGTCCACCGTCGATCACGATCCGGCGCAGGCGATCCGCACCCGACACGCGTTGTTCGCGCGCTTCGCCGACACGCCGACGCGGGTGATCGGCGGCCATTTCGACATCGGCCATCTCGTGCGCGACGGCGACGCGTTCCGCCTGATTGCCTGAGGGCACGCACCCTCGTCCCATATGATGGGGCGCAGCCACCATGCCGGAGCGCGGTTGAATTTTGACGCTGACTGCTTCAAAAAACGGCCAGCACACGCCCAACGGGAGAACCACCATGAAACTCGTACGCTATGGCGCCGCCGGCCAGGAAAAGCCCGGCCTGCTCGACAGCGCCGGCCGTATCCGCGATCTGTCGGCACACATCAAGGACATCACCGGAGAGACCGTATCGCCGGAAGGCCTTGCCAAGCTCGCCAAGATCGATCCGGCATCGCTGCCGCTGGTGGACGGCAACCCGCGGTTCGGTGCGCCTGTCACCGCCATCTCCAAGTTCGTCGCCATCGGCCTGAACTATGCCGACCACGCCGCCGAATCCGGCATGCCGATCCCGCCGGAGCCGATCTTCTTCCTCAAGGCCAACACCAGCCTGTGCGGCCCGAACGACGCAACCGAGAAGCCGCGCGGTTCCACCAAGCTCGACTGGGAAGTCGAGCTCGCCGCCGTGATCGGCACCCGCGCCCGCTATGTCAGCGAAGCGGATGCCCTCAATCACGTCGCCGGCTATGCGGTGTGCAACGACGTCTCCGAGCGCAACTTCCAGCTCGAGCGCGGCGGCACCTGGACCAAGGGCAAGTCGCACGACACCTTCGGCCCGGTCGGCCCGTGGCTCGTGACCAAGGATGAAATCGCCGACCCGCAGAAGCTCGGCATGTGGCTCGACGTCAACGGCGAGCGCCGCCAGACCGGCAACACCTCGACCATGATCTTCACGGTCGCCAAGTGCATCGCCTACGTCTCGCAGTTCATGACCCTGCTGCCCGGTGACATCGTCACCACCGGCACCCCGCCGGGCGTCGGCGGCGGCATGAAGCCGCCCAAGTTCCTCAATATTGGCGACATCGTCACCCTCGGCATCGATGGTCTCGGCGCACAGCGCCAGGAGATCATCGCGGCCTGATCCTGCTCACCGCCGGCGGCGCACCTTGCTGCGATCGCCGGCGGTCTCTCACGATGACCGGGAGAACACGCGATGCGGTGGACGATCCCAGCGGCGGCAGCCGCGCTCGCCATGCTTGCCAGCGGCGCGCTGGCCCAATCTCCCTCCCCGTCACGCCTCGACGACATCATCAGCCGCGGCACGCTGCGCGTCGGCATGACCGGCGACTACCGGCCCTTCACCTCCCTCAACAAGACCACGTCGAGCTTCGAGGGCTTCGACGTCGACATGGCGCAGGCGCTGGGACAGGCGCTCGGCGTCAAGGTCGAGTTCGTGCCGACGAGCTGGCCGACCATGACCCGAGATTTCGAGGCCGGCGCCTTCGACATGGCCGCCGGCGGCGTCTCCATTACCCTCGACCGCCAGAAAAAGGGGCTGTTCTCCACCGCCCTCATGCGCGAAGGCAAGACGCCGATCGCCCGTTGCGCCGATGCGGCCAGGTTCGACAGCCTCGCCGACATCGACAAGCCCGGCACCAAGGTCATCGTCAATCCCGGCGGCACCAACGAACGTTTTGCGCGCGCCCACATCAAGGCGGCGCAGATCGAGGTCTATCCCGACAACGTCACCATTTTCGATCAGATCGCCAGCGGCCATGCCGACCTGATGATGACGGATGCCTCGGAGACGCGCTATCAGCAGAAGCTGCACCCCGGCGTGCTGTGCGCGGTGCATCCGGACAAACCGTTCGACTTCGCCGAGAAAGCCTACTGGCTGCAGCGCGATGTGGCGCTCAAGGCCTTCGTCGACCAGTGGCTGCACATCATCCGCGAGAACGGCAGCTACCAGGCGACCTACGACAAGTGGTTCAATTGACGTGAACGAGCCATAGCGCTGAACGTGGGCAGCGCGCTCCGCGTTCCTCCTCATCCTGAGGAGCCCGCCAACGGGTCCGCGCGAAGCGCGGCCCGATGACAGGCTCCGCTGGCGTCTCGAAGGATGAGGCCACAGCCACCGCCGGACCTCATGGTTCGAGACACGCGGCTTTGCCGCGCTCCTCACCATGAAGAGTTCCTGCTGTTTCGTTACGATCCCGCCGCGGCCGCCTCCTTCTCCAGCGCCGCCTTCATCGCGACGACGCCGAGCTCCATCTGCGCCGCGAGATAGCCACCGAGCGCGTTCGGCAGGAAATCCGCGGTCCAGACAAAGCGGCAGGCACCATCGCCCTCGGCAAACACCTGGGCGGAGGCGCTGTGCTGCGTCAGCTGGCCGCCGACCACGGCATAGACCAGCCGCCGCCGCGCGGCATCACGGTCGACCAAGATCTCGCGCGCCTCCATACCGTTGCTGAAAGTCACAATGCGCGTGTGTTCATCCTCAAGACGACAGGCGGTGACGAAGCCCGGCACCAGGCGCGTCGCGAGCGCGCCGAAATCGGCAAGCGCCGCCCACACCCGGTCGGCCGGCGCAGCCACACTGAATTCCTTGCAAACCGATCCCATCGCAGCCTCCTATTTCAAACAGACCGCTTCGACATTGTTGCCGTCGGGATCGATCAGGAACGCGGCGTAATAGGTCGGGCTGTAATCCGCCCGCAGCCCTGGCGCGCCATTGTCCTTGCCGCCGGCCTTCAGTCCCTCCGCATGGAACTGATCGACGGCCCTGCGGTTCGGCGCCTGGAAGGCGACATGGGTGCCAGTGGCCGGCGATGCCTTGGCAAGATGCAGCCACAGCGCCGGCGCATCCTTTGGCCCGAGGCCGGCACCGTTCGTATCGCGCGAGCACAGCACATGGCCAAGGCCCGCGAGCGCTGCTTCATAGAAGCGCACGCTGGCGGCGAGGTCCTTCACCCGTAGTCCAATATGGTCGTACATGACGATCTCCTGTTGTCGAGAGAGCGTCACGATAGGGCGCATGCGGCGCCGAACACTTGGACAAACTTGCGCGGGACAGCAGCGCTAGACCAGCGTCGCGGCGAGCCGTGCCTGCACCAGCTGGCGATCGCCCTTGGCCATGCGACGGAAGCCGCGCGGCGACACGCCGGCGGCGCGGTGGAAGGTGCGCACGAAGTTCGAGAGATCGCCGAAACCGACGTCGAACGCCACGTCAGTGATCGCGCGCTCGTCCTCGGCGAGCAGCCGCGCCGCGCGGCGCAGCCGCGACCGCACCAGATACTGATGCGGGCTGACCCCGAGCACCCGGGTGAACAGGCGCAGGAAATGAAATGCGCTCAGCTCGGCCTTGCCCGCGGCGCTGTCGAGATCGATGGCACGGTGGGAATAGGCGTCGATCCACAGTGCCGTTTCCACCACGCGGCGGCGATCCGCGGCGCGGATCCGGCCGCGCGCCCGCTTCGTTCCGGTCATGGCTTCGGCAAAACGCGAGGCCAGCAGCAGGCCGACCTCGTCGAGCCCGAGATCGCTGCGGTCGTCGGCGACCGCCTGCGCCAGCTCGCCCGCGACCATCAGTTCGGGCAGCGGCGGCATCGCCGCGGCGCGCCATGTCTCCGGATCGGGAGCGAGCGTCTCCGCAAGCTCTGGTGCGAACTGAAAATGCAGGCACTCGTCGCCGCAGGCATGGTGCTCATGGCTGCAGACATATTCGTCGCCGGGTCGACCGACCAGCAGCGAGCCGGCAACGAGATCATAACTCTGGCCCAGCGCCTCGCAGGCAAAACTGCCCTTGCGGACATAGGCGATGGAGAAGCCGTTGTGCACCTCGGTGAACGGGATATCGTGCGGGCCGAGGCTGCAGCGATAATCGGTGACCGACACCGGTCCTTGCTGGAGGAAGGCCGCGCTCATGAAGACCGCCCCGGCCGCGGCCCGCGCGGCTCTCCCGGATCGAAATCGAACAGCGACGGCGTATAGTTCACATACGCCCCTTCGATCTCCAGCATCTTCAGCTTGGTCACTACACCACCATTGGCCGAGAAACCGCCCGGCTTGCCACCAGCCGCCAGCACGCGGTGGCAAGGCACGATGATCGGATAGGGATTCTGCCCGAGTGCCTGGCCGACATCGCGCGACAGCTCGACGCCGCCGAGGCGTTTGGCGATATCGCCATAGGTCAGGGTCTTGCCGGCGGGAATGCCGCGGGCGATGTCATAGACCTTGCAGTTGAAGTCCGGCACGCCGGCGACATCGAGCCGAATCTGGGAGAGATCCCGCGCCTCGCCATTCATCAGCGCAACCATGCCGATGATGGCCTCGCGCACGGCCGGCGGCGGGCTGCACTCCTCCAGATCGCCATAGCGCTGGCGCAGCCGGTTACGGGTCTGGACGTCCTTCGGGAGCGGCAACTGCACACCAATGATGCCATGCCCACCCCATGCGATGCCGCATCGGCCGATCGCAGTGTCAAACATGGTGAAACCCTGGGGCATGTCATTGAGATTATCATGGTGCGCCGCGGCACACACTTGGAGATTCTTGCCATCCTGGCGCGAATGCGCCCGCGCTGCCACCCGGAATCCGCAGACGCCCGCTGGCAAAACGCCGACCGCCTGCTAGCCTGCTTCTCCCGAATGCAGATCGGAAATGGTCCCATGGCAAATTTTCTTCAAAATGTTCCGCGCCTTGCGTCAGTGCTCGCGATTGGCTGGGCATGCGCGGCCCCGGCGCAAGCGGCACCGGATGCCAGGCTGAAGGCTGCGGCCGAGCAGGAACAACAGGCGTTGATCGACACCCTGCACGACATGGTGATGATCGAATCCGGCAGCAGCGATGTCGCGGGCCTTGCCAGGATGGCCGATCTCACCGAGGGGCGGCTGAAGGCCCTCGGCTTCAAGACCGAACGGCGCAAGACCACCGCTGGCGCCGGCGCCGACATCGTGGTCGGCACGCTGGACGGCACCGGCACGCGCAAGCTGATGCTGATCGGCCATATGGATACGGTCTATCAGACCGGCATCCTCGCCACCCAACCGTATCGCGTCGACGGCAACCGGATCTATGGCCCGGGGATCGCCGACGACAAGGGCGGCCTGGCCGTGGTGCTGCATGCGCTCAAGATCCTCAAGGACAGCGGCTGGCGTGACTATGCCCGGCTGACCGTGATGTTCAATCCCGACGAGGAGGTCGGCTCCGGCGGCTCGGGTGACATCATCGCCGAGGCCGCCGACCAGCACGACGTGGTGCTGTCCTGCGAGCCGACGCTCGCCGGACGCGCGGGCAGCCCCGACTCGGTGCTGCTCGGCGCCAGCGGCACCACGACCGTGACCATGGAGGTCAAAGGCCGCGCCTCGCATGCGGGCGTCGCCCCGGATCTCGGCCGCAACGCCCTTATCGAGCTCGCCCATCAGTTGCTGCAGACCCGCGACGTCGCCAAATCCATTCCCGGCGTACAGCTCAACTGGACGGTGGCGCAGGCCGGCACGGTGCGCAACCAGATCCCGGATAAGGCCACGGCCAGCGGCGACGTCCGCCTGACCGCCAGCGATGGCGCCGAGAAACTGCGCGCCGCACTGGAGGACAAGGTCAATTCCAGCAAGCTGGTGCCCGATACGGAAACCAGCATCCGGATCGCCAAAGGGCGCCCGCCCTTCGTCGGCGGCGAGGCCAGCCGCGCGCTCGCCAAGCGCGCCCAAGATATCTATGCCGAGCTCGACCGGCCGCTGACCATCGTCGAGATGACCGGCGGCGGCACCGATGCCGGCTTCGCCAGCCGCGGCGGCAAGGCCACGGTGCTGGAAAGCCTGGGGCTCGCGGGCTTCGGCTACCACGCCCGCGACGAATTCATCGTCACCGATTCGATCGTGCCGCGCCTCTACCTGATGAGCCGCCTTCTGATCGAACTCGGCAAGAGCTGAGCCGCGCCCACAGTCGCCCGACGCAGCCACTCGACGCAAGAGACCTGCGGCCGGGGCGAGACAAGCTCGGCAGCCCCGCTTCGGCGGGCGCCGCCGACCATAACAAGAACCGTCGCGAGGAAAATGCTGTCATGAAGGCCGCCGTCCTGCACGCCCCGAACACCCCGCTCACCATCGAAGACGTCAGCCTGCAGAAGCCGGGTCCACGCGAGGTGCTGATCCGCACCTGCGTCGCCGGCCTCTGCCATTCCGACCTGCATTTCATGGAGGGGCTCTATCCGCACCCGCTCCCCGCCGTGCTCGGCCACGAGTCCGCCGGCGTGGTCGAGCAGGTCGGCTCCGACGTTACCTATGTGGCACCAGGCGACCATGTCGTGACCTGCCTCTCGGTGTTCTGCGGCACCTGCGACAACTGCGCGACCGGCCGCACGGTGCTGTGCACCAACACCGATGTGAAGATGGCGCCAGGCCAGTCGAAAAGGCTGAGCTGGAAGGGCGGCGAACCGATGCACCAGTTCCTGAACCTGTCGTCGTTCGCCGAGCAGATGCTGGTGCACGAGAACGCCATCGTCAGGATCCGCAAGGACATGCCGCTCGAGCTCGCGGCGCTGATCGGCTGCGGCGTGATCACCGGCTACGGCGCCGTGGTCAACACGGCAAAGGTCGCCGCCGGCGAGACCGTGGCGGTGATCGGCTGTGGCGGCGTCGGCATGGCCGCCGTCAACGGCGCGGCGATCGCCGGCGCCGGACGCATCATCGCCATCGACACCAACCCGGCCAAGCTGCAGCTCGCGGCCAAGCTCGGCGCCACCGATCTCGTCAATCCCAGGGAGGGCGACCCGGTCGCGCAGGTCAAGGAGCTGACCCACGGCGGCGTCCAGCACGCCTTCGAGGTGCTCGGCATGAAGGAAACCGTCGAGCAGTCGTTCGCAATGCTGGCCCCCGGCGGCACCGCGACCGTCGTCGGCATGGTGCCGTTCGGCCAGAAGGTGGAGCTGCACGGCTTCGATTTCCTGCGCGAGCGCCGCATCCAGGGCTCGTCGATGGGATCGAACCATTTCCGTGTCGACATGCCTCGCCTGGTCGACTTCTACCTGCGCGGCAAGCTGCATCTCGACGACTGGATCTCGGCGAGGCTCACGCTTGCAGAGATCAACGACGGCTTTGCCAGCATGAAGGCCGGCAAGACGCTGCGCAGCATCGTGGTGTTCGACGCCTGAACGACCGGGGACCGGCATGCCATCGACGACGGCATGCCGGTGAACGCTGCGCAGGCGCGGCTACTTGGAGCCCTTTCGAGTACACGTTTGTGATCCAGCAAAACGAGCGCCCTATGGCTATCTGTTTTGACGCGTTTTCTGAACGTGACCCGGTGCCCACCCCCGGATCGAGCCTGGGGGCATGCTTCGCTCGAAAACGCTTTAATTGCAGTCGGACACGACGATCTTGCAGGAATCGTCGTCGCACCCCGATAGCGCCTTGGCTTCGGCCGTCTTCTGCGTGGTGTTGATGCCCCATCCGCCGTTTTTGCGGCTGGCGGCATAGGCACCGCACTCCTGATAGGCCACGACCGGCTTGCAGGCCTTGCCGCCGGCGTCCCTGCAGAACTGCAGTGAACTCTCCTTGGCCTCGTCCTCGGTGTTGCCGCCGCCGATGCCGTAATAGGGATCCTGATCGGGCTTTTCGAGGTCAACCGCGATAGCACCCCATTTATATTCCTTGTCCTTGGCCACTCCCGGACCGGCACTCAGGATCACGCTCACGATAGCCGCCAGCATGACGGCACGCTTGGACATGTCGAACATCATATCACCCCTTGCCCTCGAAACCGCGCTCCTCAGTTGCGCGTCGGCTTCGCTTGCCACGGTGCGGGACAGCGAGCAAGCGCCGGATTGCCGTTGCCCCCCGGGAGGAATGCCGATCAGGCCCCTTAGCCCCATGCGCCTCCCCGGCGCAGCGTTCATTTCGCCTGGAAAGCGGGCAAAGGTCGCGCGCCGGCCAATTTCATTGCGGCCGGATCTTGAGCAGCGGCTGGGTGACGCCGTCGAGGCCCGTCAGCACCACAGCGGCCAGCAGCGCGTGCTGCGGGCCGAGCCAAGCATCGACCGGCCTGTACCACTCGTTGCGCGAGTGCCAGTTGCCGCCCTCGCCGCCACCGCCGATCGTCACTGCGGGAATGCCGAGCGACATGGCAAGGTTGGAGTCCGTGCTGGAGCCGGCAAAGGTGACCCGCGGCGCGCGGGTCAGCGTCATCACAGCGCGCTGACTGGCCAGCGCGATCGGTGAATCCTCCGCCACCACGCCGGCCGGACGATCCCCGATCAGCTTGATCTCGACATTGAGCTGGTCCGATCCCCAGCGCTTGTTTTCGTCGGCCACCGCCTTTTGAACGACGTCGAGCAGCCTCGCCTCAAGCTTCAGCAACTCCTCCGTGGAATTGGAGCGCATATCCACGGTCATGCGCGCCTCGGCCGCAATCGCGTTGACCGATGTGCCGCCGGTGACGGTGCCGACGGTAAAGGTGGTTTTCGGTTCCGCCGGTGTCCGCAGTTCGGCGATCTCAGCGACGGCGCGGCCGAGCGCATGCGTCGCACTCGGCAGGCCGAACTCCTGGAACGAATGGCCGCCCGGCCCCCTGAAGATCATCTCATAGCGGTGGCTGCCGGTGCCCTGGTTCACCACGCGCGAGATGCCGAGTCCGTCGATCGAGATGAAGCCATCGATGTCCTTGTGGTCGCGGAACAGCGCCTTGACGCCGCGCAGGTTGCCGAGCTCTTCCTCGCCGACGGTCGCGACGAACAGGATATCGCCGACGGTCGCGATCTGATTGGTGTTGAGGGCCTGGATCAGCGACAGCAGCGCGGCGAGCCCGCGCGCATCGTCCCCGATGCCGGGCGCGAGCACCATGCCGTCCTTCTCCTTCACGGTGACGTCGGTCCCCTCCGGAAAGACCGTGTCCTGATGCGCCGAGACCACCAGGCGGGGCCGCCCGCTGCCGCTGCCCTTGCGCAGGGCGATCACGTTGCCCTCGCTGTCGAAGGCGGCGTCCTTGAGGCCGAGCTCCTGGAAGCGCTTCAACAGATATTCGCCGCGCACCCTCTCCTTGTAGGGCGGCGCCGGAATTTCGGTGATCCGCTTCTGCTCCTCGAGCGCACGGGGATCGTCCGCCCTGATATCGGCGAAAGCTTTCGCGATCTTCGGCGACGCCAGGACCGCGGCAGTGGCCGCATCGGCCGCGGATTTGCCCCCCTCCGCGTCGGCAGCCAGCGCCGGCCACATCCCGAGAAACATCAGGACAGCAAGTCTCGCAATACCGCTCAGCATGATCATGACGCCTCCCCGACGACCTCGATTTTGACCACAGTGTAGACGAAGCGCGACGGAACGGGAGATGGCACGATCCAAAAAAAGCCTCCGTGCTGCATCGCACGGAGGCCCGCTCAAATCCGGACAGGCCGGATGCTACTGATCCTCCTGCAGCGCCGCACTCAGCTTGTCGTAGTTCTTGGTGACCACKGCGACATTATCCGGGAACTGAACATTCGGCGTGCTCTTCAGCGCTGCATTCATCTCGTCCAGCGCGGCCTTCTTGTCCTTGGCGGGCATCTTCGCATCGGCCTGGATGGCGGCGATCTGCTTCTTCAGCGCCTCGGGCGGCTGGGTGAACGCCTTGGTCTTGGGGTCGATTCCCGACAGCACCAGCGAGATGTTGTCGACGACGTCGCTGTACTCACCGTAGCTCGCAAAGCCGTGTTTCTTGGCAACCGCGTCAAGCTGCGCCTGCACCTTGGGATCGGGCTTGTCTTGCGCGGCCTGCGGGATCTTGTCGGTGATGGCGTCCATCTCCTTCTGCGAGGCCAGCACGCCTTCCACCTGCTTGTCGCTCAGGGCGATCTGCTTCATCTCGGCCGGCTGCTGCGCCGCGGCCGCAAGAGGAGCCGCGGGGGTAGCCGCCGGCGCCGCCTGCCTGGGAGCATCCTTCGCCGCCTGCGCCAGTGCGCTGCCCGATGCCGCAGCGGCGACCATTACGAAGCATGTGGCCATCAAGGTAGCCCGCCTCGTCGGAGTGAAAGTGCTCATGGTGGTATCCTCTTTGGTTGGCGTCTTGAAACGTGCATGCAGTGTTCGGCCGATTCTCGATTTGGTCGACCGGCCCCGAGCCGCGGTTCAGGGCATTTTGAAGACCCCGGAGTCCCGCTGCAGACCGGCTGAGCTAAGCAATTGCAACCTGAACCGATGATGAGCGACTGAGCGTTCGCCGTTCGGCCGCATGGTGCGCCGAGCGTCGGCGCTCATTGTGGCGGCAGCATCACATATGGACCGCCATCCATGTCCTGCACATCGGAACCTATGCTTCTGCCTGGCGCCAGGTCGCCGATTCGCGATTGACGCGGCATTATCCAAGCTTAGGCTGAAGCCGCGTCCCGGCTGTTTTCTGTTCGTTTCCATCTGTCCGTCGAATGCGACCGCTTCCGACACGACACGCATTTCAATACCGACCCTCCGGGGAATCTCGTTCGACATCTCGGTTCACATCAGGCGCGAGCGCATCAGGCGTTCCAGCGACCATGTTTCTCTCGAGGCGGCATGCAGCTGCTTCGTTTTTCACATACGGAGATTGCGATGAGCGGCAACGTCTACGTCTTCAATGTCTGCAGCCAGACACTCGTACTCAGCATCAATGGGATGCAGATCTCGGCCGGTCAGATTCCGGACTGGTTGAGCAATGCCGGCAACAGCAAATATCGGCCAAACGTGGTGGCGGTCCCGCGGACGCTCAATGCCAGCGATGGACCCGGCAAATTCTTCAATGGCAGAAACGGCCTGATGATCAGTTGGCTGGACGGCGCGTTCGCTGCCTTGATCACGATCGACGGCAGCGGCTTGCCGCTGAATCAGGATCTCCTGCTGTTCATCAACCGAACCAACTGGCAGTTGGTGAACCAGTTCGGCATCCAGGTCTCCAGTGGCGCCGTGACACCGCTGGAATGGCTGCGCGACGTACTCGCGGGCACCGCGCCATAAGCCTCGACTGCGGGATCATGCGGCGTCGCCACTGAGCCGCCTGGCGCACATCGCTGCGGCTGCGACAAATCCGTTCAAACGCAAAAACGCCGCTTCCGTGAGGAAGCGGCGTTCTTGTTTTGAGTGTCGTAAAGAGGAAGCGTCTGTCCTTTGCAGGCCTGGCAGCGACCTACTCTCCCAGGGCTTGAGCCATAGTACCATTGGCGCGGAGGAATTTGACGGCCGAGTTCGGAATGGGATCGGGTATGGGCTCCTCGCAAGAACCACCAGGCCGGCGAAAGACAGAAACA
>NZ_JBFRFW010000042.1:0-21873 GCF_052115025.1 Bradyrhizobium sp. 2TAF24 | reverse complement strand
GGCCATCAGGCCGATCGCGGCTGACGGGCAATACGGCGTGTTCTTCGCTGCCCATCAGGTCGCCACCATCGACTTGACGGGCTCAAAAAGTGTCGGTGATGTCTCCGAACGGGTGTCGGCCATGTCCCCGGACTGAACACTTGACCCGGTGATCCAGCTGCAAGACGCACGTTGCGCTGTGAGAAAGCTGGATTGCCGGGTCAAGCCCGGCAATGACGCGGTGGGTGGGACAGGCTCCGAAATTTCACAGGCCTCTTGTCGGCCCCTCCCCTCATCCCGGGGAGCAGGCGCAGCCTGCGTCTCGAAGGATGAGGCCCGCTCATCTCCGCAAACGCATTGATGCCACGGCCTCATGGTTCGAGACGGCGCTGTCGCGCCTCCTCACCATGAGGGTCTGACGCAGGCGACCGACGATAGCCCCGAACCGCCCTTACGCCGACTTGCCGATCAGCCGCGCCGCAAAGCCCGCCTTCGCCGCATAGCCACGGACGATGGCTTCGCGGGCGTCGTAGCTGAGGATGGCGTCGATGTCGGAAAAGCCCTGCGGCGCCAGCTTTTCGACCGCGTCGATCACGCCTTCCGGGCCGCCGCGGCGGTTGGAGGCGACGATCTCGGCGGTCATCGGCAGGCGCTGGCGCTCATAGGCGACGAGGGCCTGGCGCGGATGCTCGGAGCGCGCCAGCGCATCCGCCAGCGCCCGTGCGTCGAGGATGGCCTGCGACGCGCCGTTGGAGCCGACCGGATACATCGGATGCGCGGCATCGCCGAGCAGCGTGACGCGGCCGCTCGACCAGTACGGCAGCGGATCGCGGTCGCAGCACGGATATTCCCAGAACTCCGGCGTCGCGCGGATCAGCGCCGCAAGATCGACATGCGGGATCGTGAACCCCGCGACATGCGGCATCAGTTCCTCGCGCTTGCCGACGCGCGACCAGTCCTCGCGGCGCGGCGGCAGCGTGTTGGCGTCGCCGATCCGCACCAGCACCGCCCAGTTGGTCAGGCGGTTGGCCGGGCCCGAGCCCTCGGCGATCGGATAGATCACGGCCTTGGCATTGAGACCGCCGGCGATGATCATGGAGCGTCCGGTCAGGAACGCCGGCCAGTCGGTGGCGCCGCGCCACAGCATCAGGCCGTTCCAGCACGGCGGGCCTTCGTCCGGAAACAGCGTCTGGCGCACCTTGGAGTGAATGCCGTCGGCGCCGATCAGGATGTCGCCGCGCGCGGTCGACACATGAGCGCCGGTGCGGTCAAAGAAATGCGCGGTGACGCCGCCCTCGTCCTGGCTGAAGGCGCCGAGCCGGCAGCCGGTGTGGACCGCCTGCGGCCCGAGCCGCTCGACCACCGCCTGGTAGATCACATTCTGCAGCCGGCCGCGGTGGATCGAGAACTGCGGCACGTCGTAGCCAGCGTCGAGGCCGCGCTTCTCGCGCCAGACCTGCTGGCCATGCCGGGTGAGATAGAACAGCTCGTCGGTGCGGATCGCCACGTCGTCGAGGCGGTCGAGCAGGCCGAGCCCGGTCAGCTCGCGGATCGCATGCGGCAGCGTGTTGATGCCGACGCCGAGCTCGCGGATGGTATCGGCCTGCTCATACAGCTCGCAGTCCAGGCCACGCGCCCGCAGCATCAGCGCAGTCGTCAGGCCGCCGACACCCCCGCCGACAATGATCGCCTTCATTGACGTCCTCCGTCCTCTTCAACCCGTGCTTTAGGTCTTTTGGTTGTTATCGAGTTTGTTATTGGCTCTCCGGCGATGCCGGCCATGTGGCCTTCCGCACCGCCGCGAGGGCTAAGCAATCCGCATGCCACGCGCGCGGCAGGCCTCCGTTACTCCGCCGCCAGCGACTTCGCAGCGTCGGCCTTCAATTCCGCACGCGTCTTCGGCTTGCCCTTGATCTTCAGGTCCTCGAAATCCTGCCGGTCACGAACGCTGTTGCGGAAGATCTGCTCTTTTCCGGGCAAATACTGCGGCGGGCAATAGGCATCCGCAGCACCGTACCAGGCAGCTGCCTTTATGGTAAAGCCGGGGTCGACGAGATGGGGGCGGCCCAGCGCCACGAGGTCGGCGCGGCCGGCGGCCAGGATGGTGTTGATCTGGTCGGCGGTGGTGATGTTGCCGACACACATGGTGGCGACCTCGGCCTCGTTGCGCACCTGGTCGGAGAACGGCGTCTGGAACATGCGGCCGTAGATCGGGCGCGATTCCTTGACCGTCTGCCCCGTGGATACGTCGACGAGATCGACGCCCGCCGCGCTGAAGGCGCGCGCGATCTCGACCGCGTCGTCGCCGGTGATGCCGCCTTCGGCCCAGTCGGTCGCCGAGATGCGCACCGACATCGGCTTGTGCGCCGGCCACGCCGCGCGCATCGCCGTGAACACCTCGAGCGGAAAGCGCAGGCGGTTGTCCAGCGAGCCGCCATAGGCGTCGGTGCGGGTGTTGGTCAGCGGCGAGATGAAGCTCGCCAGCAGGTAGCCATGGGCGCTGTGCAGCTCGAGCATGTCGAAGCCGCAGCGCTCGCCACGGATCGCGGCATCGACGAATTGCTGGCGCACGCGGTCCATGGCCGCGCGGTCGAGCTCGCGCGGCACCTGGCTGTCCGGGAAATAAGGCAGCGGCGACGCCGAGACGATGTCCCACGCCCCCTCCTCCAGCGGCCGGTCCATGCCGTCCCACATCAGTTTCGTCGCGCCCTTGCGGCCGGCGTGACCAAGCTGCAGGCAGATCTTGGCCGCGGAACTGGCGTGGACGAAGTCGACGATGCGCCGCCACATCGCCTCCTGCTCGTCGTTCCACAGCCCGGTGCAGCCATGGGTGATGCGCGCCTCCGGCGCGACGCAGGTCATCTCGGTGAAGATCAAACCGGCGCCGCCGATGGCGCGCGAGCCGTAATGCACGAGATGGAAGTCCTGCGGCACGCCGTCCTTGGCCGAATACATGCACATCGGCGACATCACGGCGCGGTTCTTCAGCACCATGTCGCGCAGCCTGAACGGCTGGAACATCGGCGCCACCGGCTTCTGTGTATCGACATCGAAGCCGCTCGCCCGGACCTTGCGCGCGAACACGCGATCGACCTCGGCGACGAAGTCCGGCGCGCGCAGGCCGAGGTTGTCATAGGTGATGGCCTTGGAACGGGTCATGACGCCGAAGGCGAACTGCACGGGATCGAAGTCCCAGAAGCGGTCGACATGCTCGAACCACACCAGCGAGACGTCGGCGGCATGCTGGGTCTTCTCGACCTCCTCGCGGCGGCCGTGCTCGTAGCGCGTGAGCGCCGCCTCGAGGGTCGGTGCGCCCTGCAGCGCGTCGGCGAGCGCAATGGCGTCCTCCATCGCGAGCTTGGTGCCCGAGCCGATGGAGAAGTGCGCGGTCGCCTTGGCGTCGCCGAGCAGCACCATGTTGTCCTTGACCCAGCGCTGGTTGCGGATCATCGGGAAGTTGCGCCACATCGAGCGGTTGATCAGCAACTTGTGGCCGTCGAGGTAGTCGCCGAAGATCTCCTCCATCCGCCGCGCCGACTCCTGTTCGCCGAGGCCGGTGAGCCCGGCACGCTCGAAGGTCTCCGGATCGGTCTCGAAGATCCAGGTCGAGTGGCCGACCTCGTACTGGTAGGCGTGGGCGATGAACGGGCCCCACTCGGTCTCCTGGAACACGAAGGTGAAGGCGTCGAGCGGCTTGGTCGAGCCCATCCAGGTGAACTTGTTGGTGCGCAAATCGACTTCCGGCTGGAAGTGGCCGGAAAACTTCTCGCGGAAGCGGCTGTTGACGCCGTCGGCGATCACCACGAGGTCGGCGTCGGCAAAAGCACTCTCGTCGGCGATCTCGACCTCGAAGAACAGCTTGACGCCGAGCTCACGGGCGCGCTCCTGCAGGATCAGGAGCAGCATGCGGCGCGAGCAGCCGCAGAAGCCGTTGCCGCCGACGCGATGCACCGTGCCGCGGAAATGCACCGCGATGTCGTCCCAGTAGGCGAACTCCTGGGTGATGCGGCGATAGCTCGGTAGGTCGTGCTTTTCGAAATTGTCGAGGGTGGCGTCGGAGAACACCACGCCGAAACCGAAGGTGTCGTCGTGGCGGTTGCGCTCGTAGACGGCGATATCCGCCTCGGGCCGCTGTTTCTTGAGCAGGATCGCGGCATAGAGCCCCGCCGGTCCGCCGCCGATGATCGCCACCTTCATGACACCGCCTCCGGATCTTGATGATGGGAATTATTTTAAGCCTAAAGTAATTCGCTGACAAGCAGTGATTTTGCGCCACCCCCCGGGATTTCTGTCGTCGGATGAGCAGGGCCCATCCCCAGCATAACCCGTAGGCCGGATGAGCGCAGCGAGATCCGGGACGGATCGGGCACGAAAAACCCGGGTGCCGTTCCGCTCACCCGGGCGACGGCTTGCTGGCAAGCGGCGCTGCATTTTCCCTCATGGTGAGGAGCGCGGCGACGCCGCGCGTCTCGAACCACGAGGCCCAGGCGTTGCGGGGCCTCCATCCTTCGAGACGCCCGCTACGCGGGCTCCTCAGGATGAGGAGCAGGCTCTCTCAGCCCTCGCGCCCCGCAAATCGCCTCAATTGCCTTCGAACACCGGCTTCTGCTTGGCGGCGAAGGCGTGGAAGGCGCGCTCGAAGTCCTGGGTGGTCATGCACAGGGCCTGGGCAACCGCCTCGGCCTCGATCGCCTC
This sequence comes from Bradyrhizobium sp. 2TAF24, assembly GCF_052115025.1. Classification (NCBI taxonomy): domain Bacteria; kingdom Pseudomonadati; phylum Pseudomonadota; class Alphaproteobacteria; order Hyphomicrobiales; family Nitrobacteraceae; genus Bradyrhizobium; species Bradyrhizobium sp. 2TAF24. The sequence goes on along the minus strand of NZ_JBFRFW010000042.1, from coordinate 17,199 downwards.
CTCCACCGACATCGCCCATTCCATCGCCAGCATGCGCTTGGTCATGGTGTTGGCGAAGGTCGGCCCCGCGGTGACCTCGGCGGCGAGCGCCTGCGCCTGTGCCAGCACCTCGGCGGCCGGCACGATGCGGCTGAAGAAACCCCAGCGCTCGCCCTCTTCCGCGGTCATGAAGCGGCCGGTGTAGAGCAGCTCCGAGGCGCGCGACTGGCCGATGATGCGGGGCAGGATCGCGCATGCGCCCATGTCGCAGCCGGCGAGGCCGACCTTGTTGAACAGGAAGCCGACCTTGGCGTTCGGCGTGGCAAGGCGCATGTCGGCGGCCATCGCGATGATGGCGCCGGCGCCGGCGCAGATGCCCTCGACCGCCGCGATCACCGGCTGCGGGCAGGCGCGCATCGCCTTGACGAGGTCGCCGGTCATGCGGGTGAAGGCGGTCAGCCCCTTGGTGTCCATCTTGACCAGCGGGCCGATGATCTCGAAGACGTCGCCGCCCGAGGAGAAGTTGCCGCCGGCGCCGGTGACGACCACGGTCTTGACGGCATCGTCATGCGCGCAGGCGCGGAAGAAATCGGTCAGCTCGCGGTAGCTCTCGAAGGTCAGCGGATTCTTGCGCTCCGGCCGGTTCAGCGTCACGGTCGCCACGCCGCCGCTGACGGCAAGCAGGAAGTGCTTGGGCTTATAGTCGGCGAGCGGCAGGGTAACGGGGTTGGCAAAGCTGGTCATGGGATCTCCCGGTCCGAGTTTTGATCGCGTGTTCTTGATCGATGTATCGCCCAGCGCACCACATGTGCGCCGGAATCAGATTTCGCCGCCCGCCACCGCGATCGCCTGGCCGGTGACGGCGGACGCGCCGGGACCGCACAGCCACAGCACCGTATCGGCGACTTCCGCCGGCGTCACGAGGCGCCCCTGCGGATTGTGCTTGGCGAGCTCCGCCACCGCGGCGTCGCGGCTGCGGCCGGTCTTCTGCATGATGACGTCGAGGCTGCCGGCAACGAGGTCGGTGTCGGTGAAGCCGGGGCACACCGCATTGACGGTGACGCCGCTCGCCGCCACTTCCAGCGCCAGGGCCCGCACGAAGCCGACCACCGCGTGCTTCGCCGCACAGTAGGCCGAGACATAGGAATAGCCCTTGAGCCCCGCGGTCGAGGCGACGGCGACGATCCGCCCGCTCTTGCGCGCCAGCATCGGCCGCATCACCGCTTGCGCGGCATGGACCACGCCCATCAGGTTGACGTCGAGCATGCGCTGGAACAGCGCGGCGTCGGATTTGACGAACGGCGCGGATTCCGCCGCACCCGCATTGGCGACGAGAATGTCGATCGGCTGTCGCGCAGCCGCCTCGGCAATCGCGGCACCGATCGACGCGGCATCGGCAACGTCAGCCACCGCGGCATGGTGCGCCGCGCCGGAAGCGACCGCGGCGTCGAGGGGCGCGCGCTGGCGGCCGAGCACCGTGACGGTGGCGCCGGCGTCCGACAGCGCCTTCGCAATGGCCAGACCAATGCCCCGGCCACCGCCGGTGACAAGCGCGTGCGTGGAACGGGAAAATGCAGCCATCGTCATCCTCGCTGAGCGAGCCGGCAATATATTTTAGGCTTGAAGTAATTGCAAGGAAGGGGCGAAGCGTGCCGCCCCCGCCCAAACGACCGATTCTCGGCAGCGTTCGCGCCGTTCAGCTCATGCGGCGCAGGGTGGCGGACGGGGTCTCGCCGAACTTGGCGCGATAGGCGCTCGCCATGCGGCTGAGATGGCTGAAGCCGAGCTCGAACGCGATATCGATGATGCGCGCATCCGCCGGCGCCGTCTTGAGGCGGGCGTGGAGATGGGCGAGCCGGACATCGAGCAGCATCTCGGAGATCGAGGTGCCGAAGTGGCGGCGGAAGCCGAGTTGCAGGGCGCGGATGCCGGTGCCGGCGGCCGCGGCGAGATCGGCGAGGTCGAGCGGCTCGGTGGCATTGGCGTGCAGGAAATCGCGTGCGCGCCGCAGCGCGCAAGGCAGGCTCTCGGCGCGCCCGGCAAAAATCTCGATCGCCGCCGACAGGCCATGCCGCTGGCCGTTGAGCAGCGCATCGAGCAACCCTTCACGCAGGTCCGCGGCCGCGAGCGGCGGCAGCCGGCGATCGGGCCCGAGCTGCTCGGCGAAATCGACGAGATGCTCGACCTGCGCGTGCAGCCCCTGCCCGGCCGGCGTGGCGAGGTCCACGGCCGGATCGAACTCGACCGGCCGGACCGGCTTGCCGGCGAGCGCCGCCGCGCGCTGCTCCACCAGTTGCCGCCCCACCAGCAGGATGAGTTGCGCGCAATCGTCCTGCCATGCCATGCGGGTCGGAAGGGTCGGCGACAGCAGCGAAGCGGTGACGCCCGGCGCGGTCGGCAGGTCGCGCGTCGCGGTACGGATCCGCGCGCTGCCGGCGAGCGGAATCTGCAGCAGGAAGAAGCGCTCCAGGCATCCGGGATCGATCGACACCGATCCGCCATAGGCGACATAGTTCACGGAGATGCCGTCATAGGCGGCGCAATTGTGCCGGGCGTAGAAATCTCCCGTGGCCCCGCGCAGCGGCACAAGCTCGTGCGGGCAGAAGATGCGGCCGACCTCTTCAGCGGCATCGTCGAGGCGACCGGTGGCGACGCGGCTGAAGCCCGCGAGCCGCATCGCGCGGCGCGGCCGCACGTCAGCCTCCATCGTCGTGATATCCATCCCCATCGCCCGGCTCTCGGTCGGCCTGCGCTCGTTATTTGAAGCTTATAATATACCTGTCATCAAAACAGGAAAGCGCTTTCGCAGCGCGAAAAGCAGTCAAACTGCTCGCGCGCTGCGCAGCCGCCTGCCGCATTTTGTGCCGCCGCGCCCCCGACGCCGCGCCGCGCGACATGCGCGGCCTCTCTCGCAATGCAACAACGCCGCAAGCCGGCGCGGGATTCGTTTAACGGCTAGACACCCGAGCGGCGGTGGCCCGAAGCTGCCGCAGATATCACACCAGGGAGGACGACCATGCCAGCACTCGAGAAGGGCATCACCGCAAACGGCACCGGCTACAACGGCAAGACCTGGAACATTCTCGGTCAGGTCTATTTTCCCAAGGCCGTGACCGACTCCGCTTTCGCGTTCGAGACCAACAGCGATCCCGGCCAGTTCGTGCCGGTGCACATCCATCCGACCCAGGACGAGTTCATCCTGGTGCAGGAGGGCGAGCTCGACCTCAAGCTCGACGGCGTCTGGGTCAAGGCCAAGGCCGGCGACCTCGTGCGCATGCCACGCGGCATTCCGCATGGCTATTTCAACAAATCCGACAAGCCGGCGCGGGCGCTGTTCTGGGTGTCGCCGATGCAGAAGCTCGAGGCGCTGTTCGAGAAGCTGCACAACCTGACCGACCCGGTCGAGGTCGTGCGCATTTCCGCCGAGCACGAGGTCGACTTCCTGCCGCCCGAAGCCAACGAGTAAGGCGGCGCGTACGGCCGCATTTCGCCGCATCGCAGATGCCCCACGCGCCCCGCACGATGCGGAGCGCGACCGGCGGCGCATGCCCTGCGCGCATCCACGGGCAAGGGACCGCCCGGCAAACGGCATTTCATCCACGACCATTCCGGAGGAAGACCATGGTCAAGCAGAAGCATGTGGGCGTCATCGGCGCCGGCATATCCGGGCTCGCCGCCGCGAAGGCTTTCGCCGCGCGCGGCCACACCGTCACCATCATCGAGCGCAGCGGTGACCTCGGCGGCGTATGGGAGCCGGCCCGCTCCTATCCCGACGTGCAGACCCAGAGCCCGAAGGACCTCTACCGCTACACCGACAAGGCGATGCCGGCATCCTATCCGGAATGGCCGAAGGGCCCGCAGGTGCATGCCTATCTCAAGGACTACGCCCGCGACCACGGCCTGGAACGCGCGATGCGCTTTGGCACCACCGTCACCGCCATGACGCGCCGCGCCGACGGCAAGGCGGGCTGGACGCTGGCGCTGCGCAATCCCGACGGCCGCGACAGCCGCGAGGATTTCGACTTCGTCGCGATCTGCACCGGACAGTTCAACGAACCGCAGACGTTGACGCTGCCCGGCGAGGACGGCTTCAAGGCGAAAGGCGGCCAGATCCTGCACTCCTCGCAGTACAACGACTCGGGCCTCGCCAAGGACCGGCGGATCGTGGTGCTCGGCGGCTCGAAATCGGCCACAGACCTCGTGGTCAACGCGGTGAACTCCGGCGCCAAGGAGGTGACGCTGGTCTACCGCGAGCCGGTGTGGCGGATCCCCTACTTCATCGGCGGCCTCATCAACTTCAAGCGCATCCTCTACATCCGCGCCCAGGAGGAGATGTTCCCGAGCTGGGGCATCGGCCCGCTGGCGCGGCTTGCCCATGCGCTGGCAAAGCCCCTGGTATGGGTGAACTGGCGCGGGCTGGAGAGCCTCCTGAAGCTGCAGCTCAAGCTGCGCAAGTGCGACATGGTGCCGAAGGAGCGCATCGAGGACGGCGTCAACTGCTCGGTGCCGATCGCCACTCCGGGATTCTTCCCGATGGTCGCGGACGGGCGCATCAAGGCGGTGCGCGGCAGCTTCGACCGCTATGACGGCACCGGCATCGTCACCACCGGCGGCCAGCGCATCGACGCCGACATCGCCGTGCTGGCGATCGGCTACAAGCTCGGCGTGCCGTTCCTGCCGGACGAATACCGCGCCAAGCTGGTCGACCCGGACGGGCAGTATCGCCTCTACCGCCTGATCGCCAATCCCGACCTGCCGGACATGGGGTTCGTCGGCTTCAACTCCAGCTTCTGCACGGTGCTGTGCGCCGACCTCGCCGCCAACTGGCTGGTGCGCTATGCCGACGGCCAGCTCAAGCAGCAGCCGACCGCGGCGCAGATGCGCGACAACATCGAGATGATGCTGCACTTCAAGCGCGTCGAGCGCCCCGCCGCCGGCGTCTATGGCGGGCTGTGCGTCGCGCCCTACCACTACAAGCATTTCGACGAGCTCATTGCGGATATCGGTGCCACCACGCGCCGCCGCAATCCGCTTGCCGAAAAGTTCACGCCACCGGACGCCGACGCCTACGCCCGCTTCCTGGCATCCGCGCCGCAGTACAAGGCGGCCTGACCGCGTGCGTTGCGATGTGCCGCCGCCGACATGGCGGCGGCGCATACAGCACACCGCGCGGCCGGCAACGCCGCTTCATGATGTTTCAGACATCATCGCAAGCCGCGTAGGTACAAGCCCGTAGACGCGACCATATCGCGTTTTTCACGTTTACGAGATTCAGTGCCGTCGCCTAGATTCTTGCTCAGGGAATCACTCGGAGGGGCACTGGCATGACCAGCGGAAGTATCTCTCGTCGGCTTTCCTTCAACATGATCGATCCGGCCACCATGGCGTTGCTGCGCGAGGCGAAGCCCTTCGTGCTCAGCGAGCTGCCGGCGGTCCTCGACGTGTTCTACGAACATGTCGCGCGCTACGAAGAAACGTCTGCGTTCTTTCGCAGCCGTGAACACATGATGCACGCCAAGGCAATGCAGCTGCGGCACTGGGGCGTGATCATGGAAGGTGAGTTCGGCGAGACCTATGAAACTTCGGTCACCAAGATCGGCGAGGTGCACAACAAGCTCGGTCTCGAGCCGCGCTGGTACATCGGCGGCTACAACGCGCTGGTCAACGGCCTGCTCGAGGCGATCGCCGAACGGCTGCCGGGCGCCGGCAAGTTCGATCGCAACATCGCCAAGCGCAAGATCGCGTTGCAGAAGGCCGTGGTCAAGGCGGCCATGCTGGACATGGACCTCGCGCTCGCAGTCTATATCGATGCCGGCCGGCGCGACCGCCGGGTGACGCTGGAGCGGCTCGCCAACGAATTCGAACAGGCGGTCGGCGGCGTGGTGCAGGGCGTCGCCTCCGCGGCCAAGCAGCTGCAGGACTCGGCACAGACCATGACGTCGACCGCCGAGGAGACGGCCACGCAGTCCAACGCAGTCGCCGACGCCTCGGAACGCGCCACCAGCAACGTCAAGTCGGTGGCGGCGGCGACCGAGGAGCTGACCAGCTCGATCACCGAGATCGGCCGCCGGGTCAACGACTCCGCCCGCATCGCCAGCGAAGCGGCCCGCGACGCCGACCACACCGCCGAACGGATGCACCGCCTGTCGGAAAGCACCAAGGAAATCGGCACGATTGTCGATCTCATCACCAACATCGCCTCACAGACCAACCTGCTGGCGCTCAACGCCACGATCGAGGCGGCGCGCGCCGGTGACGCCGGCCGCGGCTTTGCCGTGGTCGCCCAGGAGGTGAAGTCGCTGGCGGAGCAGACCGCCAAGGCCACCGCCCAGATCGCGGCGCAGATCGGCGACATCCAGGGGTCGACGGCGGAAGCCGTGACCGCGATCGCCGGCATCAACAGCGTGGTCAAGTCGATGCGGGAGATCTCCACCACCATCGCCTCCGCGGTCGAGGAGCAGGGCGCGGCGACCAACGAGATTGCCCGCAACGTGCAGGAGGCCGCCGACGGCACCGGCCGGGTGTCATCCAACATCGGCAACGTCACCCGCGCTGCGAGCGAAACCGGCGCGACCGCAAGCCAGGTGCTGTCCTCGGCCACCGCACTGTCGCAGCAATCGGCGCAGCTGCGCACCGAGGTGGATAAATTCCTGGCGACGGTGCGCGCGGCGTAATCAGCCGGCGATCTCCCGTCACCGATATGTCAACGGCCCCAGCGGATGTTCCGCCGGGGCCGTGACGGGTCGTCTCCAGACGGCAGGTTGCGCCGTCACCAGGCGTAGCGCACCACACCCTTGCCGCCATAGGACGAGGTGACGTTCGAGAACTCGCCCTCGAAAGTCGCGGCCATCGACCAGCCATTCCCCCACTTCACCTCGGCGCTCGCCGTGGTCAGCGCGGAGTCGCTGGCCTGCCGCGCGCCGTTGACCACGAACGCGGCGCCGGGCAGCGCCTGGAAGGTCGCGGTCGCCGCGCGCGACGGATCGAAATCATGCGCCCAGGCAAGCCGGCCGCGCAGGATCAGCAGGCCCGAGGTCATGGCGAACGACCGGTCGGCGCGCAGGCCGAGCTCGCTGCGGGTGTCGGTGACACTCTTGGCGGCATACCCCAGCGCAAAGGCATTGGTGCCGGCCAGCGCCGTTTCCGCATAGGCCGGCAGGTCGAGCAGCGTCACCTGCCCCGCCGCGTAGGGCGTGATGCCCATCCACGGTGTCACGAAGCGATAGCCGCCTTCGAGCCGTCCGGAGTAGGTGTTGGCGCTGAACGAGGCATGCAGCTTGTCGAGGCCCGCGATGGTCACGGTGCGGTCGGTGGTGACGTCCTGCCAGCCATAAGCCAGCGCACCGGCGAGATACGCCGCCCCCGCCGTGTGGCGGACGAAGGCACCGGCCTGGAACAGGTCCGACCGGCCGCTGCCGAGGCCGCCATTGGTGGTGAACGCGGTGCCGCCGCCGGCGACCGCGAAGCCCGCCACCGTATCCGGCGCGATGCGATAGTCCGCGCCGACCGCCGCGCCGTACAGCGAGCTGCTGGTGCCGCTCGATCCCTGCACTGCATCTCCCTGCGTCGTCTGCGTGCCGCCGAAGCCCATCGCCCACACCGCCCAGCCCGGCACATAGGCCGGCGCCGGCGGCGCCTTGGTGACGAGGCCATAGGCGTCCCGCTCGGCGCCGCTGCGCTTGCGAGCGGTCGCGGCGTAGGCGCTGACCCCGGGATCGCTGTCGTCGGCGTAGGCGAACGGGCCGCCACCGCCGCCGGTGTCGCCACGGCCGGCACCCGACGGATCGAGCAGCGAGGTCGTGAACTGGGTCATGGCGTTGAACGAGCCCTGCTGGACGCCGGCGGCGTTCTCGCCGGAGGCCTGGGTCAGGTTCTGTTGGACATTGCCGGTGAAGATCGCGCCGAGGCCGCCCCCGGTGCCACCCGAGCCGTTGAACGCGGTATCGAGCACACCGCCGAGCGCGCGCTGGTTGGCGGTCGCGCCGCTGATCTGACCGAGCGACGAGGTCAGATTCACCGTCACCGCGGTCGGCGTGTAGCCGAGCGAACCGGTGATGCCGGTCGGCAGCACCAGCCCCGAGAACTGGCTGCCGTTCAGTCCGGCCGACGTCAGAATGGTCGACTGGCCGAACTTGACGCTGCCCGACGCCGCGCTGACCTGCGCGGTGCCCGCCAGCGCCGCCGTGCCCGTGACATTGGCGAACGATGCCGCGGTCGCGCTCATCTGCACGAGGTAGGTCGCGCCCGACTGGAACGCGAGGTTGCCATTGATGGTCAGCGACGTGCCGGCGGCCCCGCCGGGGGCGAGCGTACCGCCATTGGCCACCACGGTGGACGCCACGGTGCCGGTGCCGGCGAGCGTGCCGCCATTGCCGACCGTGACATTGGTGGTCACGACATCGCCGTTCGCCAGCGTCAGGGTGCCGGTGAGGTTCTGGAAGTAGCCGATCGCCGAATAGAGGTCGATACGCGTCCAGTAGCTCAGCGCCGTGCCGTAGAACGCCGTGAGCGCGTTGCTCTCGGTGTTGACGATGATCTGGTTGATGGTGCTGGTCTGCAGGCTGCCGTAGAGGCCGCCGCTCGGTGCCAGTTGCTTGGCCGTCGCCGTGCTGCCGCCATAGACTGGCGCCAGCAGGACGGAGGCGTCGGGACCGCCCGTCGGCGCGGCTTCCCGCGGCGCCTGCGCGAACGACAGCGTCGGCAGGCCGTAGGTCAGTCGCTGCTGGTAGAGCGCCTGGTTGGCGGCCGAGGCGACATAGGGATTGCCGGCCGTGTTGGCACTGCCGGTGGCGCAGTTGGCGACGGTGTCGCCGCACTGCGTGGCGAGATAGCCGCGCAGCTCGGCCGTCGCCTGGGTCAGCAGCGACGGCAGGTTGAGCGCCGAGCCGGTCATCGCAGGGTTGTTGATGTAGCTGGGATTGGTCAGCGCCTGGGCGAGATCGTAGCTGGCGAAAGCGCGGCTGGCGATGATGTCGAGCGGATAGTGCACGCCGAGCACGATGCGGCTGTTGGCGTATTCGGAGGCGCGCAGCACCATGCTCTGGTAGAGTTCGGGCACCATCATGCCGATCAGGATGGAATCCGTATAGGCATAGTTGGTGTGGCCGCTCGGGAACGACGGGTTGGTGTTGATGCCGTTGAGCGCGGTCGGATCGAACAGGTTGAATTGGCTTTTGGCCACCTGGGCCGGCCGCGAGTCGCCGAACTTGTTCTGATTCACGACATCGGTATTGCTGACGCCGTAGCCGAGGTCATAGACGCTGTCGGTCTTGTTCGGCAGGCCGTTGAAGGTCGGCAGCGTGAACCCCGCTGGCGCAACCGCGGTCACCGTGCCGTTGATGGTGCCGTTGGCGAAATAGTTCTTCGCCACGCCGAGATCCGAACCGGTGAAGCTGTAGGCCTTGGTCAGCAGCGCCACCGTGTTGGCGAGCGGCCCGCCGAGTCCGCCGGCAACCCCGGTGGCGTAGATCGCGCCGAGCTGGGTGCCCAGTCCGCCGACCGGCTGTTGCGGCGTGATGCCGCCGATCGCCGCCTGTGCCGGCAATCCGCCGGCGAGGTTCACGGCGACGCCGTAGGTCCCGCTGAGGCCGGTGATCGGGTTCGACACGAAGGACGGCAGGTTCTTGTCGCTGATCGCGAGCTGCTGCAACGTCAGTGACGCTGCGTTGTTGATGGCGATCGACTGCTGCAGGTTGGCCTGCAGTGTCGCCTGCCCCGCTGCCGTGGCGTTCAGTCCCAGAAACGGCGACAGCAGATTGAGCACATTGATATTGGCGCCGGTGGTGTTGGCGGTCTGCGCCTGCGCGCCGACGGCCGACGTCACGAAGACGACGAGCGCGGTCGACTGCAGCAGCCGCGCCCTGAAGCGGCTCTCACTTGTACGATTCACTTTCAGCCCCCTGAAAATATCCGGACACGCTCCGGTTGGGCCGGACGCTAGAAAGTTAAGATTTCATTGCCGTGACGAATGCGCGCATTACGCGAGCGCGACACGAAACACGTTGGCGCGTGTCGCGGCGGCAACAGTCCCGGCGCCGGATCATGACGGCTCGACGACACCGCATGGCAGGGACACGCCACGAACTTGCACCCGCGTGCACACGAATTGAAACTGTCACAATTCATCGCGGCGATGTGACAGCGCCTTGTCAGATCGCCATGCCGGTGAGAGCATGCCGCGATGATCGACACCGCGCACTCCCTTCTCGCCGACAATATCCGCCTCCGCACACCTGGCGTCGCCGCAATCGTGCACCTCAACGCGGCGAGCGCCGCCCTGCCGTCGGCCGGCGTCATCGCCGCCATGACCGCGCATCTCGACCGTGAGGGGCGTGTCGGCCTGCAGGCGGCGGCCGCCGGTGCCGCGGATGCGCTGGCCACCACCCGTGCGCATGCGGCGCGCGTGCTCGGCTGCCGCTCCGATCAGATCGCGTTCGGCCATGGCTGTGCGCAGCTCTGGGCGCTGGTGCTGCAGGCACGACGGCCGCCGCGCGGCGCGCGCATCCTGGTGTCACGCGGCGAATGGGGCGGCAACCTGCTGGCGCTGCAGCCCCTCGCGCAGGCCCATGACCTGCGCATCGAGATCATTCCGACCGACCCGGCCGGACGGATCGATGTCGCGCGGCTGAAGGCGCGGCTCGACGACGACGTCTGGCTGATCGCGGTCGCCGCGGTGTCGAGCGCCAGCGGTTTGCGCCAGCCGGTCGCCGCCATCGGCGCGCTGCCGCGGCCGGACGGCTGTCTCTATATGGTGGATGCGGCGCAGGCGGCCGGGCGTTTTCCGGTATCGCTCGCCGAGATGGGCGCCGACGTGCTGGTGGCGCCGACCCGCAAATGGCTGCGCGGCCCGCGCGGCCAGGCGCTGGCGGCGCTGTCGGATGCGGCACTGGCGCGCCTCGCCCCGCCCGCTCCCGACCTCGGCGGCGTCACCTGGCAGGCCGGCGGTGATGCCGTCCTTCGCCCGGATGCGCGCCGGTTCGAGATCTACGATTGTGGCGTCGCCGCGCGGCTCGGCCTCGGCGCCGCACTCGACGAATTGCTCGCCGCCGGCCCGGCAGCGGTTGCAGAGATCATCGACCAGCGCCTGGGAGAGCTGCGCGCGGCCCTCACCGCCTGCGACGGTGTCACCATCCACGAGCCGGTGGATGCCGACGCCGCCTTCCTGACCTTCGACTGCGGACGGCCGCCGGCCACGGTGGCGGCGGCGCTGGCGGAACGCGGCATCGCCGTCGCCGCCATCGAGCGGATCTATGCCCCGCATGAGCTCGACGCCCGCGGCCGCACCGCCGTGCTGCGCGCCGCCCCGCACGCCTACACCCATCCGGACGAGATCGGGCGCTTTGTGGAAGCGTTGAAGGCATTTCTCGCTGATCGCCGCTGACGACAACCAGGTTCAGGGTTCAGGACCACCTGAAGGCGCTCAAACAACAGATCGCCTGTCTCGAAGCCGCGCTGGACGAGGACGCCCCCTCCTTCATCGCGGCAGCGATCGGTGACATCGCCCGGGCGCGGCGTCAGCGAATTCGCCCGCGAAACCGGCCTGAGCCGGGAAGCGATCGACAAGGCGTTTCGTCCCGGCGGCAACCCGACGATCGCGCCCCTCAACACGGCGACCAAGGCCCTCGGCCTCAAGCTCAGGCTGGTGCCGCACAAGGCGGCATAACGCGACGAAAGCGCACGGACTTAACCCATGTTAACCCGCCGTTAGGCAAAACATCACTTAGGTATCATCAGGTGGAACTCACCAACTGGGGATACTGATGATGACCGGCGGGGGCACTCTGTCGCGGCGACTTTCTTTCAACATGATCGATCAGGCCATGCTGGCCAGGCTGCGCGAGGCGAAGCCGTTCATCCTGGCCGAGATGCCGGCGATCCTCGATCGGTTCTACGACCATATCGGGACCTTCAGCGAGACCGCGATCCTGTTCAAAAGCCGCGAGCACATGATGCACGCCAAGGCGGCGCAGCTGAAGCACTGGGCCGTGATCATGGACGGCAAGTACGGCGACGCCTATGAGGCATCCGTGACGCGGATCGGCGAGATCCACAACACGCTCGGCCTCGAGCCGCCGTGGTACATCGGCGGCTACAACGTGCTGATCAGCGGCCTCGTCGGGGCGATCGCCGAGAAGATGCCGACCGGCCGCTTCGACCGCAACGGCTGGAAGAAGAAGGCCGAGCTGCAGCAGGCGGTGATCAAGGTCGCGATCCTCGACATGGACATCGCGCTCTCGGTCTACAACCAGGCCGGCCAGCGCGACCGCCGCGCCACCTTCGAGCGCCTCGCCACCGACTTCCAGAAGGCGATCGGCGGCGTGGTGCAGGGCGTCGCCTCCGCGGCGGCGCAGCTGCAGGCCTCCGCACAGTCGATGACCTCCGTGGCGGAAAAGACCGCGACGCAGTCCCGCACCGTGGCGGACGCCTCCGAGCGGGCGACCTCCAACGTCAAGACCGTGGCGGCGGCGACCGAGGAACTGACCGGCTCGATCAGCGAGATCAGCCGCCAGGTCAACGACTCCGCCCGCATCGCCAGCGAGGCCGCCGTCAATGCCGACCAGACCGGCGAGCGCATCAACCGCCTGTCCGAGAGCACCAAGGAGATCGGCACCATTGTCGATCTCATCACCAACATCGCCTCGCAGACCAACCTGCTGGCGCTCAACGCCACCATCGAGGCGGCGCGCGCCGGCGACGTCGGCCGCGGCTTTGCGGTCGTCGCCCAGGAAGTGAAGTCGCTGGCCGAGCAGACCACCAAGGCGACCGCGGAGATCGCCTCGCAGATCGGCAGCATCCAGAGCTCGACCGCCGAAGCGGTGTCGGCGATCGCCGGCATCAACGGCGTCGTCAAGTCGATGCAGGAAATCTCGACCACCATCGCCGCGGCGGTCGAGGAACAGGGCGCCGCCACCAGCGAGATCGTGCGCAACGTGCAGCAGGCCGCCGACGGCACCGGCCGCGTCACCACCAGCATCGGCGACGTCACCGCCGCCGCCCGCGACACCGGCGCGACCGCGGCGCAGGTCCTGTCCGCCGCGACCGACCTGTCACACCAGTCGACCCAGCTGCGCAGCGAAGTCGAACGCTTCCTGACGACGCTGCGCGCGGCGTAGCGCCCGCGCCGAGGTGGCGCTCCCATCACGGGGCGCCGACTTCAGCAGCTTCCAGACCCACGGACATGCCCGGCCTTGTGCCGGGCATTGTCGTTTGAGAGGAGGTGTGCGGCGATGCGCACGGGAGCCGATCCGGGACGACAGCTCGCTATTCAAACTCCACCTCGTTGCCGGGCTTGTCCCGGCAATCCAGCTTGCGCGTCGCACGGTGAGAGATTTTGAAGCTGGATCACCAGGGCACGGCGCTGACGCGCCGGCCCGGTGATGACGCAGAAAACCAAACGACCGCAGCGCGTATCCCTCATGAGCGAAGCGACATGCGGGACTCTCTTGCCATCCCGGATGTCGCTGTGCTCATCCGGACTACGAGCCCACGTTGCTCCAGAACCTACTTCGCCCCGCTCAGCTTGAAAATCTCCAGCGCCTCGGCATCCTCGCCGCGGCTGGCCTGCAGCATGCGGAACAGCTGCGCGGCAAGGCCGGCCATCGGCACCGGCGTGCCGGTGGCCTTCGCCACATCCAGCACCGTGTCGAGATCCTTGAGCATGGTCGCGGCATGGCCGAGCGGCGGCTCGTGGATGGCATCGACCATGCGCGGCACGAACAGCTGCAACGGAATGGAATCGGCAAAGCCGCCCTTGAGCGCTTCGGGCAGCTTCCTCGCATCGATGCCGGCATTGACCGCAAGACGCGCGGATTCCGCCAGCACCGCCATGGCGCAGCCGACGATCACCTGGTTGCAGAGCTTGGTGGTCTGGCCGGCGCCGCTCGGGCCCATGTGGGTGAAGCGGCGCGCCATCACGAGCACGAACGGCTCGACGCGGGCGATGTCGGTGGCGTCACCGCCGGCCATGATCGCGAGCGAGCCTTCCTCCGCGCCCTTGGTGCCGCCGGACACCGGCGCGTCGACCCAGCGCATGCCGTTCGCCGCGTGGAGACGCCGTGCGATGTCGCGCGTGGCATCGGGATGGATCGAGGAGAAGTCGACCACGACCTTTCCGGCGCCTGCAACCTGCGCAAGGCCGCCGGGGCCGAACACCACCGCCTCGACCGCCTTGGCGTCGGTCAGGCACATGAAGACAATGCTGGCCTTGGCCGCGACGCCGGCGGGATCGGCAGCGGCGAGCGCCCCCGACTGCACCGCCGCCTCACGCTTCTCCGGCGACCGGTTCCACACCGTCACGGCGTGGCCCGCGGCGAGCAGCCGCCGTGTCATCGGCAGGCCCATCAGCCCGAGGCCCACGTAACCCAGCGTCTCCATTCCCAGATCCTCCAGACTTGCATTCGAGATCGCGCCGCGGCGCGGTCTCAACGCATCTCATTTCGGGATCAGCGTGGCAACCTCCCTGTCGGCCGGACGCTCGCTCGCCGACAGCCCCTCGATCACGCCGGCACGGTCTTCGGCGTTACGGTTCTGGCTCATCTTGCGCTTGCCCTCGAGCCGACTGATCGGCATGCGCAGGCCGACAATGCCACGCAGCTGCGCGCGCACGAACTCCTCCGGCGCGTCGCTGACCTTCCAGCGCTCGGCCCGCGACGCCTCGTGCAGGTCGGTCAGCCGCGTCACCACCGCGCGCAGCCGCTCGGCGTCGTCGAAGAACTCGACCGGACCGTAGGCATGCACGGCGGCGTAATTCCAGGTCGGCACCACCTTGCCGGTCTCGCGCTTGGTCGCGTACCACGACGGCGTCACATAGGCGTCCGGTCCCATGAAGATCGCGAGCGCCTCGCCGATCGGAGCCGCCTTCCACTGCGGATTGGCGCGGGCGACATGGCCGTACAGCACGCCGTGCTCGCCCTCGGCGGGATCGAGGAACAGCGGCAGCGGCGTGCCGATCATTCCCTCGGCGGTCGTGGTGACCAGGGTCGCCAGCCGCGCGGCCCGGATGGTGGCGTGGATCTCCGGCAGGTCATCGACGCGAAAGGCGGGCGGCAGGTACACGGCGAAAGCTCCTTCATGAACGGCTGGAGCGTGCCGCAAAACCGGCCGGCATTAAATAGCCCGCTTGCAACAAAATAGTGATCACGTCGCCAACGTTTCCGCTCGCGACCGGGCAGCGCGACGGATCGCGCGGCCCGGCGACGACAGTATCGCAGTCGGGCGCGCCCTCACGCCTGATCGAACCACGGCCACTCGGCCGCGCCGTCATGGGTCACGGCGCCGCCCGGCGCCTGGCCGACAAGCTTGGCGTATTTGGCGAGCGCGCCGGCGCGGTGGCGCGGCGGCGGCGCCGTCCACACCTTGCGGCGGCGCTCCATCTCGGCGTCGTCGACCAGCAGATCCATGCGGCGCTGGACGCCGTCGATGCGGATGGCATCGCCGGTCTTGACGAGGCCGAGCGGGCCACCGACCACCGCTTCCGGCGAGACATAGCCGATGCACATGCCGCGCGTCGCACCGGAGAAGCGGCCGTCGGTGACGAGCGCCACCTTCTCGCCCATGCCTTGGCCATAGATCAGCGCGGTGACGCCGAGCATCTCGCGCATGCCGGGACCACCGACCGGACCTTCGTTGCGAATGATCAGCACGTCGCCAGCTTCATAGGCGCGGGCGCGCACGGCGGCGACGCAACCCTCCTCGTCCTCGAACACCCGGGCGCGGCCTTCGAACACCAGGTTCTTGAGACCCGCGACCTTGATCACCGCGCCGTCTGGACACAGACTGCCCTTGAGGATGGCGACGCCGCCGTCCGGCATGATCGGCTTGGCGGTGGTCATCACCACCTCGCCGTCGGGCGCGTTCGCCGCGCCATATTCTTCCGCGAGGGTGCGGCCGGTGATCGAAAGACAGCTGCCGTCGAGATGACCGCTCTCGATCAGCGCGCGGATGATCACCGCGGCGCCGCCGATGTCGTAGACGTCCTTGGCGGTGTACTTGCCGCCCGGCCGCAGGTTGCCGATCAGCGGCGTGCGCGCGAACACCTCGCCGACATCGTCGAGAGTGAAGCGGATGCCGGCCTCGTTGGCGATCGCCGGCAGGTGCAGCGCCGCGTTGGTCGAGCCGCCGGTGGCGGCGACGATCGCCGCGCCGTTCTCCAGCGACTTGCGGGTGACGAGATCGCGCGGCAGCGGACCGCCACGCTTGAGCATCTCCATGATCAGCCGGCCGGCGCCGCGCACCAGCTGCGCACGCTCGCTGTAGACGCCGGGCACCATGGAGATGTTGGGAAGGGTGAGGCCCATCACCTCCGACACCATGCCCATGGTGTTGGCGGTGAACTGGCCGGCGCAGGCACCGAGCGTCGGCAGGCAGGCCCGCTCCATGCGCTCCAGCGTCGCCTCGTCCATCTGTCCGGTCATCACCGTGCCGACCGCCTCATAGGCATCCAGCACCGTCAGCGTGCGCCCCTCGAAGCGGCCGGGCAGCGCGCTGCCGCCATAGATGAAGATCGACGGCACGTTGCAGCGGACCATGCCCATCATCACGCCGGGCAGCGTCTTGTCGCAGCCGCCGAAGCCGATCAGCGCGTCGTAGGCGAGGCCGTGCACCACCGCCTCGATGGAGTCCGCGATCAATTCGCGCGACAACAGCGAGAACTTCATGCCTTCATGATTCATGCTGATGCCGTCGGACACCGAAATGGTGGCGAACTCGCGCGGCGTGCCGCCGCCTTCGAGAATGCCCTGCTTCGCTGCCTCGACCTGGAAGTCGTGAGTCATGTTGCAGGGGGTCTGCTCGCCCTTCATGCTGACCACACCGACCATCGCCTTCGCCAGCGCGGCATCGTCGAGCCCCATGGCACGCATGAACGCACGGTGCGGCGTGCGGTCCATCCCGTCGGTGGTGACGCGCGAGCGAAGTTTCTTCATGGGAACGTCCTGATTGGCATGGCACTGGCGAGCACGAAACGCTCGCCTCCCTCCATATCGCCGTGCGCGCGGGTGTCAAACCGATATTCTTGCAGGGTGTGCGACGAAGGATCGTGCGGTTGAAGTACGAAGCACGACACACCCAGTGCGTCATTGCCGGACTTGATGTTCAGTCCGGGGACATGGCCGACACCCGTTCGGAGACATCACCGACACTTTTTGAGCCCGTCAAGTCGATGGTGGCGACCTGATGGGCAGCGAAGAACACGCCGTATTGCCCGTCAGCCGCGATCGGCCT
>NZ_JBFRFW010000041.1:0-21976 GCF_052115025.1 Bradyrhizobium sp. 2TAF24 | reverse complement strand
GACATCAACTATGCCTGGCCGACGGCGCAGATCGCGGTGATGGGCGCCAAGGGCGCGGTCGAGATCATCTTCCGCCAGGACATCGGCGACGCGGAGAAGATCGCCGCGCGCACGAAAGAGTACGAGGACCGCTTCCTGTCGCCGTTCGTTGCCGCCGAGCGCGGCTACATCGACGACGTCATCATGCCGCACTCGACCCGCAAGCGCATCGCCCGGGCCCTCGCCATGCTCAGGGATAAGCAGGTCGAGGTGCCCATGAAGAAACACGACAACCTGCCGCTGTAGGCCGCCGCACGCGGGGCGTTTCGTTGACGTCGAATCGGGACCGGTCGCTTTCCGCCATCCGCGGATGTCGCCGCCATGTGTCGGCGTATGTTCGCAGATGCCGGCCGCTGTCCGGCCGTCGTCCGGGGAGCGGTCCGACGAACAAAATTGCGTCCTGACGCCGCTGACAGGTAGGCGTAACGTTCACTTGTCATCGCAGGGTCATGTAACGCGATGATGAAGGGACGATGATGCCGACCTCCGACGAGCTGCGTTTCCTCAAGGCCTGGCTGGGCGCCCCACTGCGCACCGCCTCGGTGACCCCGTCCAGCCGCCACCTCGCGGCGCTGATCACCCGCGAGGTCGGTCCGCGGACCGGGCCCGTGCTGGAACTCGGCCCCGGCACGGGCGTGTTCACCAGCGCGCTGATGATGCGCGGTGTCGCCGAGCGCGACATCACCCTGGTCGAGGCCTGCGACGATTTCATCCCGCACCTTCGGGCGCGCTTCCCGGGCGCCCGCGTGCTGCACATGGATGCCCGCGGTGTCGGCGACGCGCTGCGCGGCGACGCCCAGCCGCTCGGCGCCGTGATCAGCGGCCTGCCGCTGCTGTCGATGCCGCCCTGGACGGTGGCCGCGATCCTGCGGGCCTGTTTCACGCGGTTGCGGCCGGGCGGCGCATTTTATCAATTCACCTACACGACGCGCTGCCCGGTCCATCCGGTGCTGCTGCGGCGGGTGGGACTGACCGCGGAGAAGGTCGGTACGACGCTGCGCAATATCCCGCCAGCATCGGTGTACCGGCTGTCGCGCACCGGGCCGCACTAGCGCGCGGACGGAGAGGCGACGTGCGCATCCTCCTGGTCGAGGACGAGCCGCAGATGGTGGTGGCGCTGCGCGCCTCGCTGCAGAAGCACGGCATGGTGATGGACCATGTCGGCTCGCTCGCCGATGCCGAGCTCGCGGTCGGCGACACCGCCTATGACGCCATCCTGCTCGACCGCCAGTTGCCCGACGGCGACGGGCTGACGCTGATCGGCCGCATCCGCGTCCGCGGCCTTGCGACGCCGGTCATCGTGCTGACCGCGAAGGGCAGGGTGCCGGACCGCATCGATGGCCTGGAGACCGGCGCCGACGACTATCTTGCCAAGCCGTTCGTGTTCGACGAACTGCTGGCGCGGCTGCGCGCCGTGCTGCGGCGGTCCGGGCCGATCCAGGCGCCGGCGGTCCGCATCGGTCGCCTCAGCTTCGACCTCGGCCATCGTGATGTCCGTGTCGACGGTGTGCGGCTCGATATGCCGCGCCGGGAAATGCTGGTGCTGGAGAGCCTGGTGCGGCGCGCCGGGCGCATGGTGCCGCGCCCGGCCTTGATGGAGGCGGTGTTCGGCTTCGACGACGAGGTGCAGTCGAACGCGCTCGATTCCCATGTGTCGCGGCTGCGACGCAAGCTCGCCGACGCCCAGGCCGGCGTCGTCATCAACGTCATCCGCGGGGTGGGCTATGTCCTCCGCGAACAGTCGTGACGCCCGCGGCCGCAAGGCGTCGCTGAAGCGGCTGCTGTTCTGGCGCCTGCTGGCGGTGCAGTCGGTGGTGCTGATCGCCGTGATCGCGGTGTTGTTCGCATCGGGGCACCTGTTCGACTTCAACACCACCGACAGCACCATCGAGACGCTGCGCGGCGCGGTGGTGCGTGACGCCGGCGGCGGCTGGCATGTTGCCGAGACCGAGGGCCTGCGCGCGCTGCGCCGCGATCCGGACTTCTGGGTCACGGTGCGCGACCGGCAGGGCCGGCAGCATGTCGAGGGCCGCGTGCCGCAGGAATACGACGGCATCGGATCGGCGCTCGATCGCATCGGCCAGGCGCGGCTCGGCTGGAACATTGGCGATCCCGACCGCCCGACCGCGCGCATGCGTTGGGCCGACACGGCGGCGGGTCCGCTGCAGTTCGTGACCGGCACCAGTTCGGCGACGTCGCCGTTCCTGATGCTGCTCGGCGTCTCCCTGATCCTGCTCAAGCTGGTGCTGCCGATCCTCGCCGTCATGGCGCTCGGAGCGCTGGTGGCGACGCCGCTGGTGGTGCGGCGCTCACTCGCCGGCGTCGAACGCGCGGCCGGCGAAGCGCACGCCATCGACAGCGCGCGGCGCGGCAGCCGCCTGACCGCGACCGACGTGCCGGCCGAGGTCGCGCCGCTGGTGCTGGCGGTCAATGGCGCGCTCGGCCGCCTCGACGAGGGCTATGAGCGCCAGGAGCGCTTCCTTGCCGACGCGGCGCACGAGCTGCGCACGCCGATCGCGATCCTTAACGCCCGCATCGCGGCACTGCCGTACAGCGGCATCCGTGATCACCTGATGGAGGATACCACACGGCTCGTGGTGCTGACCGAACAGATGCTGGATGTGCAGCGCCTCCACCAGGGCGCGCGCGCCTTTGCCGCGGTCGATCTCGTCGAGCTGGCGCGGCGCGTCGCGCTCGACATGGGGCCGCTGGCATTCGCCGCCGGCTATGAGGTGCGTTTCGAGGCGCAGGTCGCCGCGGCTCCGGTGCGGGGCGATGCCATGGCGCTTGAGCGCGCGCTCACCAATCTCGTGCAGAACGCCATCGACCATGGAGGCCGTCGCGGCGCCATCATGCTCAATGTCGGAGCCGGCTTCGTCGAGGTCGGCGACGACGGGCCGGGCATTCCGCCGGAATTGCGGCAGCAGATCTTCGCGCCGTTCTTCAAGCACAACGCCAATGGTCGTGGGGCGGGGCTCGGGCTCAACCTCGTCAGCGACGTCATGCGCATGCATGGCGGCGGCATCACCGTGGTCGAGCGTCCGGTCGGCATCGCGTTTCGGCTGTCGCTGCCGACGGCGGATCGCGACGCATCGGCGTCATCTGACGCCTTGAAATGACGAAGGGCCTCGCCGCAAGGCGAAGCCCTTCGTGCATCATGGTGCTGGTCGATCAGATTACATCGGGCGGCAGCGGCCATGGCGCCAGAAGAAGCCCCGCGGGCAGCCGCGCGGAACCGGACGCACGATGACCGGCCGCTCGTAGCGGCTCGGGCGGCAGCGGCCATACGGGCCGGCGGGATAGAAGCCCGGCCCGCAGCCACCGGCGACCTGGATGACATCGGGATTGGCGCCGCGCGCAGGCGCGGTCGGCATCGCGTTGGCAACGCCAGAGACCGCCAGCAGGCTCGCGGCAAACGCGGCAGCAACAAGTATCTTCATGATGTCGTCCTTCGTTCCGTGTCCGCCAAAGCGGCGGCGTGGAGAGATTGCCGACGTGTCGGCGGAGAATGAAGCAAACAAACCCGCACGCATTTTGTTCACTTGATTTCGTTCGCATCGCGTTGACGGGTACGAACAATGCGCGTGACCTGGATCGCACGTGCTGCCGTTTATCGCGTTGAAACGATTCTGCGATGTGACGATCGTCATGTGGCGTGTCCCGCAACTGCATCAGAATTGCAGGTGGTCGCGCAGCGTCACGGTGTTGCACGCGAGCTGGTCTGACTGCAGGCGGCGGAACGCCGGCTGCGATGATCTGGCGAACCCGATCTGGTCGGGAACGATCATGCGGCAGCCCGCGCTCCGGGGTGCCGGCGCCCGATCGCTCGACGGAACGTTGCCAGATCCAGGCCTTGCGGCAGCCGGCTGAGCTGCCGGGAACCGGCGTGCGCCGGCCGACGGATGCTTTTTTTCGGAACTTTGATGTCGCTCGGGTGTTTCAGCTTTTTCGCGTCGATGGTGGGACGACGGAGGGAACCCGGCGCGACACTGTGGGCCTGCGCGGCGCGATGGCCGCGGCCAGCCTCAGCCGCGCGACGGTGGTCGTTCGAGGCGGTGCGACTATCGCCCCGCGCAGAGTCGGGGAGCGAGGGGCCATAACGATATGACCAGTCAGCAACAACGGCCTGTGATCGTCGAGAGGACAGGCAGCGGATTTCCGTCGCTGTCATGTGCCGGGCGCGGCGCCGGAGAGCAACCGTGAAGACGGTGCTGGTCGTCGAGGACGAGTGGGCGATTGCCGACTGGCTCGAAGTCCTGCTGAGTGATCGCGGCTATCATGTGCTGGCGGCGTGCAATGGCCGGCAGGCGCTCGACATCCTCGATCGCGCGACACCTGACCTTGTGCTGACCGACTTCATGATGCCGTTCGTCGACGGGGCCGGCCTGGTGATGGCGATGGCCGAGGACTCCCGTACCCGTGATATCCCGGTGGTGGTGATGACCTCCCTGATGGAGAGTGCGGTGCATGATCGGCTGTCCGGTCACCGCGCCGTGCTGCGAAAGCCGTTCCGGGAGACCGAGCTGTTTCGGGTCCTGGACGAGATTCTGCCGGATCCGGCGGCCTGAGTGGCCACCCCTCCTGTCATATGCGAATTTTCTGTCCTGAGCCCCGGGGGGCGACGACACAAGCGGCAATCGCCATGGGGTCGAAAGGAACGAAATTGCGTTTATTTCCCAAGGGGGAAGGGGGAACGGATTCTTGATGCGGGTGAGGGCGAAAGCGACATAGACTGGTTCTAATCAAGGGAGTCGGGCGGTGCGCCGGTGGCAAGGTGCGCGCCGTCCGGCGATTGCAGTTGGTGCGCATCCCCAGCGCCGGCGGTCGCCGATACGGCGCGGCCCCGGGCAGGCGGACGGGCACTTAAACGGCCACGAAGAGCCAGAAAGAACGCTTGCGATGGGAATCAATCAAGGATCGATCAGCCTCGACCAGAAGTACACGAAGGGGTCCGGGCATGTCTTCCTGACCGGCATCCAGGCGCTGGTCCGCCTGCCGATGGCGCAGATCCGCCGCGACCGCGCCCAGGGGCTCAACACCTCCGCCTTCATTTCCGGTTACCGCGGCTCGCCGCTCGGCGGCTATGACCAGCAGTTGATGGCCGCAAAGGCGCATCTCGAGCGCTACAACATCAAGTTTCAGCCCGGTGTGAACGAGGACCTCGCGGCCACCGCGGTGTGGGGCTCGCAGCAGCTCCACCTCTCGCCCGGCGCCAACTACGACGGCGTGTTCGGCATCTGGTACGGCAAGGGCCCTGGCGTCGACCGCTGCGGCGACGTCTTCCGCCATGGCAATGCGGCGGGATCGGCGAAGAACGGCGGTGTACTCTGTCTTGCCGGCGACGACCACGGCGCCAAGTCCTCCACCGTGCCGCACCAGTCGGACCATGCCTTCATCTCCGCGCTGATGCCCTATCTCTACCCCTCGAGCATCCATGAGATGATCGAGATGGGACTGCTCGGCATCGCCATGTCGCGCTACTCCGGCTGCTGGGTCGGCATGAAGGTGATCACCGAGACGGTGGAGACCACCGCCGAGATCGACCTCAGCGACGAGATGACGCCGTTCATCATCCCGCCGGACTTCGCGCTGCCGCCGGATGGCCTCAACCTGCGCTGGCCGGATGACCGCTACGCCCAGGACCGCCGCCTGCAGGACTACAAGGGCTTTGCCGCGATCGCGTTCGCGCGCGCCAACCGCATCAACCGCGTCACCATGGATTCGCCGAACGCCCGCTATGGCATCATGGCGTCCGGCAAGAGCTACGAGGACGTCCGCCAGGCGCTGCGCGAGCTCGGCATCACGCCGGAGGTCGCCGCGAAGATCGGCCTGCGCCTCTACAAGATCGGCATGCCGTGGCCGCTGGAGCCGCAGGGCGTGCGTGAGTTCGCCGTCGGCCTCGAGGAGATCCTGGTCGTCGAGGAACGCCGCGAGATCGTCGAGAACCAGGTCAAGCAGGAGCTGTTCAACTGGCGCGACGACGTGCGCCCGCGCATCGTCGGCAAGATGGACCATCACGACAAGCGCTTCCTGTCGTTCTCCGAGGAGCTGAGCGTTGCCACCATCGCGACCTCGCTCGCCGAGCGGCTGCTGACGCTCGACCTCAATCCCGAGATCGTCGCGATGCTGCGCGCCAAGGCCGACTGGTTCAACGGCCGTCAGGCCTCGCAGGTGCAGGCGGTCGCGCCGGTTACCCGCACGCCGTATTTCTGCTCCGGCTGTCCGCACAACACCTCCACCAAGGTGCCGGACGGCAGCCGCGCCTTGGCCGGCATCGGCTGTCACTTCATGTCGCTGTGGATGGACCGCAACACCGAGACCTTCACCCAGATGGGCGGCGAGGGCGTGCCGTGGGTCGGCATCGCGCCGTTCACGCAGGAGAAGCACATCTTCGCCAACCTCGGCGACGGCACCTATTTCCACTCCGGCAGCCTTGCGATCCGCCAGGCGGTGGCGTCCAAGGCCAACATCACCTTCAAGGTGCTCTATAACGACGCAGTCGCCATGACCGGCGGCCAGCGCCATGACGGCGACCTGTCGCCGCAGCAGATCACCTTCCAGCTCCATGCCGAAGGCGTGCGCAACATCTACCTGGTGTCGGAAAACCCGGACGCCTATCCGGCCTCGACCATCGCGCCGGAGACCAA
Source organism: Bradyrhizobium sp. 2TAF24 (assembly GCF_052115025.1). Taxonomy (NCBI): domain Bacteria; kingdom Pseudomonadati; phylum Pseudomonadota; class Alphaproteobacteria; order Hyphomicrobiales; family Nitrobacteraceae; genus Bradyrhizobium; species Bradyrhizobium sp. 2TAF24. Next base: position 15,290 of record NZ_JBFRFW010000041.1, on the reverse strand, counting down.
GCTTGCGCATCGCGACGAGCTCGACAACGTCATGCGCACCCTGCGCGAAACACCCGGCTGCTCGGCCATCGTGTTCGTGCAGACCTGCGCCGCCGAGAAGCGCCGCCGCCGCAAGCGCGGCCTCCTCGAGGATCCGCCGAAGCGGGTGATGATCAACTCCGCGGTGTGCGAAGGCTGCGGCGACTGCTCGGTGCAGTCGAACTGCATCTCGGTCGAGCCGCTGGAGACCGCGATGGGGCGCAAGCGCACCATCAACCAGTCGAGCTGCAACAAGGATTTCTCCTGCCTCAAGGGCTTCTGCCCGTCGTTCGTCACGGTCAATGGCGGCCAGCTGCGCAAGCGTGCGCCGCTCGATCTCGGCGCGATCGGCGAGCTGCCGCCGGCGGCCTCGCTGCAGCCGCTCGACAAGCCCTACAACATCGCCGTCGGCGGCGTCGGCGGCACCGGCGTGCTGACCATCGGCGCGCTGCTCGGCATGGCCGCCCATATCGAGGGCAAGGCCAGCATGATCCTCGACATGTCGGGCCTTGCGCAGAAGGGCGGCGCGGTGCTCAGCCATGTCCGCATCTCGCAGAACCCGCAGGACGTGACCTGCTCGCGCATCGTCACCGGCACCGCGGACCTCCTGATCGCGGCCGACGAAGTGGTGGCGATCGCCAAGGAAACAATCACGCTGTGCGAGAGCGGGCGCACCCGCGGCATCATCAATACCCACCTGATCCCGATCGCTGACTTCATCCGCAACCGTGATTTCGACTTCCAGCGCCGCAAGACCAACCGGGTGCTGGAGGGCGCCTTGCGTTCGGACTCGGTGTTCCTCGACTTCACCCATGCGGCGGAAGGGCTGCTCGGCGATTCCATCGCCACCAACGTGATGATGCTCGGCTACGCCTATCAGCAGGGCCTGTTGCCGGTGTCGGCGGAGGCGATCGCCCAGGCGATCGAGCTCAACGGCGTGTCGATCAAGATGAACACCCTGGCATTTGCGCTGGGACGGCTCGCGGCGGTCGATCCGGCGCGGCTCCATGCCATGCTCAAGGACGAGGACGCGCCGCCGAAGACGCTCGACGAGATGTCGCTCGCCGAGTTGATCGAACATCGCAGCGCGCACCTGACGGGCTATCAGAACGCGCGGCTTGCGGCGCGCTATCGCAGGCTGGTCGACCGGGTGAAGGCGGCGGCTGCGGAAGGCGGCTTTGGCGAGGAGCTGCCACGCGCGGCCGCGATCGGTTACGCCAAGCTGCTGGCCTACAAGGACGAGTACGAGGTGGCGCGGCTGTTCACCGACGGCAGCTTCGAACAGAGCGTGCGCGAGCAGTTCGAGGGCGATTTCACCCTCAACTTCCATCTCGCGCCGCCGCTGCTCGGCGGCGACAACGATCCGCTGGGCCGGCCGCGCAAGCGCGCGTTCGGGCCGTCGACCATGCGCCTGTTCCGCGTGCTGGCGAAGCTGCGCGGCCTGCGCGGCACACCGCTCGACATCTTCGGCTATTCCGCCGAGCGGCGCATGGAGCGTGACCTCATCACGTCCTACGAGAAGGATGTCGACGAGGCGCTGGCGCGGCTGTCACCGCAGACGCTGGCCACCGCCATTGAGCTGCTGTCGCTGCCCGACCGCATCCGCGGCTACGGCCCGGTCAAGGACAAGGCAGTGAGCGAGGCGACCGCGCGCGGCGCGCAGCTGCGCAAAGACCTCGTCAACCCGCCGCCGCAGGTCGCACCGCAGCTGGCGGCGGAGTAAGGCAGGCCATCAGATTCGCACACCGCGCTGGCGGCGTTCGGGCCCTGCAAGGATCTCTGCTCCTCATCCTGAGGAGCCTGCGCAGCAGGCGCCTCGAAGGATGAGGCCCGTTCTGAAGTGCATTGGCCTCATGGTTCGAGACGCGCGGCTGTGCCGCGCTCCTCTCCATGAGGGGATAGTCCAGTGCGCATCCAAATCACTCTGCGACAAGCTGTCACTTTTTCGCTTCCGATTATCGATCGGAGTGTGTAACACAAGCTATTGATTTTTTCCGGTTGCTGCCGGGCGCGCGTTCGCGGGCTGATTTTGTTTGTTGATTTGTTTCCTCGACAAGGTTCGAGCTGTTTTGAGATGCGCCGCAGCACGATGGCACCGGAGCAACTTTGCGTTGCGGTGAGACGCCGGGTGGAGAATGTGGAGGGCAAAAGCCAAGCTGCGTGCGCTATGAAGGCCTCCGCTTGCGCATGGGCGCTGCATGAGTGAGGCTGGGCAAGATTCGCGCAGCAGAGGGCTGGCGAGTCGCTTTGGAAAAGCGACCTTTTGGGTGGCGACTTTCTCACCGATCGCCTTTGCCTTCGATCGTCAGCTCGCCTGGCCGATGGCAATGTTCAATATCCCGTTCGATGTCTATCCGACCGGTCCATTCCTGATGCGTCAGTACGAGTACCTCCGGGATTGCGGATATCTGAAGAACATTTTTGATTACCTTCCGTGCCGGCAGATTATGGCCGCAAGGCTCAATTACTATGATTTCGAGCTGTTCATCTTCCTCATCTGGGGGATAGCGATCCTTTGCCTGATACGCGTGCTGTTCGAGCTCTTCGATCTCAGCAAGCTCGACCGATATTCCCAAAAGATTCTCGAGCGGCCGATTTCACATTTCCTGGCTGCCTTTGCGTTTCTCGGGCCAGGCGCGATGCTCATGTCTGCCGATTTCGAGTTTGCAGCCAGTTCGGATGTTCGGGGCTTGATGATCTCGTCGCCGCGAGCATTTCTGGCTTTGTCAACGTTTCTTGTCGGTATTTCGACAGCGTTTGCAGCCCAGGGCGTGCTTGTTCTGGCTTGGCTTATCCTTCGGCGACCGTGGCTCATCTTTCGGGAACGTAAGCTGCAGCGCGAAGCGATGGGCGTTGGCGAAAGGGATCGGTCGTAGTGGTCTAGGCTGCGACTTGCTGAAGGCCGTGACTGCGGGCTCCGCCAATTTGGCATGCGCCTATGCTGCTTCTGTTTCCGCATGGCGGAATGGGGCGGGCTGATCGCGCTTGCCAATCCTGTTGTCGCGGTTCACAAAAACGAACAGCAGTTTGACGGTAGCGACGGAGCGAGGCTTGAGCATTCGAGGCAAGGCGTACATCGCCGGCATTTATGAACATCCGACGCGGCATGCGCCGGACAAGTCGACCGCGCAGCTGCACGCCGAGGTTGCGAAGGGCGCGCTGGAAGATGCCGGGCTCTCCGTCGCCGATGTCGACGGCTATTTCTGCGCCGGCGACGCGCCGGGCGGGGCCTGGCCGATGGTCGACTATCTCGGCCTCAGGGTGCGCCATATCGATTCCACCGAGACCGGCGGCTGCTCCTACATCATCCATCTCGGCCATGCGGCTGAAGCGATCGCCGCCGGCAAGTGTTCGGTCGCGCTGATCACGCTCGCCGGCAAGCCGCGCACCGGGCCGCTGCCGCCGCGCGCCGCGGGCGCCGAGGCCGATTTCGAGGCGGCCTATGCCGCAACCACCCACAACGCCTATGCCATGTGCGCGCTACGCCACATGCACCAGTACGGTACCACCAGCGAGCAGCTCGCCTGGATCAAGGTCGCAGCATCCCATCACGCCCAGTACAACCCGCACGCAATGCTCAGGGACGTCGTGACGGTCGAGGACGTGCTGAACTCGCCGCTGATCGCCGACCCGTTGCACCGCATGGACTGCTGCGTGGTGACCGATGGCGGCGGTGCGCTGATCGTCACCACCGAGGAGATCGCCAAAAGCCTCAGGAAGCCGCTGGTGCGGATGATCGGCCATGGCGAGGCGATGAAGGGACCGCGCGGGGGGCGGGATCTCGACCTGACATACTCGGCCGGTGTGTGGTCCGGCCCGCGCGCCTTCGCGGAGGCGGGCGTGACGCCGAAAGATATCAAGTACGCATCGATCTATGACAGCTTCACCATCACCGTGCTGATGCAGCTCGAGGATCTCGGCTTCTGCAGGAAGGGCGAGGGCGGCAAGTTCGTCGCCGACGGCAACCTGATCTCGGGCGTCGGCAAGCTGCCGTTCAACACCGACGGCGGCGGGCTGTGCAGCAACCATCCGGTCAACCGCGGCGGCATGACCAAGATCATCGAGGCGGTGCGCCAGCTGCGCGGCGAAGCCCATCCCAAGGTGCAGGTGCCGAACTGCGACCTCGCCATCGCCCATGGCACGGGCGGCCTGCTCGGCGTGCGCCATGCCGCCTCGACCGCCATTCTGGAGCGCGTGTGATGAGCGAGACGAAAACCTATCCCAAGCCGCAGGGCAATCCCGAGAGCCAGCCGTTCTGGGACGCCGCCGCGCAAGGCAAGTTCCTGATCAAGCGCTGCAAGGCCTGCGGCGAGGCGCATTATTTCCCGCGCGCGATCTGCCCGTTCTGCTTCTCCGACGACACCGTGTGGGAGGAGAGCGCGGGTGAAGGCGAGATCTATACCTTCAGCATCATGCGCAAGTCGCCGACCGGGCCCTATGCCATCGGCTACGTGACGCTCAAGGAAGGCCCGTCGCTGCTGACCAATTTTGTCGACTGCGACTTCAAGGACCTGAAAATCGGGACCCGGGTCAAGGTGGTGTTCAAGCCGACCGACGGCGCGCCGCTGCCGTTCTTCACGCCGATCCCCTGACGTTCCTGCAAAGTGGCCGACCGCAACAAGGCCACGCCATCAGAGAGAAACGCCATGCCGATCCAGTATCCCGAGATTCTTCAGTTGAAGCGGGAGGGCGAGCGCTACGCCTGGAGCGACCGCGAGGTGATGCTCTACGCCTATGGCATCGGCCTGGGCGCCGATCCCATGGACGAGCGCGAGCTGCGCTTCGTCAACGAGGCGGCGTACACGGCGCGGCCGCTCAAGGTGGTGCCGACCTTCGCGTCGGTCGCCGCCTGGGGCGCGTCGCCCGGCGACCTCGGCATCAACCGCCTGCTGGTGGTCGACGGCGAGCGCGACATCACCTTTCACAAGCCACTGCCGGTGAGCGCTGAGATCACCGCGGATTCCCGCGTCGTCGCCGTCTACGACAAGGGCAAGGACAAGGGCGCGGTGATCACGCGCGAGACGGTGCTCAGGGATGCCGGTGGCGATGAGCTCGCGACCCTCGTCAGCTCGACCTTCGCCCGCGGCGATGGCGGTTTCGGCGGTCCGTCCGAGGGGCAGCCTGCACCGCATGCGATGCCGCAGCGCGCGCCGGATCGGTCCGTCGACATCACCACGCGGCCGGACCAGGCGCTGGTCTACCGCCTGTGTGGCGACCGCAACCCGTTGCACAGCGACCCCGAGTTCGCCCGCCGCGCCGGTTTTCCGCGGCCGATCCTGCATGGCATGTGCACCTACGGCCTGACTTGTCGGGCGGTGCTGCAGACCTATGCCGACTATGACCCGGCCGCCTTCCGCCGCCATGCGGTGCGGTTCTCCGCGCCGGTGTTTCCGGGCGAGACCGTGACGGTCGACCTGTGGAAGGACGGTGACGTCGTGTCGTTCGAGGCGCGCGTCAAGGCACGCGATGTCACCGTGATCAAGAACGGCATGACCGTGCTCGGCTAGGCACAGGGAGGCGTCCGATGGGGTTGCTGGACGGCAAGGTTGCGATCATCACCGGCGCCGGCGGCGGCCTTGGTGAAGCCTATGCCAGACTGTTCGCGCGCGAGGGCGCGGCCGTCGTCGTCAACGATCTCGGCGGCCCGCGCGACGGCAGCGGGCAGGACCGCTCGATGGCGCAGACGGTGGTCGACGCCATTGTCGCTGATGGCGGTCGCGCGGTCGCCAACGGCGCTGACATCTCCTCCATGGCCGGCGGCCAGGCGGTGTTCGACGACGCGATCAGGCACTTCGGCCGCGCCGACATTCTCGTCAACAACGCCGGAATCCTGCGCGACGTCTCCTTCGCCAAGATCACCGAGGACGCCTGGGACAAGGTCATCCAGGTGCATCTCAAAGGCACGTTCTGCGTCACGCTGCCGGTGTTCCGCTGGATGAAGGACAATGGCGGCGGCGTCATCGTCAACACCTCGTCGACCTCCGGCCTGATCGGCAATTTCGGCCAGAGCAACTACGGCGCCGCCAAGGGCGGCATCTTCGGCCTCAGCAACGTGCTCGCCATCGAGGGGCGCAAGTCCAACATTCGGATCTGGACGCTCGCCCCCGGCGCGTTGACGCGCATGACCGCGGACCTGCCGCGATACATCGAGAACCCCGGGGCTGCGTTCAACCCGGACCAGATCGCGCCGGCGGTGCTCTACATGGTGAGCCCACTGTCGGGCGACCAGACCGGCAAGATTCTCGGCGTCTCGGCAGCGCGGGGCGTGCGCGAGATGAAAATGCTGGAGATGCCGGGCTGGAAGCCGTCCGGGGCCTGGCGGGCGGAAGACATCGCCGCGCATGCGGACGAGATATTCTTTTCCGACAATGCCCCGGCCGCGCGCCGGTTCTAAAGAGGTCACGATGAACGCTGACAAACCACTGGACGACGCGGCGGCGGCCAAGGCCGACGTTGCGCCGGCGCGCCTTGCGTCGACCATGCTGCTGCTGCGCGAGGGCGCGGCCGGCATGGAGATCTTCATGGTGGTGCGCCATCACGAGATCGATTTCGCCTCCGGCGCGCTGGTGTTTCCCGGCGGCAGCGTCGAGCCCGGCGACCGCGACATTGCCGCCCGGCCGGAGCTGTTCGCCGGCGGTGAGGGCATCGATCCCGACCTCCTGGCGCTACGCATCGGCGGGGTGCGCGAAACCTTCGAGGAATGCGGCGTCCTGCTGGCGCGGCCGAAGGGCTCGCAGGCGTTGATCGGCGCCGACCGCCTGCGTGCGCTCGACCGGTCGCACCGCGCGGACCTCGAGGCCGGCAAGCTGGCGTTCGCCGATCTCGTCGCCGGCGAGGGGCTGGTGCTCGCGCTCGACCTGCTGGTGCCGTTCGCCCACTGGATCACGCCGGTGCGCATGCCCAAGCGCTTCGACACCCATTTCTTCCTCGCCGTCGCCCCGGCCGACCAGGTCGCGGTGCATGACGGCAAGGAGGCGGTCGACTCGGTGTGGATCGGGCCGCGGCAGTCGCTCGACGAGGCGAAGTCCGGCCGCTTCAAGATCCTGTTTCCGACCGAGCGCAACCTCATCAAGCTGGCGCGCAGCCGTACCGCGGCAGAGGCATTTGCGCGCGCCCGCGCCGAGCCCGTGGTTACCGTGATGCCTGAGGTGATCAAGGGAGAGGGTGGCCAGCGTCAGTTGCGCATCCCGAAGGATGCCGGCTATGACGGCGAGGTGTTCGACATCAACTTCGGATAGGCGCCCGCCGGGCGAACGCGCCGAGAGCCGACCGGCGGCAAGGGAAACGACAAGGGGAGGATCGCACGGCGATGGAGAAGGATCTGTTCGCGGGGCTGAAGGTGATCGACTGCGCGAGCTATATCGCCGCGCCCGCCGCGGCGACGGTGCTGTCGGATTTCGGCGCCGATGTCGTCAAGATCGAGTCGCCGGGCGAGGGCGACACCTATCGCAATCTCTACCAGGCCCCGGGCTATCCGGTCAGTCCGCACAACTATCCGTGGATGCTGGAGAACCGCAACAAGCGCGGCATTGCGCTCGATCTGAAATCGTCCGATGGAATCGCCGTGCTGCATCGCCTGGTCGATCAGGCCGACGTGTTCATCACCAACATGCCCTTGCCGGTGCGCCGCCGCCTCGGCATCCGCTATGAAGACCTCGGGCCGCGCAATCCGCGGATGATTTATGCGTCGTTCACCGCCTATGGCGAGACCGGCGCCGAGGCCGAGAAGACCGGTTTCGATTCCACCGCCTACTGGGCGCGCAGCGGCCTGATGGACAACGTCAAGCCGTCGTCGGACGCGCCGCCGGCGCGCTCGCTGCCCGGCATGGGCGATCATCCCAGCGCCATGGCGCTGTACGGCGCCATCGTCACTGCGCTCTACCGCCGCGATCGCTCCGGCAAGGGCGGGCAGGTGACGTCGTCGCTGATCGCCAACGGCCTGTGGGCCAACGGCGTCTATGTCCAGGCGCAGCTGTGCCACGCGAACGTCATTCCGCGCCCGCCGCGCGACCAGTTGCCGAACGCCTGCACCAACATGTACCGCAGCCGCGACGGTCGCTGGCTGACGCTGTCGGTGCTCAACGAGGCGCGGCAGTTCGAGCCGCTGCTCGCGGCGCTCGGCCGTCGCGACATCCTCGACGATCCGCGCTTCGCCACGCTGGAGTTGCGGCGCGCCAATTCGCGGGCGCTGATCGCGGTGTTCGACGACACCTTTGCGGGCCGCGATCTCGCCGAGTGGCGCAGGCGGCTCGACGCCGAGGGCATCACCTTCGGCGTCACCGGCACGCTCGACGACATCGACGACGACCAGCAGATGCGTGACGCCGGGGCGCTGGTGCCCTATGGCGACAGCGACATGCTGACGGTCAACAGCCCGTTCGAAGTCGACGGCCTGACCAAGGTCGCCACGCGCCCCGCGCCGGCGCTCGGCGAGCACAGCGACGAGATCCTGTGCGAGCTCGGCTATAGCGCCGACGACATCGCGCGGCTGCGCGCGAGCAAGGCGGTGAGCTAGAGCGGACGTCCAACGTCGTCGCCCAGGTTTCTCCTCATGGTGAGGAGGCGCACCAGCGCCGTCTCGAACCATGAGGCCGAGGCGCTCACTTCCTTACAGAACCGCACGGGCCTTGCCCTTCGAGACGCCCGCTGCGCGGGCTCCTCAGGACGAGGAGTGAGGTGTCCACCCGAGCCGATCTTGTTGTCTCGCAGCGCCTAATCCTTCAGCGTATATTTCTTGCGGAGCTCGGCGGCGACCTGGTCGGCGAGTTGCTGGGCGTAGGTCGCGCGCTTGGGGGCGGTGATGACGGTGGCCCGCCAGCCCAGCAGCGGGTCCTTGCGGACCGAGACGAACACGCCGCCGAGCGCGATGCGGTCTGCGATCATCGCTTCGAGTTCGGCGTCGGTCTTGGCTTCCTTGGCCATGGTTCAGGTCCCGGCACGGCGCTGCGCCGGCATGCCAAATTGCGTGGCTTTGCAAGGGCCTGCCGGATGCCTGCCTAGCCATTGAGCAGCATATCGGGAGGATGTGGGGTCACAGCTGCGTGAGGCGGCCGCCGTTCAAGGCGCGCGCCGCCAGCCGATCTCAGGCCGTGCGGTCATATTGCGTGCTGAGGTGATCGCCGATCTGCACCAGCCTGGCGACGCAGTCGGCATAGCCCGGAGCTTCTTCGGCGGCCGGGGTGGCGGCGGTCCGGAATTCCCAGGTCTCGCCGGTTCGGATCACCGAGATGTTGAGGCCGTCCGGGTAGAAACCGTGGTCGCCGAGCTCGGCGATGGCGATCGCGATCAGTTCGGCATCGGTCTTTCGGGGTCTGTTCATGGCCCATCGTCCGCTGTTCGGGTTGCCAGGCACCATCCGCCGGCCATGCTGACACGGCGCCGCCGGTTCCGCTCCGCCACGGATGCATGGCTGTGTTACGCGCCGCTGGTGACGTTGGTCTGCACCGGCAGCACCCCGGCGGGCGCGCGATCGGGGGTCTCATCCTTCCAACGCACCGAGCCGAACGGCCGTTCCAGCATGCGCCGGACAAAGACCGGATCGGGGCCGAGGTGGAAATCGGAGGCCTGCTGGTACAGCGCCCGTTCGGACTGGGTGGCACGGTTGCGCTGCCGCAGAAAGTCGTTCCAGGTCGGGCAGTGGTAACGCTCGGTCCACAGTTCGGGATCGGCGAGGTCGCGCGCGATCGACCAGCCATAGGCGCCGTTGCGCTGGCGGCTGAGCTGCACCGCCTGCATCAGGCCGAAGAACTCGCGGGCGCGGCTCGGGTCGACCCGGTAGTCGATTTCGATCACGATCGGGCCGCTGCGCGCGGTGATCGCCAGCGCCACTTCCGGATCGGCGAGCGGGTCGACCGGCTTGTCGTCGCGGCTGCCGGCGGCGGGCATGCGCAGCCACAGCCCGAGCAGCGGGGAGGCGAACATCAGCGCGGCCGAGATCAGCAGGGCATGGTCGGTCGAGAGCGCATCGGCGACATGGCCCCAGCCCCAGCTGCCGATGGCGACCCCGCCGGAGATCGCCGCCTGGAAGGTCGCGAGCGCCCGCCCGGCGACCCAGCGTGGCGCCGACAGCTGGATCGCGACGTTGAACAGCGTGATCGACAGCGTCCAGCCCGCACCCGCGATCACCAGCGCCGCGGCGGTCAGCACCGGCGTGCGGCTGAGCGCCACGATGCCGATCCCGATGCCCATGGTGAGCAGGCAGATCCGCACCCCGGCCTCGCTGCTGAACAGGCGGCGCATGTTCTCGACGTTGAGCGCGCCGACCACCGCGCCCATGCCGAAGGCGCCGAGCATGATGCCGAAGGTCTGCGCGCCGCCGCCCAGGATGTCGCGGGCGATCAGCGCCATCAGCGCCAGGATCGAGCTGCCGCCGATGCCGGTCAGCAGCGTGCGCCACAGCACGATGCGGAGCGACGGCGAGTGGACGATGTAGCGCACCCCCGAGACGATGGCGCGGCCCAGCCGCTCCGGCGGCAGCCGCGACGGTTCGGTGACACGCTGCCACAGGAAGAACACGGTCATCAGCGGCAGGTAGAGCAGTGCGTTGCACACGAAGGTCGCGACCGACCCTGCGGCTGCGACGATGACGCCGCCGACCGCCGGGCCGAAGCTGCGGGCGATGTTGTAGCTGATGCCGTTGAGCGCGACCGCCGCGGGCAAGGTCTCGGGCGGCACCTGCTCGCTGACCGAAGCCTGCCAGGACGGGCCGAACAGCGCCATGCCGCAGCCGATCAGGAAGGTGAAGATCAGGATGATCTGCGGTGTCAGCAGGCCGAGATGGGCCAGCACCGACAGCGTGGTGGCGCTGGTGACGCCGAGCGACAGCGCGATCAGGCCGATGATGCGGCGGTTGAACATGTCGGCGATGGCACCGGCGGTGACCGACAGCAGCATCACCGGGAACATCAGCGCGCTCTGCACCAGCGCCACCATGTCGGCCGACGACGTCATCTGGGTCATGGCCCATGCGGCCCCGACGCCATGGATCATCAGGCCGAGGTTGGACAGAAGGCTGGCGAGCCAGATCCGGCGGAACAGGGCGATGCGCAGCGGGGCGCCGATACCTTGGAGCAGCAACAAACACCCTTTCCCTGTGAGGACCCGTTTCCCTGAGAGGACCCTCCCCGTGAGGACCCGACGACGCGGCGCCCGCCGCAGCGCGGACGCGCCTATTGAACATGGATCGCAGCCGATTCGCGCTCCCCGATCCTGCCCGGACGCGCGAATCCGTGGTTTCCCCGGCGCACCCGGCATGGGCGGCGGAGCGATGTGTCGCGCCGGGCGCGAGCCGGTGCCGGCGGCTGCGTCGCTACCTGTGGTGCTTTCGCAGATAGGCGTGCAGCGACTCGGTGCCGGTTTCCGCGAGCAGGGTCTTCAGCATCATGTCGGAACGCCGTCCCGCCGCGAAGTGGTCGCCATAGGTCTTGCGCAGCGTGCCGATCCGGGTGTTGCTGTGCTTCTTGTCGATACGGCCGCTGATGTCGCGATGCCTGCCGTCCAGACCTTTCCTCGCCATCGGGGAATCCCTCATGCTGAGAGCGGAGTGCTGAATAAGAAAACAAGCCCTGTCAGGTTAGCGCACCGCTGCGCGGCTGACGAGGCGTTTTGCGCGCGTTGCCGATGGTGCTACCAGAGAGCGACATGATCGCGCTGTGCGCGGCTGCGGGACCCGCCATGACCGAACGTCGCAAGGATGATGACAAGCCGGCAGGCCGTCGCGCCCCGACCGACAGCCGGCGCGGCGCACTGATCGGGCTCGCGATCGCCGCGGTGCTGCTGATCGTCGGGGTGTGGCTCACCCGCGAGCTGACCCGCGCCAGCCGGCTGCAGGATTGTGTCATGTCCGGGCGAACCAATTGCGATACGCTGGATCTCCCCGCGCAGTGACGGGGCGGCAGGTCCGGAGCGGGCTTGTTGGTGGGTACCAATTCGTGGTTCAAGGCGTTTGAGCCTGCCGAGCGGTCGCCGTGTGAACATCAACGTCCTGCCATGCTTGCTTTCGATCCTCGCGGGCGCTCGTGGCGGCGTGCTGGCGATGCTGCTTGCGATCGCGATTGCGTCCGGCGGGGCGTCGGGGCGGGCGGCGGAGCCCATCGTCGCCTTTGACATTCCGGCGGGGGATCTCGATGCCGCGCTGAACGCCTATATCGGCGCGAGCGGCATGCAGCTGCTCTACGAGACGCGGCTGACCGAGGGGCGCCATTCCAGCGCGGTGAAAGGGCGCCTCGCGCCGGACGTCGCGCTGCGCATGCTGCTTGCCGGCAGTGGTCTCGTCGCGCGGCGTATCGAGGTCGAGACCTTCAGTATCACGGTGGCACCGCGGTCCGACGGGATGGGGCAGGCGATACCGGTCGCGCGCGATCGGCCGTTTGTCGGCGCGCTGCAGGCGACGGTGATCGACAGCCTTTGCCGTGATGCCCGGACGCGGCCGGGCGACTATCGCATCGCGTTCGAGCTGTGGATCGATGCGGCCGGGGCGGTCGCGCGCAGTTCGCTGATCGGCTCGACCGGGAGCCGCGAGCGCGACGATGCACTCCGGCAGGCCCTGCTGGGTGTTACGGTGAGGGCCGCGCCTCCCGCCGACTTGCCGCAGCCGGTGATCATGACCATTGCACGTCGCTCGCCGGGCGAGCCCGGCGACTGCCGGCCGACGGTGCGCGGGGCGCAGTAGTCAATCTGTCATGCAATCCAGTTAGACAGGCCCGTGCCGAGCTGCTGTCAGCAGATCGTCACATTAGGCCGCGGCTGCGCCGTCCCGCGAGGGATGGGCGATCGGTCGGGGCGAGCGTTTTCGGTTGGTCGATGGCAGGAACGACGTGGGCGGCGCTGCGCGGGCTGCTGGTAGACAGGTATGAGGAGTTCAAGCTTCGTCTCACCCGTCAGTTGGGGTCCGAGGAGCTTGCCAGCGAAAGCCTGCACGATACCTGGCTGCGGCTGCATCGCCAGGACGAGGTCGGCCCGGTCCGCAATCCGCCGGCCTACCTGCTGCGGATCGCGGTCAACACCGCCATGGATCGCCTGCGCGCCGATGGTCGTCGCGCGCGCCGCGCCGAGATCGAGGCGGCGCTCGATGTTGCCGACGCGGCGCCGGGACCGGCGCGCGAGGCCGAGGCGCGCCTCGAGATCGAGGCCCTCGACAGGGCAATGCGGGCGCTGCCCGAGCGTACGCGCGCTATCCTGTTGGCCTCCCGCCTTGAGGGACTGACCCACCAGGCCATCGCCGAGCGGATGGGGGTGTCGCGGCGCACGGTCGCCTATGAGCTCGACCGCGCCATCGCCTTGCTGGAGGCCGACAGGGCACCGAATCCGGATATCAATTGCACGAATGGCCCGCCCAAATCGTCTGAAGGATAGCCACTGACACGACAGGTGTTTGACAACCGAGCCAGATCAGCGAGTTTTCACGACCCATGACCACCTTCGAGGACCCGATGGACGAGCGTATGCCGCTGCAGCGCGAAGCCTGGAAATGGGTCCTGCACATGACCTCGGGCGAGGCGACACGGGCCGACATCGCTGCGCTGGCGCGCTGGCGCGCGCGCAGTCCCGGCCATGACTCAGCCTTCGCCGATGCCAGCCGGCGCTGGCAAGCCTATGGACCCGCACTCGCGCGCCTGGCGGATCGTCCAGCCGAGGCCGGCGCGCGGATCGTGGCAAGCGCGCGGCCCCAGCCGGCGGTGCGCCCGGTCAACCGGCGCTTCGTGCTCGGCGGCATGGCCGCTGCGTCGGTGGCCGGCGCCGGCGTGCTGGCGGTGCGGCCGCCGCTCGGATTGTGGCCCTCGCTCAGCGCGCTTGCGGCGGATGTTCACACCGGAACCGGCGAGCAGCAGCGCATCGCGCTCACCGGATCGGCCTCCATCGATCTCAACACCCAGACGAGCCTCAACCTGCACCGCGCCGTGGTCGATGCGCCGGTCGATCGCGTCGAGCTGATTGTCGGCGAGGCGGTGGTCGCAACCTCGGCCGATCGGGTCGAGGTGATTGCGGCGAATGGTCGCGTGTGGGCGGAGAGCGCGCGCTTCAACATCCGCCACGACGGTGCCGATGTCTGCGTCACCTGCCTCGGCGGGCGCGTCACGATCGAGCAGCGCAGCGTCTCGCTCGCCCTCATGGCCGGCCAGCAGGCGACCTACACCGCCCGTGGCCTTGGTCAGGCGGTGGCCGCCGATGCTGTCGCGGTCGCGGGCTGGCTCGGCGGCGACCTGTTCTTCCGTGACCAGCCGCTCGCGCGCGTGGTCGACGAGGTCAATCGCTACCGGCCGGGCCGCATTGTGCTGATGAACGAGGCGCTGGGGCAGCGCCGCGTCACCGCGCGCTTCAAGCTCGACCGGCTCGATGTCGTCATCACGCAGCTGCGAGAGACCTTCGGCGCGCGGGTCACGGCGCTTCCCGGCGGCGTCGTGCTCGTCGGCTGAAATGCAATCGTCACGGATCCGTCACGTGGCGCGCGCGGTCGATCTTCTAACGTCGGCAGCGCCTGTCCGAAAAAAGTCGTCGGGCGTTTTGCAAACTCGTCCCGGCAGGAGCGTCTAAGGGCATCGGAGCCATCCGGCCTCTCGTCAGGCCGGCGGCTCCACCCCGCCGTTCACTGCCGAGAGATCCGTGATGCCCGTCCGTTCCGCCGCGCTCGAATTCAATGCCGCCGCCAAACTGGTCCGCTCGCGCCGCAAGGCTCTGCTGCTGACGGGGGCGAGCCTGCTGGTGCTGCTCGGCAGCGCCGGTGGTGCAACTGCTGCGACGCTCGGCGGAACGCCCGTCGGAGGCGGGGCGCCGGTCACGATCGTGCAGGATGCGACGTCGGCGGTGGCGCAGCAGGCCGCGGCTGCCGGCCAGCAGAGCCAGAGCGCGTTGATGAATGCGATGCGCGCGATCCAGTCGATGCAGGCCGTTCAGGCGGCGGCGCGCAACGCCGCGGGGAATGCGCAGCGATCGGCGACGCTGCCGCAGGTCGTGGTCCCCAACGGTCTTGCACCGGGCGGGCTGCAGGTCGCGCCTGGAGCTGCGCCTGGAACGGATCTGTGGAAGGGCGCGAACCTGCCGACCCAGGCGGCGAACGGCGATCGCGTCGACGTCAATGTCCGGCAGACCGCGGCGCAGGCAGTGCTGAACTGGCAGAGCTTCAACGTCGGTGCGCGCACCACGCTGACCTTCGACCAGCAGGGCAATGCCGGCTGGACGGCGCTGAACCGCGTGACCGGGAATGTCGGCCCGAGCCAGATTCTCGGCAACATCCGTGCCAGTGGCCAGGTGCTGGTGATCAACCAGAACGGCAT
>NZ_JBFRFW010000040.1:0-26423 GCF_052115025.1 Bradyrhizobium sp. 2TAF24 | reverse complement strand
GAACGTGTTCGTGATCAAGAGCGTGATCAAGGACGTCAACATGTCGACGATCTTCGTCGGCGTGCTGCCCTTCGTGATCACCGACCTGATCCGCCTCGTCATCCTTATTCTCTTCCCGCTGCTCGCCACCTGGCTGCCGCAGCAAATGATGGGACAGTAAATGACCAAGCAGACCGACAACGCCGCAGGTGCGGCGTCGACCGACACCCCGAAGATCACCGCGGGTGGCGCGGTGCTGGCCCGCCTCAAGGCGGTCGGCGTCGACTACATCTTCGCCAACTCCGGCACCGACTTCCCGCCGATCATCGAGGGACTGGCGGAGGCCACGGCCAAGGACATCGATCTGCCGAAGGCGATCGTCATCCCGCACGAGCATGCGGCGATGGGCATGGCCCATGGCTACTATCTCGGCACCGGACGGGCGCAGGCCGTGATGGCCCATACCAATGTCGGCCTCGCAAACTGCGCCATCGGCGCCATCAACGCCGCCACCGAGCACATTCCGGTGCTGCTGTTCTCGGGCCGCACGCCGGTGACCGAAAGCGGCCGCCTCGGCACCCGCACGGTGCCGATCGGCTGGGGCCAGGAGATGCGCGACCAGACGGCGCTCGTTCGCGAAGCCTCGAAGTGGGACTACGAGCTGCGTTTCCCCGAGCAGGCGCTCGAGATCATCGACCGCGCCTATGCGATCGCGAACTCGACCCCGAAGGGCCCGGTCTATCTCAGCCTGCCGCGCGAAGTGCTGTGCGAACTGTGTCCGGCGGACCAGCTCGACGCGGAGCCGCGCATGATGCCGGCCATTGCTGCGCCACAGCCGTCGGCACTGGATGTTGCGACGCAGCTGATCGCCAACGCCAAGCGGCCAGTGATCATTGCCCAGCGCGGCGCCGGATCAGCCGAAGGCTTTGCGACGCTTGCCGAACTGGCGCAGACCTGGGGCATTCCGGTGTCGCAGTACTGGGCGGTGAAGCTCGCCATCGCCACCGACCATCCGATGTCGGTCGGCAGCGATCCGAAGCCGTGGCTCAAGGACGCCGACGTCATCGTCGTCATCGACTCGCTGGCGCCGTGGTCGCCGGCCGCGCACGACGTGCCTGCGAATTGCAAGGTGATCCAGATCGGGCAGGATCCGCTGTATGCGCGCTTCCCGGTTCGCAACTTCCAGGCGGACGTGTCGCTGGTTGGCGAAGCCGCCGACATCCTCGCCGAGCTCGCGGCGCGGCTGCAGCCGCACCTCGCGGCGACTGCGGCGGTTCGCGACACCCGTCGTGCGGAGGTGACATCAGCACACGGCGCCCGCCGCGCGGAGGTGCGCAAGCAGGCCGAGCTCGGCAATGGCGACCTGATGACCAAGGCGTGGGTTAGCCACTGCCTGTCGGAGGCCATCGCCGGGCTGGACGCCACGGTGCTGTCCGAACTCGGCGCACCGCTGGAGCCGATGACGCTCGGCGCCCACAACGCCTGGTATCAGGAGCCGCATTCCGGTGGTCTCGGCTGGTCGTTCCCGTGCGCGCTCGGCCTGCAGCTCGCAGGTCCCGACCGCCTCGTGGTCGCCACCATGGGCGATGGTTCCTATATGTTCAGCAATCCGGTGGCCTGCCATCAGATCGCCGAGGCCATGAACCTGCCGGTGCTGGTGCTGATCCTCAACAACTCGGAATGGGGCGCCGTGCGGCATTCGGTGCTTGACGTCTATCCGAAAGGCTTTGCGGCCAAGACCAACAAGATGCCGTTGATCTCGCTGGAGCCGTCGCCGGACTTCACCAAGGTCGCAGAGGCGAGCCGTGCCTTCACCATCAAGGTGGAGAAGGGCGACGAGCTCGCGGCGGCGCTGAAGCGGGCGATCGCCCACGTGCGCACCGAGAAGACCCAGGCGCTGGTCGAAATCCGTATCGCACCGTGACCATGACTGCGGCCGGCACATACTCGATCGATAGCCTTCGCGAGAAGGCGCGCAGGCGCATTCCACGCTTTGCGTTCGACTTTCTCGATGGCGGTGCGGGCACCGAGGCGGGGCTCCATCGCAACCGCGCGGCGTTCGAGAACCTGCGGCTGCTGCCGCGTGCGATGGTCGACGTCGAGGCACGCTCGCTTGCGACCGAATTCCTCGGCCGGCGCTGGTCGGCGCCGTTCGGGGTGGCGCCGATCGGCATGGGCAACCTGATCTGGCCGGGCGCGGACGAACTGGTCGCGGCGGCGGCGCGGGACGCGGATATTCCCTACATCCTGTCCACCGCCGGCACCACGGCGCTGGAGCGGATCGCGGCGATCGCACCGGAGCATGCCTGGTTCCAGCTCTATGTCGGCAAGTCCCAGGCGATCGTCGACGACCTGCTGGAGCGGGTCGCGCGGGCGGGCTTCCAGGTGCTGGTGGTCACGGTCGATGTGCCGGCGCCGGGCCGTCGGCTGCGCGACCAGCACAACGGCCTCAGCCTGCCGCTCAAACCGTCGGCGATGTGGGGCATCGAGCTTGCGGCACATCCGGCGTGGAGCTTTGCCACCCTGCGCAAGGGCGCGCCGCGCTTCGCCAATCTCGAGCCTTATGCCGCACGCAATGCCAGCGCGTCGTCGCTCGCAACCCTGATGGCGGAGCAGAGCTCAGGCCGCCTCGACCTCGACCTGATCCGCGCCATCCGCGCACGCTGGAAAGGGCGGATGATTCTCAAGGGTATTCTGTCGCCGGACGATGCGGCACGCAGCCGCGACATCGGGGCCGATGCGGTGATCGTTTCCAACCACGGCGGTCGGCAGCTCAGCGGCGCGCTGGCGACGCTGGAGGCGCTGCCCGCGATCCGGCGCAAGGTCGGTCCGGACTTTCCGCTGATTCTCGACGGCGGCATCCGCGCTGGCGAGGACATCGCCAAGGCGTTTGCCGCCGGGGCGAACTTCACGCTGGTCGGCCGCGCGGTGATGTATGGCGTTGCCGCCATGCCGGGCGGCGCCGGCCATGCCATCAATCTCCTGAAGTCGGAGCTAAGCCAGGCTTGCGCCCAGCTTGGTGTGGTGTCGCCCGCAGAGATCGACGAGCGGTTCGTGTTCGCGCCCTGATGGGGGTGGCATGGGCGCGGTCCTGTCTCACGGCAGGATATGATCCTGCGCAGGCCATGCAGGTTCCATCTCGGTCAAAAGCGCGATCTGCGCGGAACGAAATGTCCACCGCATGGTTGATGTGGTCGCCATGCGGCGACCTGATCCAGCCGGTTCCGCACGGCGGTGCGGCGCTCAAGACGGCGCGCAACGGCTGCGGCTGGAGGGAGCGTGACATGTCGTGGTCCGACCGCTTTCCCGAGCCGATCGTGCTGGCGTCCGGTGCCTGTCTGCGTACGCTTCATGATGCCAAGGTCTATCTGATGGGCCTGCCGCGCCCATCCGATGCCGACAAGGATCGCCTGCTGCAGGACGCCATCGAGGCATTGCTGCGGGCCGGCGAGAACGAAGCCTGCCTGATGCACGGTCATCTCGGGTTGATGCGCGTCATCGGCGAGATGGGCGGACCACCGTCCGGAATCTCTGCAGGGTGTGCTAAGCTCTCAGGCTAAAGCACCGCGCCGGATACCACGTTTCGCAAAAGCTTGATCCTGATCCCGTCATGCCGGGCGGTATCAATTGTGGCCGGCATCGATCACGCCGTCGATCAGGTTGTGGCGTGCCAATGCCTCGACGTCGAGACCGTCGGCCGGGCGCAGGTCCGCAAGAATGGCGAGCAACGCGGCGTGCTCCGCGCGGCGGATCGTCTCGGCTTCCGCACGGGACACCGCCTTGAACGTCACGCTCTGACCGGCCTTGCGGCGGCCCAGCCGTGCCAGGTCTGCCGAGATGACGGTCGCGATCTTGGGGTAGCCGCCCGCCGTTTGTGCATCCGCCATCAGCACGATGGGGAGCCCGGAGCCCGGCACCTGGATCGAGCCGGCGACGATGCCGTCGGATACGATATTGTAGTCGTTCTTGTGACGCAGCGTTGGGCCGGAGAGACGAAAGCCCATGCGGTCGGAGGCGGCGGCAATGGTGTAGGCGGAGGACAGCAGCGTCGCGACCGCCTCGTCGGCGAAATGATCGTCCTGTGGCCCGAGGACAAGGCGGACCGGCTCTGCGAAGGCGAGAGGTGGGGTGGATCGCAACGCAAGTTCGACACGTGCGGGCACATCGTCGCGGTGGCCGCTCAACGTATCGCCTGCCTGCAGCATGCGTCCCGCATGGCCGCCGAAGCCGGCCCGGGCATAGGTCGACAGACTGCCGAGGCAGAGCGGAGCCGCGAACCCGCCCTCAAGCGCGAGGTAAGCGCACAGTGCGTCGCCACCGAGACGAACCCGAACGACGTCCCCTTTTACCGCACGCACGCTCTGGCCGGCGGGCACCTGCTCGTCAGCGCCGAGGATTTCGATCCGCGCCGTGCCGCCGACGATGGCGAAGCGGGCGGACGCTGCGATAATCTCGAGTTCCGTTCCCGAGCCGATCAGCTCGAGACAGGCGGCCTCAAGGTCGTTGCCCACCAGGCCGTTGGCCAGCATGAAGCTCGTGCGGTCGAGCGGGCCGGACACCGGGACACCGATGTTCTGGTATCCGCGCCGACCGGCGTCCTGGAGCGTGGAATGAAAGCCGGGTTTGAGGGTCCGGGCGACCGGGATCATGGCTGGATCTCCTGGCTCGCGGGCACGAAATCATTGCGCGCGACCGCAGCCTTGATGCGGTCGAATTCGGCTGCGGTCACCGGCTCGAATGCGACCGCATCGCCGGCCTGCAGCACCGAGCCGCGTTCGGTTGCCGCATCGAAGAAGCGGATGGGCGTGGTGCCGATCAGGTGCCAGCCGCCGGGACTCTCGTAAGGGTAGATGGCGGTGAGATTGGTTGCGATGGCGACGGAGCCCGGCGGTACGCGGGTGCGTGGATCCGCGCGCCGTGGCAGCTGCAATGCCGCCGCGACGTCGCCCATATAGGGAAAGCCGGGCACGAACCCGATCATGTAGACGTGGTAGTGGCATGTAGCATGCAGCTCCGCCACCTCCCGGGCCGTGAGATGAAGCGTGCGGGCGATATCTTCGATATCGGGGGCGTGGGACGGCTCATAGCAGGCCGGAATGAACCACAACCGCCGCTTGATCTGCCGTGCCGGGTTACCGGCCTGGGCGAGGTTGGTGACGGCGTCCTCGATCGCCGGTCCGCTGGTCACAAGCGCGTCATAGTGGATCATCAGCGAGCGAAACGTCGGCACCACGTCGGTCACGCCGGCAAGCCTCGCGCGATGGACGGCGTCGCCGAGCGCCAGTACCCGCTCGTTGACGGCGCGATCCACCCGGTCGCCGAACTCGACGATGACGGCGCTGTCGGATGCGCTCAGGAAGCGGAAACCGGTCATGCTCGGAGCCTTGCCGTCGGGGAGGTCGCCCCTGTGAATATAGTGTCACAGGGCGCCGCCGGGCCGCAATCTCCACAGCCCGCCGGTGGCTGCCTGACAGCGCGGGGGTGTGGCGCCGTTCACGCGGCCGATCCGGAGGTCCGCGACATGCCGATGACGCCGGGCATCCCCCCGTCCGCGGCGCCTTGCCGGGCGCGCAGCGATGGTGCCGCGCCTCGACAAGCATCATACCTGAGCGGAGCCGATCTCACGCCGCAAAGCCGCATCCGTGACGTCGGGCGGCGCCTTGCGAGGCGCCGCCTTCGAGTCACTCCGAAGGCTCAGGCCGCCGCGACATGACAATAATGTTGATGAGATAACCCGCGGTGAGGCCGACCGTCATGCCGGCGACCTTGATCGAAGCGTCCCAAAGCCGGGGATGTCGACCCGACATCAGCAGCTGCGCCATCTCGAATACGCCGATCGCGAGGGCGAGCGCCATGAAGATCAGCAGCAACCGGTTGGGGTAGGCCAGCGCGAACAGCAACCCGACCAGCGCGAGCGCGGCAAGCCGTTCCAGGTTGGGCGAGAAGTGCGTGACCGGGCGCAGCCCGATCGGGCCGTCGGTGACGATGACGATGGTGAGGATCGAGGCCCAGGCGAGCGCGCGAAAAATGGTCTGCAAAGTCATGGCGCTCGCGTCTGGCGATGGAGAGTCCGGACTGTTGCGGACAAATTTGTGAAAATTTGCTTAAGGCGGGTTAGCGCGATGTTCAGCATGCGGCTGTTCGCTGCACTCATGGTTAATGAGCCGTTAACGCGATCGCTCGGATTGCGGTGAGGTAAGCCTAACGCGTGATGACAAGTATGGAATGCTTTCTCTTTCCCGATCCGGTGATTAACTACCGGAGACCGTAGGGGAGATTGCAAAGTGAAAGCGTGGCTCAGCGACTCTGATCTCATCGAATTGGCTCCGGGCAGCAAGCTGGAGCACGATGCCGACCTTCCCAAGGTCAAAGCGCAGATTCCGGTCAACACCGCGCCACGCCGCATCAGCATCTTCGGCCTCGGTTATGTCGGCGCCGTGTCGGCGGCCTGCTTTGCCAAGGTCGGTCACACGGTGATCGGGCTCGACGTCAACGACGTCAAGCGCCAGTGCTTCCGTGAAGGCAAGCCGCCGGTGGTCGAGCCGGGGCTCGGCGAGATGATGCAGGAGCTGGTCCAGGCGGGGCGCCTCACCGCCATCGACAGTGTGCAGGATGCAATCGACGGCACCGACATCTCGCTGATCTGTGTCGGCACTCCGAGCCGTGACAACGGCAGCATCAACATCGACATCGTCTGCGGCGTGGTTGCCGAGATCGGCCGGGCGATCCGCCACAAGCGCGGTGATCACGTGGTCGTGGTGCGGTCCACCATGATCCCGGGCACCATGCGCAATACCATCATTCCGATCCTCGAGAAGGAATCGGGCCGCCGCTGCGGCGAGGGCCTGTCGGTCGCCTACAATCCCGAATTCCTGCGCGAAAGCACTGCGGTGTCGGACTTCTTCTCGCCGCCGAAGACGGTCATCGGCTCGAATGATCCGGCCGCTGCCGAGCAGGTCGCCGGGCTCTATGAGGGCATCGTGGCGCCGGTGTTCACCGTTGCGTTCGAAACCAGCGAAATGATCAAGTATGCCGACAACACCTGGCACGCCCTCAAGGTCTGCTTCGGTAACGAGATCGGCAATATCTGCCAGGCGCTCAATATCGACAGCCACGAGCTGATGGACGTGTTCTGCGCGGACACCAAGCTCAACATCTCGCCGACCTACCTCAAGCCGGGCTTTGCGTTCGGCGGATCGTGCCTGCCGAAGGACTCGCGCGCGCTGACCTATCTCGCCCGCCAGCTCGACGTCGATGCGCCGATCCTGTCCAACATCCTGCCGAGCAACCGGATCCAGATCGAGCGCGCCATCGGCAAGGTGATCTCGTTTGGCTATCGCAATATCGCGGTGCTCGGCTTCAGCTTCAAGCCGGGAACCGATGACCTGCGCGAAAGCCCGCAGGTCGAGCTGATCGAGCGGCTGATCGGCAAGGGCTACAACCTCAAGCTCTATGACGCCAGCGTCAACCTCTCGGCGCTGACCGGCGTCAACCGCCGCCACATCGAGCAGGCGATTCCACATATCGGCTCGATCATGATGCCGTCGCTGCGCGACACCCTGGAAGGCGCAGAGGTCATCATCATCGGCAATGCATCGCCCGAGTTCCGCAAGATCGAAGCGCTGGTCCGCGAGGATCAGGTCATTCTCGACCTCGCCCGCCTCTGGGAGAGCCCGAAGCTGGGAGCGCGTTATGTCGGCATCAATTGGTGACACGCGGCTGCAGAAGAACGGCCGCCCGCTGCGCGTCCTGATCATCGTCGAGAACCTCGCAGTTCCATTCGATCGCCGGGTGTGGTCGGAAGCCAAGACGCTGGCGCGTGCAGGCTGCGTGGTGTCAGTGATCTGCCCGAAAGGGTTCGGCGCCGAGCTCGCCTATGAATACATCGAAGGTGTTCACGTCTACCGCCACAGCATGCCGTTCGAGGCCAAGCGGGCCTCGGGCTATCCGCTGGAGTACGGCTGGGCGCTGCTGTGCGAGTTCCTGCTGTGCTGGCGGGTGCTGTTCGCGCAGGGATTCGACATCATTCACGCCTGCAATCCGCCGGACACCATCTTCCTGATCGGCGGTTTCTTCAAGTTCCTGTTCGGCAAGAAGTTCGTGTTCGACCATCACGACATCAACCCCGAACTCTATATGTCGAAGTTCGGGCGCAAGGATGTGTTCTATCGTCTGTTGGTGCTGCTGGAGAAGCTGACCTTCAAGACCGCGAATATCTCGCTTGCGACCAACGAATCCTATCGCCAGATCGCGCTGACCCGCGGCGGCATGTCGCCGGACGACGTGTTCGTGGTGCGCTCCGGGCCGGATCTCGCCCGCATCCAGCTGCTGCCCCCGAACGATGCGCTGCGTCGTGGCCGGCGTTTCCTGGTGGGTTATGTCGGCGTCATCGGAGCGCAGGAAGGTATCGACCTGCTGCTTGCCGCGGTGAAATCGATCGTTGAAGAGCATGGCCGGCAGGACGTTCATTTTGGCATTGTCGGCGGCGGTCCGGCGCTCGACGAAATGAAGAAGCTTGCGGTGGCGCTCGGCGTGCAGGATTATGTGACGTTCACCGGACGCGCCAGCGATCACGATCTGTTCGAAATGCTCAATACCGCCGACGTCTGTGTCAATCCCGACAAGGCCGACGACATGAACGACAAGTCGACCATGAACAAGATCATGGAGTACATGGCGCTCAGCAAGCCGATCGTTCAGTTCGATCTGACGGAAGGCAAGGTCTCGGCGAGAGACGCTTCGCTCTATGCGAAGCGTAACGACTCCGGCGACATGGCTGCGAAGATCCTGCAACTGCTCGACGATCCGGAACGCCGTGCCGTGATGGGGGCGTTCGGCCGTCGGCGCGTCGAGAACGAACTGTCCTGGGCTCATGAAGCGCCCAAGCTGCTGGCCGCCTATGCAGCGCTGGCGCAGCGGAGCTGGAGCGTCGATGCCGCGCAAGCCGAGCCGTCCCAGGCCCGCCCGAGGTGACCTGCGGCAAATGCAAAACCTGACGCACAAGCTCGGCTGGTACGTCAACCGCTTGCGGGCAATGAATGCGCGCGAGATCCGGCATCGGCTGGGTGAGGCAGCGAAGCGGCGCATCGCCGCACGGCGCAGTTTTCACTGGGACGACTTCACGCCGCGGTCGTCGCGTCTGCCGGCACTTGCCGTCGATCGCGGACATCTCGCACTGCTGAGCGGCGACCTGCGACAGGCCTGGCGCGCGGTCGCGCCGAGTTCCGACGGGCCGGGAATCTATCAGGCGCTCGGTCACGCCTTCACTGTCTCGAAGGGGATCGACTGGCATCGCGATCCGACCTCCGGGTTGCGCTGGCCGGATCAGGCCTACTGCTTCGATATCGCCTACCGCCATGACCGCGCGCGCGGCGATGTCAAGCTGGTGTGGGAGCTCAACCGCCTGCAATTCGTGCCGGTGATCGCGGCACTGGCCGTGATGGACGGTGACGAGCAACTGGCGCAGACTGCGCTCGACCTCATCGAGAGCTGGATCGACGCCAACCCGCCCTTCAAGGGCATCAACTGGGTGTCCGGCATCGAACTCGCGCTGCGGGTTGTCTCGGTCCTGTTGACCATCGGTCTGCTCGGTGAGGCGCGGGTTGGCGAGCGGCTGGCGCGCAAGATCGGAGCATGCCTTGCCGCGCATGCCTATTGGCTGGCGCGCTATCCGTCGAAGCATTCGTCGGCGAACAATCATCTGATCGCGGAAGCCGGGGCGCTGTTCATTCTCGGAACGCTCTGGCCGGACGCCGGGCTTGAGGCGGCTGCCGGCGAAGCGCGCGAGACCTTGATTGCGGAAGCGTTCCTGCAGATCCATGACGACGGCGTCGGTGCGGAGCAGTCGCCGACCTATACCGCCTTCACCTGCGAATGGTATCTCCTGGCCTTGAGCGTCGCCGCGCGGGCGGGGCATCCATTCCCGGCGGACGTCGTGACGCGGATCGCCTCTGCCGGCGCATGCCTTGGCTGGATTACCGATGGCGGTGGCCACCAGCCGCGAATTGGCGATGATGACGAGGGCCGGGTGATTTCGTCTGGCGCAGGCCATGAAGCGTTTTATGTCGCCTCGGTGGTCAATGCCATGGCGGCCATTGCAGGGCGTGACGATCTGGCGATGACCTTCGGGGGGGCTCAGCTACGCAACGTGGTCTTGGGCTGGCGTGCAGCTGCGCCCGCGCCGGAGGGAATGCGGAGCTTCGCGGAGGGCGGTTACACCGTCAGCCGCCGAAGGCTCGCCGGCCGTGTGGCGCTGGTGGTCATGGATCACGGACCGCTCGGCTATCTGTCGATCGCAGCCCATGGCCACGCCGATGCGCTGTCGTTGCTGCTGCATCTCGATGGCCAGCCGGTGCTGGTCGACGCCGGCACCTATCTCTACCATGCTGGCGGCGCGGTGCGGGACCGTCTGC
Source organism: Bradyrhizobium sp. 2TAF24 (assembly GCF_052115025.1). Classification (NCBI taxonomy): domain Bacteria; kingdom Pseudomonadati; phylum Pseudomonadota; class Alphaproteobacteria; order Hyphomicrobiales; family Nitrobacteraceae; genus Bradyrhizobium; species Bradyrhizobium sp. 2TAF24. Next base: position 16,032 of record NZ_JBFRFW010000040.1, on the reverse strand, counting down.
GCGGCACGGCCGCCCATAATACGCTTTGCCTCGACGGAGCGGACCAGAGTCAGATCGCAGGCGCTTTCAACTGGCGCCACGCGGCCAAGGCTCAGTTGATTGTGAGTGAGGAACAGGCCTCGGGCCATCGGGTGGTCGCCCGTCACGACGGCTACGTGCGTGAGTACGGCCTGATCTGTGAGCGGACACTTCACATCGATACCGATCACCTGACTGTCACCGATGAGCTGCTGCCGGCCGGGCACGGTGGTTCGGCGCCTGTACGTGGTGTTCGCAGCGGCTTCCTGCTGCATCCCGACCTGTCGGCCGTTGTCAACGGTTCGGCGGTGTTGGTCAGCCGGGCAGGGGTCCCGCTGCTGTCGTTTACGGCGGCGGACCACATGACCTGCCGGCTGGAGGCGGCGGAGTATTCGCCGGCATTCGGCGTAATGACGGCGGCGACCCGGATCGTGATCGAGGCGAGCGAAGGCCATGCACGGCGCTTCGAGGTCAGGATCACGGTGCTGCCGCAAGAGACGGCCGCGCGAATCGAGCCGGCGACGGTGCGCCTGCAACCGGATCAGGGAACTGCGGTTGCCATGTCCGATGGCGCTCGGGAGCTGCGGCAATGATCGGCGGTGCCAATGTCCTGCTGTATTTCGGCGCCAATCTGGCGCCGCGGCTGTCGACATTCGTGCTGCTGCTGGTCCTGACACGGTTGTTGCCGGTCGAAGAATACGGCCTGTTCGCCCTTGTCGTCACCACCGGCGAAATTCTCGATATGGCGGTCGGCGGCTGGGTGCGGCTGTTCATTCTCAGCAGCGACAGCGGTCGCGGCCATCCCTCGGCGGCGCAGTTCGGGCGAACGCTGGTCCTGACCGTGGTGTCGTGTGTGGTGTCGCTGGTCGGCGCGCTGGTGTTGGCGCTGGTGCAGCCAAACCTCGCCGGGCCGTTCACCCTTGCGGTGCTGATCTATGTAGGGGCGTTCGCCATCCTGCGGCTCGGCCTGACCCTGCTGCAGACCCGGCAGGATCACAAGCTCTATGCCGGCATCGAGGTCGGCCGTGCCGTGTTGTCGCTGGCCTGCGCCGTCGGCGCGGAGATGGCCGTCGGTTCGACGTTCCTGCCGGCGTCGCTCGGCGTGTCGCTGGCGACGCTGGTGATGGGCCTGATCGCCTGCGGGCTTTCGTTCCGTCATATGCCGCGTCCCACGATCCCGCTGGACGGCTATCGGGCTGCGCTGGCTTTCGGAATCCCGATCGTGCTGGTGACGTTGCTCGGGCAGGTCGTCGGCTGGCTCGATCGCTTCATCCTCAATCACGCGATGGGCCCGGCCAGTGTCGGGCTGTACGCGGCGGCGTTCGCGCTCGCCCGGCAGCCGGTCGAGCTCTTCAGCGGTTCGCTCAATCCCTACACTTATCCGATGCTCGTGCGCAGCTATCTCAACGACGGACGTGAGGTGGCGGGCCGCATTCAGGCCGGAACGCTTGTCGCGCTGCTGCTGCTGTGTGGTGCGGTGACCATCGGGGTGGCGCTGCTGTCGCAACCGTTCGGCGCGCTGGTGCTGCCGGAGCCTTATCGGCTGGAGGCGACGCGGGTGATGCCGTGGATCGCGCTGGCGACGCTCTGCACCAGCCTGAAGAACTTCTGTTTCGACAACGTCTTCTTCGTGGTGCGCAAGAACTGGCAGCAACTCGTCAGCATGGTGCCGCCCGCGATCGTATCCGCGGTATTCGGTCTGCTGCTCATTCCGCATGGCGGCCCGCAGGCTGCCGCGGTGGTCGCCGCGTTCTCGGCCTTCGTCGCGCTCGCCGGCAGCGCCGTCCTGTCGCGTCGGCTGCTGCCGTTCACGCTGGCGTCTCGGGCCTTGGTCGGGCTGGTCGTCGCCAGCATGCTGGCGGCCGCGGCGCTGGTCGGCGTGCGAGCCCTGCTTGTCGGCCAGCCGCCGCTGGTGATTTTGCTCGGTGCGACGGTCGCGTTCAGCGCGGTCTATGCCGCGGGACTATCGCTAGCGGGATTTTCCCTGCACCGGATGTTCGACCGGCCCTGGGAGGTGTGGCAGGACAAGGCCGCAGTGGGGCAGCCTGTCAACGTTTCAGCATCCTGTTGAACAGCGCGAGATAGTTGGCGACGGCGGTATTCACATCGAAAGTCCTGGCATGGGCGACGCGCGGCAACGGATCACCGGGATCGGCGAGGGCGCGATTGATCGCATCGGCCAGGGCGGGGATGTCGCCGTTGTCGACGAGGGCGCCGATCCGGCCGTGATCGAGGATTTCGTCGGGGCCGCCGCTTCGGGTTGCGATCACAGGCAGGCCGGAGGCAAGCGCCTCGACGACGACGTTGCCGAACGCCTCTTTTGGCGAGGCCAGCGCAAAGCATCGTGCGGTGGCGTAGCAGGGCCAGGGGTTGTCGCGATAGCCGGCAAGGTGCAGGCGGTCCGCGACACCAAGCTCAGCCGCCGTGGCCTGCAGGGCGTCGCGTTCCGGGCCTTCTCCATAGATCACGAGCCGCGCATCGGACTGAATGAGCGGCAGCGCCGCGATGAGTGCGGCAAAGCCTTTCTCGCGGTTGAGGCGTCCCACGCTCATCACCACCGGTGGCCGCTGCGCCAGCTCTTCCCGGCTGACGGGAAGCGCATGCTCGACCGATACCGGATTGTAGATCCGCGTCACCCGCTCGCGCGGGACATGCCAGTCGTTGCACAGATGGTCGGCGAGCCCGTCGGACACGCACACCATGGCGGCCCGGCGAGACAGCCGGCGGGCCAGCGTGTACGAGGCGTGGCCGAGCCGGCCGCGGCCGACGTCGGAGCGGCCATGATACGACAGCACGATCGGGCAGCGCGAGCCGCTCAGCAGACGCGCCGCGGCGAGCTTGACGTCGGCGGCGCCGCCGATCGCCAGCGCGATGTCGGGTCGTCGCTGTCGCAGAAAGCGGGCGAGCGCGAGCGTCGCCGTGAGGTGCGAGCGGCCGAGCACGACGGTTTCGATGCCGGGGGCCACCAGCGCGCGATTCTCGCTGGCCTCGAAATCGACCAGCAGGGTCGTGCGCCGGCCTGCCTGGAAGAAGCCCGTCGCGAGCAGCGCGGCGACGCGTTCGGCACCGCCGCGGTTGAGCGCGGGCACATAGACCGCAACATGTTCTGACTGCATCATCGATGCAATGTGAATGATTAAGGTAAACGGCGGATTTAGATTATCGGGCAAGGTCGGCGAAGCAGGGAACAGGTAATCTGCCGCCGCATATGGTCAGGAGACGGACGAATGACTCTTCTTGATGTCGCAAGAGGTGCTTACGTCAGGTTGCCGTTGTCAACCCGCGCCTATGTCGGACGGGTGCTGCAGCATGTTCCGACGTCGATGAAATTCGGCGGCACGTACAAGCACTGGCGGCAGCAGATCGCGCGCGGGCGGACCGATCTCGCTTTCGTGGAAGCGTATCGCAGAGCGGAGCTGTCCGAGGTGATTTCGCGCGCCGTGCAGCGGTCGCCATACTACGCGCGCACGCTCGGTCCGATTGTCGGCGATCGCCGCGGCGAAGCGCTGATGGACGACGCGGTTTGGTCGCGACTGCCGATCCTGTCGCGGCAGACGGTGCTGGACCATCGCGAGGAGATGTGCACGGTGCCGTCGGACACGCTCGATCGGGCGTCGACCGACGGCTCGTCCGGTCAACCGCTGTCGTTCCTGCTCGACCGTAACCGCAGTCCGATCGAATACGCCTTCATTCATGACGCGTGGTCGCGCGCCGGATTTACCGCCGGCGACTGGCGCTGCGTCTTTCGCGGCTTCGACCTGATCGACGGCAGGGGGCGCCACATGGAGCGGGAGCCGGCGCTGCGCGAGCTGCGATTGTCCGTGTTTCATCTCAATGACGAAACCATGCCGCGCTATCTCGAGGCGATCCGCGACGGCGGCATCAAGTTCATTCACGGCTATCCGTCCGCCATCAGCATCTTTGCCGAATACCTGATGCGCAATGGCATCGCGCCACTGTCGCAGATCCGTGGCATCTTCCCGATTTCGGAAAAATTCTATCCGCATCAGCGCGAGACCATGCAGCAGGCGTTCGATCAGGCCAGGATCGTGCCGTTTTACGGGCTGAGCGAGAAGGTGGCCTTTGCCGTCGAACGCGATGGCGAGCCGGATACCTACGAGTTCAGCCCGCTTTACGGCTACACCGAGCTGGTGGACGACGACGGGCGCCCGGTCACCACGCCGGGTGCCGTCGGCCGCATCGTTTCGACTGGACTGCTGTACAAGGGCATGCCGCTGATCCGCTATGACACGCGCGACGAGGCGGAGCTGGTCGAGCGGCCTGATGCCCATAACGGCTACACGCTGGTTCTCCGTGGCCTCGCGCCGCGGCGCAGCAGCGAGTACGTGGTGGGGCGGTCGGGCACGCTGATTCCGTTCTGCGGCCTGTGCGTGCCGATCGATTCCCGCGATCTGACGCGGGAAGTGCAGTTCATCCAGGACAAGCCCGGTGAGGTGGATCTTCTGGTCGTGACCGAGAAGGGCGAGACTCCGGATCTCAGCGAGTATCTCGACCGCATGGCGCTGCGTGCGGACGGCGACCTCGGCATCAACCTGAGGCTCGTGGATCAACTGCCGATGTCGGGGCGCGGCAAGCGCAAGTTCATTGATCAGCGGCTCGACGTTCCGCGTGACTGAGATCGGCAGACGCTGCGCGCTTCCGCGCGCGCGGCGTCATCCCACTGGTGATGCGGCACGGAGATAGGCGGCGCGCAACTCCTCGGCAAAAGCGCCGATGGTGAAGCGTTCGCAGTAGATCCGGCGGGACGCGGCCTGCATGGCTTTCAGCTGTTCCTGATCGCTGGCAAGCATGGCGAAGGCCTTGGCGATCGGCTCGGGCTCGCGGCGCACCAGGACGCCATTGACGCCATCCGCGACAATGCTGCGCACATTGCCGACATCGGTGGCGACCAGTGCGGCTCCTGCGCAGGCGCCCTCGATCAGGCTGAGCGGCAAGGCCTCCGTGCGCGACGGCAGCACCACGACATCGGCTTCGCGCATATGGCGGTGCATCTCGTCGGCCTCGATCCAGCCGGTAAAGGTCATGCGGTCGCGCAGCCCGGCTTGGTCGGCCATCGCGGAGAACGCGGCGACCTCACCATTCCCGGCGGCAACGCAGTGCCAGTTGGTGACCGTGTCCTTGAGCAGGGCGAGCGCGGGGATCAGCACCTGCATGCCCTTGTTCTCCGTCAGCAGCCCCGAGAACAGGATGCGAAGCGGAGTGCGGCCTTTGTCGGACAGCACCGAATCGCTGGCGAAATCAGGAATGCCGTTCGGGACGATGGCGATCTTCGCGGCATCGACGCCGATGCGGCGAAAACCGTCGGCATGAACTTCGCCGAGCGCGATGACGAGATCCGCGCCGGTTGCGATCGCCTTGAACAGCCGGCCGGCCGGGGTCCGTGCGAGGACCTTGTCTTCGATGAACTGGCCATGGAAATGGACGATGACGCGTGCGCCGAACGCCTTGGCGAGCTTGAGGATGGCATACTTGCGCGGCAGGCTGCCGCCGGTGGCGAAATTGAGATGCACGACATGCGGTCGGAAGCGCCCGAGTTCGCCGGCGATACGGGCGAGGATGAAGGGAAAGGTGGCGATCCAGCCATTGCCGCTGGCGGCGCCGCGCGACTGGGCGAAGCGCAGGTCGATGCCGGCCAGGCCATGGTTCTGGACATGGCTACGCAGATAGAAATACAGGCGGTCGATGCCGCCTCGTCCAGACGGTCCGAATGGCGTGACACAGAGAACGCGGAGTGGCGACATCGACGGACCTTCGTGACCCGCATGATATGCGGGGAGACGCAAACAGGGGCGCAGTTAGCTTAGACAAGCATTAAGCCTGCCCGGTTAAAGTTTGTTGCCGGTCATTGCTATCCGTCGCTTTTCATGGCCAGCCAGGGGTGAGGCGACGTCACGAACGGCAGCTTTGGTATTGAGCCTGCTTTACATGGTCTTTGTTGCTTTTGTCCTGCCGTGGATTGGTCGTGCTCGCCGTGCTTGTTTTCGGCGGCGCGGCGCTGTTGTGATCGCGGCCATCATGGCCGTGGTCTCTGGTTCGGAGGTCAGGGGCGATGCGGCGGCTTTCAGCCGCGGCGTCGGCGTGCATCGCCCGCTCAACTGGGCTTCCGTTTCGCCTGCCGATCCCATGCTCTATCTATGGCCGCCGTTCGCCACCGCAGACCATGCGGTGTCCGACAGCCTGATCGGGCGGCTGCGTTCTGGCGGCTTCGATTTCGTGCGGCTCACCGTCGATCCCGGGCCTTTTCTGCAGATGACAGGGAGGCGCCGGCAGGAGCTCGATGTCGTCCTGCGCGATACCATCCGTCGGTTTCGCGGCCATGGGCTCGGCGTGCTGGTAAATTTTCATGGCAATTCGCAGGTCGCGGCGGTTCGGCCCGAGGTCGTATTCAGGGACAGCACCGCGCCGCTGTTTACCGCCTATGTGGCCATGGTCGGACAGACCGCGCGCCTGCTTGCGGAGCTCAAGGATCCGGGCGTTGCGCTCGAGCCGGTCAACGAGCCGCCGGCAGGATATGACGACGAAACCGCCGCACGCTGGCAGTCGATGATGGAAGCGCTCTACCGTGCCGCGCGAGGGCAGGCACCGGAGTTGCTGATCGTGGTCACCGGCGCGCAGGGCGGCAGCCGCCGTGGTCTGATGCGCCTCGACCCTGCGCCGTTTCGCGATGGCAATGTGCTCTACTCGTTCCATTACTATGAGCCGCACATCCTGACCCATCAGGGCGTGGAGTCGCACGAGCCGGAGGACACCGAGATCTGGCGCTATCTGCAGGGGTTGCCCTTTCCCGCCAGCAGTGGGGATCGCGCGGGCGCCGTCGTCGCCGTGCAGCGCCGGATAGCAGCCGATACGACGCTCGCCGGGGGCGAACGGCAGCGGCTGTCGGGGATCGCGGAACGTGCCGTTGGTGCTTATTTCAGCGAGGACTGGAGCGATACCAGCATCCATGCCGCCTTTGACGAGGTGGCGGCCTGGGCCGCGCGCCATGCCGTCGATCCCCATCGTATCCTGCTCGGCGAGTTCGGTGCGACGCGGATTGCTGCGCCCAATCCGCCTCACGACGCGATGCGTGCCTCTTGGCTGCGAGATGTGCGCTGCGCCGCCGAGCGGCGACGGTTTCGCTGGGCAATCTGGGAATTGAACGGCGGGGGTGGCATGGCGATCGTTGATCCGCTGGCACCGGAGCGCCTCGACGGGGCGACCCTCGTGGCGCTCGGGCTGTTTCCGGGATTGGGGTGCCGATTATGAGGACGAAGACGGGGCAGGCCTCGGTTCATGTTCGGCTGAACGGCGCACGGCTGTGGCGCTGGCAGCGCGAGCTGGTCGCGCGGCTCGCGGCCCATCCCGCCGTTGATCTCTCCATGTCGTTCGCGGATGGCCCGCCGCCGCCGCGGGCTTTCATGCTGTTGACGACGCTTGAACGCTTCGCCTTCCGGTTGCATGGCGAGCACGCTTGCGATCACCTCGACCGGACGGCGTTCGAGGGCCCGTGGATCGGCGACGGTCATGGGGCGCGCCTGACGCTCGACCTCAGCGGTTCGCCGCTCGGTGATGATCCGGGCGATGTCGTCCGGGTGCTGTATGACGGCGCGGTGGACGATGATGCGTTGCTGGTTGCGCTGCTCGACGGCCGCAGCTGCGAGATGACCGCCATCGATGCGCGCAGCGGTCGCGTGCTCGGCAGCGCGCAGCCGGCCATCGAGGATCCGGCTGTCATGACCCGGGGCCTCGACTGCGCCTATACGGCGCTGCTGCGTCTGTGCCTGCGCGTTGTCACCGGGCCCGATGCCGGCGACGAGGCGGTGCTCGCGGCGGTGGCGACGCCGCCCGCAATCGGGCTTGGCGCAGTGACACGGTTCGGGCTGCGGACACTGGCCGGCAAGCTCGACCACCGGCTCAAGCTGCTGTGCGGTCAGGCACCGCGCTGGTTCGTCGCCTGGCGGCATCTCGATGCTGGGAACGGCGATGTGACGCTGCCGGGCGTCGAAGCGTACCGGTTTCTGCCCGACGATGGCCTGCGTTACTACGCGGACCCGTTCCTGTTCTCCGCTCGCGAAGGTACCTTCCTGTTCGTCGAGGAATATGTCGAGGCGACGCGCAAGGGCATCATTTCGGCGGCATCGTTCGAACCGGACACCGGCTTCACCACGCCGAAGCCGGTGCTCGAGACGGCGGTGCACCTGTCCTATCCGCTGGTCTTCGCCCATGACGGACAGGTCTGGATGATTCCGGAAACCCTGCAGGCCCAGTCGATTGAGCTCTACCGCGCCGAACGGCTGCCCGATGTCTGGGTCCATGAGGCGACGTTGCTGAACGGCGTCGATGGCTCCGACGCGACCGTATTCCATGACGGCGGGCTGTGGTGGATGTTCGCGGCGACACGCGACTGGCGCGGCTCGAACTGGGATACGCTGAGCGTGTTCTACGCCGAGCAGCTGCTGGGGCCGTGGCAACCTCATGCTGCCAATCCTGTCGTCATCGACAGCCGTTGCGCCCGTCCCGCCGGTCACGTGTTCCAGCATGGCGGCGCGCTGTGGCGGCCGGCACAGGACTGTTCCGACGGCTATGGCGCCGGGCTCGCCATCTGCCGGATCGAGCAGCTCGACCGCGAGGCGATGCGCCAGAGCGTCCACAGCATCATCCGCCTGCGCACGGAGGGGGTGTTGCGGGGCCCGCACACCCTGAACCGGCTTGGCGGGATCGAGGTCATCGATCTCCTGGGGCCGCGATCCTGAGGGATTCGGGAAGGCCATGACGCGGTTGTGGCGGCCTGTCGCGCCGCATGCCCGACGCTTTGAGCGAAATGTTAACCATATTCGCGTCAGACTGGCGGTGCTTGCCCGTGCCGTCGGTCCGGGCACGCTGGACGCGTGTGTCCCAAGGTCGTTCCAAGGTCGCTTCATGAGTTCGCGCCGATCAAACCAGCCGTTGCCGGGGCGCCCGATGGAGCGGCATGGCCGAACGGCCCGTTCAGGCAGATCGCTGGTCTGTGCGGGCCACCGGGGCAGCACGGGGATCGGCTCATGGTGACTCTCGCCGAATTCCAGCAAGGGCCGGCCGCGGTCATCGACCTGCGGGGGCTTGCGCGCGTGCTTGGCCGGCGCAAGGCCTGGATCGCCGGCGCGACCGGATTGTGCGCTCTGGTCGCGCTGGTCGTGGCACTGTCGATGACGCCGCGCTACGTGTCGCAGATCAAGCTGCTGATCGACCCGCGCGGGCTGCAGATCCTGCCCAACGATCTCAATGGCGGTGCGGCTTCGACGGACGCCACCTTCGCGGTGCTCGAGAGCCAGGTCCAGGTCATCACCTCGACCGAGGTGCTGCAGAAGGTGATCGCCAAGCTCAAGCTGCAGGACGATCCGGAATTCGCAGCCGCGGGCACGCCGCCGGCCACCGATGGTGCCGAGGCGCCGCCGAGCATGGACGGGCGGACCTGGGCGGCGCTGCGCACGCTGCGCAAGCGGCTCGATGTGCGTCGGCCGGACCGCACCTTCATCCTCGATCTCTCGGTGTGGACTGCGTCGGCCGAGAAGTCACGCCAGATCGTCGATGCGGTCGCACAGTCCTATCTCGACGTTCAGGCGCAGATGCAGGCCGAGACCGCGACCCGCACCGCGACCGCGCTCGAGGCCCGTCTCGGTGCGTTGCGCCAGAATGTCGCCGCGGCCGAGCAGCAGGCCGAGAGTTATCGCACCGCCAACAACCTCGTCGGCGCCGAAGGCCGGCTGCTCAGCGACCAGGAGCTCGCCGACCTCACCAACCAGCTCTCGGCGCAGCGCATTCGCACCGCCGAGCTGCAGGCACGGCTCGATGTGCTGCGCAAGCGCACCGAGGGGGCACCGCTCGATACCTTCGCGGAGGCGCTGCAGTCCTCGACCATCACCGATCTGCGCGCCCGCTATGCGGAGGCCAAGAAGGCGGAAGCAGACAGCGTGGTCTCGCTCGGCCCGCGGCATCCGGCGGTGATCGCGGCGCAGGCCCAGGTGCAACAGATCCGCGAGCTGATCGACGCCGAGCTCGGCCGCGTCCAGCGCAGCCTCGAGACGGAATACCAGCGCGCCAAGGCGGTCGAGACCGAGCTCACGCGGCAGATCGCCGTGGCGCGGCGGGTGTCGGCCTCCGACCGGCCGCCGGTGCTCAAGCTCAAGGAGCTGGAGAACGAGGTCGCCGCGCGGCGCGCGGTCTATGAGACGGTGCAGCGGCGTGCCAAGGAGATCCGCGAGGAGGGCATGCTGGACCGCACCAATGCCCGCATCATCTCGCCGGCGACGCTGCCGCTGCCGGAATACGTGGTGTCGCGTGCGCTCGTGCTGGCGGGTGGAGTGGCGTTTGGTCTGCTGTTGGGCGTCTTCCTGGCTGCATTTCGTAACCAGTTCGATGGCACGGCCTGGGATGTCGATCAGCTGTTCGAGCGCACTGGGCTGTTCAACCTCGGCAGCGCGGCGCGCAAGGATGTCGCGGCTGCAAGCCTTGCGGCCGATCCGGAGGCGCTCAAGCGGCTCGAGGGCCTGCGCCCGCTGCCCGAGATGCTGACGATGGCGCTGGGCAAGTCGCCTGGAGCGGTACTGGTGGTCAGCGCCGGCAGCGCGGCCGCGAGTGCGGCGATGACTGTGGTGCTCGCCAAGCTCGCCGGCGAGGCGGGCCTGCGGGCGCTGGCTGTGGACGGCACCTCACGGGTGAAGACGATCACCAGGCAGTTCGGCCTTGGCGACAAGGCCGGCTTCGCCGAAGCGCGGCTCGGTCTGCTGCCGTTGAGCTTGTTCGAAGTGACGACGCCTGTTGGTCTCAAGGTGCTGCCGGCCGGCGGCGCCGCCAAGGGTCCGCGGGCCGCCGAGGCGCTGCCCAAGGTGCAGGATGGCTTTGCGCCCTACGACATGACCGTGATCGACGGCGGCTCGCTCGGTGACCGCGATTATCTCGCCTCGCTCGGCCTGGCCGGGATCGTCATCATCGTCGTGGAGGCCGGCAAGAGCCGCTGCGACTTGATCGTGCGCAGCCTGTCGACGCTCAATCCGCATCATGCGCGGCTGGTGGCCACCGTTTTCCAGGCTTGAAGCGGTTGGCTCGGCGTCGGCCGGCACATGATCCGGCGCGCTTCCTCAGCCAGCCTCCAGCAGAAAATCCAGGAACGTGCGGACTTTCGCCGGCAGGTGTCGGCTGCCGTGGTAGACCGCCGACACCGCCAGCGGCGGAGGGCGGAAATCGGTCAGCACCTCCGTGAGGCGGCCGCTGATGAGATCGTCATGCACCGTGAAATCGAGCAGTCGCGCGAATCCAGCGTCGTTCAGGGCTGCCGTCAGCACCCCGAGCGGATGATCGAAGGTCATGCTCGGCTGTACCGCGACGGTGCGGTCGGTGCCGGCGCCATCGCGGAACGTCCATGGCATCAGGCGTCCGCTGTCAGGCATGCGCAGGCCGAGGCAGGCATGCTGGCGCAGATCCTCGGGGTGGCGCGGGACGCCGTGCTGCCGCAGATAGGCCGGTGAGGCGACAATGCAGGCGCGGGCATCGTGCAGTTTGCGCACCACGAGCCCGGAGCCGCTGACCGGGCCGAGCCGGATCGACATGTCGACTTCCTCTGCCACAAAATCGATCACGGCGTTGCTGAGTGACACCTCGACCTTGACCTGGCCGAGATAACGTTCGACGTAGCGCGGCAGCAGCGGAAGCACGCGCTTGACACCATAGGTATAGGGCAAGCTGAGCCGCAGCACGCCACGCGGCATGCTGCGGTGGCGCGTCAGCGTCTTCTCGACGTCCTGGATGGTCTCGATCGCGCCGCGGCAGGTGGCGTAATAGGTCTGGCCCTCGTCGGTGAGGCGGACCGCGCGCGTGCTGCGCTGGAACAGCTTGAGGCCGAGCCGGTTCTCCAGGCGCTGCACCGCCTTGCTGATGGCGGAGGGGGTGGTCCCTAGCTCCGCGGCGGCCGCGGTGAAGCTGCGGGCGCGGGCTGCGGCGCAGAACAATTCCACCGTGTTCAGGCGGCTGATGCCGTTTGCGGCCATGCCGTCGATCTCCCTTCAACACATGTCATGAAACGTGCATGCCTCGCCCTGCGGCTTGAATTTGTGCCGCAATGGCACAAATGAAGTGCCGCGCAACGCCTTCTGTCAAGGGCGGCCCGTTTCTAGAGTGCGCCGCACACTGCAATCGCCGTTCGGTCGCTCGGCGCCGTCATCCACATCGCGTCGGATCGGGGCTAGACTGGCGATTGCCCCTCGATAGGACCTCGTGGCTGTGTCTGCCGCGAGAGAACAACAACAGCGCGGCATCGGGGAGCGTGGCGTGGACGATGCCGGGGGAGTCACCCGGTGGTATCGAAGGAGGAGACAGGTGTCGAAGACGATCAGGGTGATGCTTTCGGCGCTCGCGCTGGCTGGCCTCGTGCCGGCGGCACAGGCGCAGGTATCCGACGACGTGGTCAAGATCGGCGTGCTCACCGACATGTCCGGGCCGGCGTCGACGGCCACGGGGCCGGGGTCGCTGGCCGCCGCACAGATGGCGGTCGACGATTTCGGCGGTCAGGTGCTCGGCAAGCCGATCAAGGTGATTTCCGGCGACCACCAGCTCAAGCCGGATATCGGCGCGAGCCTTGCTCGCCGCTGGTACGACGTCGAGCAGGTCGATCTGATCGTCGACGTGCCGGTGTCTGCCGTCGGGCTTGCGGTGCAGGGCGTCGCCAACGACCGCAAGAAAATGTTCATTACCCAGTCCACCGGCGCAGCGGACTTCCATGGCAAGTTCTGTAACCCTTACGCGATGCAGTGGGTGTTCGACACCCGGGCACTGGCGGTGGGAACGGCGCAGGAGGTGGTGAAGCGCGGCGGCGACAGCTGGTTCTTCATCACCGACGACTATGCCTTCGGGCACTCCCTGGAGCGCGACGCCTCGTCCGTGATCAACAAGATGGGCGGCAAGATCCTCGGTTCGGTGCATCCGCCGTTCGCGACGCCGGACCTGTCGTCCTTCATCCTGCAGGCGCAGGCATCCAAGGCGAAGATCATCGGCATCGCCGGCGGGCCGCCGAACAACACCACCGCGATCAAGACCGGCGGCGAGTTCGGCGTGTTCAAGGGCGGCCAGCAGATGGCGGCGCTGCTGGCGCTGATCACCGATATCGACTCGATCGGGCTGCCATCGGCGGAAGGGCTGCTGCTGACGACGTCGTTCTACTGGGACCTCGACGACAAGACACGGGAATGGTCGAAGCGCTTCTTCGCCAAGATCAACCGCATGCCGACGATGTGGCAGGCGGGGGTTTATTCGGCCGTCACGTCGTATCTCAACGCCATCAAGGAAACGGGCACCGACGAGCCGCTGAAGGTCGCGGAGAAGATGCGCGAGAAGCCGATCTCGGACGTCTTCACCCGCAACGGCAAGCTGCGCGAGGACGGCCTGATGGTCCATGACCTGATGCTGGTGCAGGTCAAGTCGCCGGCGGAATCGAAATATCCGTGGGACTACTACAAGATTCTCGCGACCATCCCCGGGGACGAGGCGTTCGGTCCGCCGGATCCGGCCTGTCCGCTGGTGAAGAAGTAACTCCAGGGCGAATGAATCGCCTCGCGGTCGCGGGGCGCTTCTTCGGTCCGGTGTGATGCCGCACATTGCAGCGCGCGATGGACTGATCCAGTCTGGTGCACTGTCAGAAAATGCGGCGCGGCGATGTGGGTTTCCCGCATGAGGCGGGACGCCATTTCAAGGAAATTTTGAAAACTGCTTCCGGCCAATCCGCGAGATGCGGGTCTTGCGCCGTTCCTGCAATCCAAACATGCTTTCCGAAAGCCGGACATCGATCCGGGTCGATCACCGATCATGCCTGTCCGGTCCTGCCGGCGGCGTGGGCTGGGACAGGGAAACGCCGTCGGATACGTCCGCTGCCACGTTCGCGTGTGGTGGTCGTGACGTCGCATGGGGGAGGGACGGACAGTGCTGGACGCCTATTTCAAGCTCAAGGACAACGCCACTTCGGTGCGCACCGAGGTCATCGCCGGGATCACCACGTTCCTGACGATGTCCTACATCATCTTCGTCAACCCGGAGATCCTGTCCACCACGGGCATGGATCGCAACGCGGTGTTCGTCGCCACATGCCTTGCGGCGGCGCTCGGCTCGCTGATCATGGCGCTGTATGCGCGCTGGCCGATCGGCATGGCGCCAGGCATGGGGTTGAACGCCTTCTTCGCCTTCACGGTGGTCGGCGCCATGGGTTTTTCCTGGCAGCAGGCGCTCGGCGCGGTGTTCATCTCCGGCGCGATCTTCGTGGTCCTGACCATCAGCGGGGTGCGCAGCTGGCTGATTTCAGGCATCCCGCATTCCATGCGCAGCGCCATCGGTGCCGGCGTCGGGCTGTTCCTGGCGATCATTGCATTGAAGAGTTCCGGCATCGTGGTCGCGAACCAGGCTACCTATGTGACGCTCGGAGACGTCACCAAGATCGGGCCGCTGCTGTCGATCCTCGGATTCTTCATCATTGCCGGGCTCGACGGGCTGAAGGTGCGCGGCGCGATCCTGATCGGCATTCTGGCGATCACGGTGCTGTCGATGGCACTTGGCGTGAGCAAGTTCAACGGTGTGATCTCGCTGCCGCCGAGCATCCTGCCGACTTTCCTGCAGCTCGACATTCTCGGTGCGCTGCACAGCGGACTGCTGCATGTCATCCTGGTGTTCGTGCTGGTCGAGGTCTTCGACGCCACCGGCACCCTGATCGGCGTGGCCAAGCGCGCCGGCCTGATCGAAGAGGGCAAGCCGAGCCGGCTCGGCCGCGCGCTGCTCGCGGACTCGACCGCCATCGTCGCTGGTTCGCTGCTCGGCACCAGCAGCACCACGGCCTATGTGGAGAGCGCGTCGGGCGTGCAGGCGGGCGGCCGGACCGGGCTGACCGCGCTGGTGGTCGGCCTGTTGTTTGTCGCGGCGCTGCTGTTCGCGCCGCTCGCCGGCTCGGTGCCGGTCTATGCCACCGCGCCGGCGTTGCTCTATGTCGCCGGGCTGATGCTGCGCGAGCTGGTCGAAGTCGACTGGAATGACGTGACCGAAGCCGCGCCGGCGGCGCTCACCGCGCTGATGATGCCGTTCACCTATTCGATCGCCAACGGTCTCGCCTTCGGCTTCATCAGCTATGCGGTGGCTCAGAACTTGACCGACACGCCGGAGTACAGCGACTTCTCGGTGCAGCTCTTGTTGTTGACGCCACCCGCAAAGAAGCAGACGCCGTTGGCCGGATTGCCGTCATCGAGGCCGAACTTGTTCTCCCAGTAGCGGTAGGCCACCCAGACGTCGAGGAAGTGGGTGTATTTCGGMCCCCAGAACGCCTTGCTGGCGTCGAAGGTCAGGCGGATCGGCTCGCTGTTGATTTCCATCTTGGTGTTGTTGGTCGCCGGCACGGTGTAGTTGCCGTAGGCGCCGTTGCCCTTCGGCCCGTAGAAGCCGGCGCGGCCGCTGACCGCGAAGTACTGCAGGTTCTCCGGCAGGAAGCCGAGGTCCATGTAGTAGTTGACYTCGACCGCCCAGGTCGCATGGAAGTGGGTGTTGCCGTCGGGCAGGCCGGTGAAGCCAGCGGGCATGAAGCCCGGCGTCAGGAAGGCGTTGTGGTTCCACTCCTGGTAATACAGCGGCGAGACGTTGAGATAGCCCTTGTAGGGCAGGTCGAAGGCGAACTGCAGACCGGCGACGACGTCCTTCTTGTTCGGCGCCAGAAACTGGTTCTCGGTCTCGCCGTCGGCACCGACGATGAACGAGATGTTGCTGAGCGGGCCGACCGAGAACGCCTTGGTGTTGAACAGCTGATTCCAGCCGAAGGTGCTGCGGAACAGGCCATAGAATTCCATCGCGCCGGCACAGTTGTTGGCCACGCCGACGGTCGGCAGGCAGGGCGAGGCCGGATCGCGGCTGTCGGACTTCAGCAGTTCGAGGTTGATGAAGTTGGTGCCGTAGGCCCAGACGTCGAAATGGGTGAAGGCGAACACCTGCTTGGCAGTGCGATCGGCCGCGCCCGGG
>NZ_JBFRFW010000039.1:0-29218 GCF_052115025.1 Bradyrhizobium sp. 2TAF24 | reverse complement strand
TTCTCGATGAACGGCGACCTCAATGCCGGCAAGGGCAAGAAGACCTCGCTCGTCACCTCGCCGCCGCAGTTCACGGTCGATCGCTATGGCAACGTCACCAAGGCGCCGGTGACGCCGCAGACCGGCGCCGGCATCGCCACGCTGATCGGCGTGCCCGGCGTGCCGCCGGGCGACGTCGACCTGTTCGCGCCGCACGGCATCATCGATGCGGGCGACGCCGGCATCCGCGTGTCGGGCAACGTCACGCTGCAGGCGCTGCAGGTTCTCAACGCCAGCAATATCCAGGTGCAGGGCAATGCCACCGGGCTTGCGACGGTGCAGGGGCCGCCGGTCGCAGCACTGACCGCCGCCAACAACACCACAGCGGCGAACCAGCAGGCGGCGCCGACGGCGCCGGCCGGCAACGAGCGGCCGTCGATGATCATGGTCGAGGTGCTCGGCTATGGCGGTGGCGATGGTGACGGCGCGCCTGATCAGGGGGCGCCGGAGAACAAGCGTCAATCGCCGGAGAAGCAGACTTACAACCAGAGCAGTGCGTTTCAGGTCATCGGCCTCGGTGATACGGCGCTTCCTGCGTCACGGGATCGCTGACCGGACCGGTGTGGCGACCGCACGCGCGGGCTGCCGGCGCCACAGCGTCAGCCGGTGCGCCGCGCGTCCGTTGACACGAAGCGTGCCACCAGCTCGACATGCGCCGTGTGGCGGAACTGGTCGACCGGCACGACGCGTTCGCAGCGGTAGCCGCCATCGATCAGTGCGCGGGCATCGCGGGCGAAGGTGGCGGCGTTGCAGGATACGGCGACGATCACCGGCACCTTGCTGGCGGCGAGCTGCTTGACCTGCGCCTGCGCGCCCTGGCGCGGCGGATCGAACACCACGGCGTCGAAGGCGCGCAGTTCCTGCGGCATCAGCGGCCGGCGGAACAGGTCGCGCACCACCGCACTGACCGGCTTCAGCCCGCGTGTCGCGGGCGCTGTCTTCTGCAGCGCGCCCACGGCCCCGGCGTCACTGTCCCACGCCGACACCCGCACGCGCTCGGCGAGCCGTAGCGCGAACGGCCCGACGCCGCAGAACAGGTCGGCGACATGCTTGGCGCCCTTGCAGGCTTCGAGCACCAGCGCGGCGAGCGTCTCCTCGCCGGCGGCGGTGGCCTGCAGGAACGAGCCGGGCGGCAGCGGCACCTCGGCGCGCCCCATGCGCACCTTTGGCGGTGCATGCATCACCACCAGCTCGCCATGGCGCGTGACGCGTGCGATGCGGTGCTGCGCGGCGATCTGCGACAGCGTCATCATCGCCGGGCCGGCCAGCGGCCCGGAGCCGCGGACGTCGATGTCGAGGCCCGCATCGGTTGCTGTGATCTGGATGTCGAGCGGCTTGCCGACCGGCGCGAGCGCGGCAGCCAGCGCCTTGGCCGCGGCCAACGCGCCATCGAGCGCCGGATCGAGGATCGGGCAGTGGTCGAGCGGCACGATCTCGTGGCTGCCGGCGGCGGAGAAGCCGACCTGCAGCGTGGTGCCGCCGCCGCGCCGCGCGTGGGCGACGAGGCGACGGCGTCCTGCGCCATGGGCGTCGATGAGATCGTCTACCGCCGCCGCGATGCCGGCTTGCGTCAGCGTATCCACCACCAGTTGCCGCTTCCAGGCGCGATAGCTGTTCGTCTGCCAGTGCTGGATGGCGCAGCCGCCGCAGCGGCCGAAGTGAGGGCAGAACGGGGTGATGCGCTCGGGGCTCGGCGTGACGACGCGGATGAGGCGGCGGCGGTCCGGCTGGCCGGCGATATCCTCGACCTCGACGCTCTCGCCGGCGAGCGCGGCCGGGACGTAGACCGCATGGCCGTCGGCCAGCGCCACGCCGTCGCCGCGATGGCCGACCTGGTCGATGACAAGCTGCTCAGACAAAACGGGCTCCAATGAAGAATTCGATGTTGCCGTCGCCACCGGCGATCGACGAGGGAAACACCGCGACATCATCGCCGCCGAGCGTTTGCACGTAAGCGGTGATGTCGTCGCATACCGCGGCATGAACCGTGCCGTCGCGAATGATACCCTTTTTGGAATGGCGCCGTTCCGCTTCGAACTGCGGCTTGATCAGCGCCAGCAGGCTCAGCGGCCGAGCGGCGATGGCGAGCGCCGGCGGCAGCACATGTTTCAGCGAGATGAAGCTGGCGTCGATCACCACGATGTCGGGGCGCTCGGCGAAGTCGGCGGCGGCGAGACTGCGAATGTCGCTGCGCTCGTGCACCTCGACGCGGGGATCGTCGCGCAGGCGCGCATGCAGCTGGTCGTGGCCGACATCGACCGCATGGACGCGGCGCGCGCCGCGCGCCAGCAGCACCTCGGTGAAGCCGCCGGTCGAGGCGCCGACATCGAGGCAGACATGGTCTTGGATCGCGAAGGGGTAGCGCTCCAGCGCGCCGGTGAGCTTGACGCCGCCGCGTGACACCCAGGGGTGGGCGGGCGTCGCCGCCAGCGCCGCCTGCGGTGAGATCATCTCGGACGGCTTGCCGACCGGCCGGCCGTCCGCGGTGACGAGGCCGGCCGCAATGGCGGCCTGCGCCCGGGCGCGGCTGTCGAACAGGCCGCGCTCCACCAGCACAAGATCTGCGCGCTGACGCGGTTGCATGCGCGGGTCCACCTCCGGATCGCCGCTCCGTCGCTGGGACTGAGGGCGCGATCAGGCCAGCTTGCTGGCCTCGGCCTTGATGTCCTTGCCGAGCGCTTCGAAGACCTTGGCGACGATCGCCTTGGCGTCGAGCCCGGCGCGGGCATACATCGCCGCCGGCGTGTCGTGATCGAGGAACTCGTCGGGCAGCACCATGGCGCGCACCCGCAGGCCGTTGTCGAGCGCGCCGTGGTCGGCGAGCGCCTGCAGCACATGGGAGCCGAAACCGCCGACCGAGCCTTCCTCGATGGTCAGCAGCACCTGGTGCTCGCGGGCGAGCTTGAGCACGAGATCGATGTCGAGCGGCTTCATGAAGCGTGCGTCGGCGACCGTGGTCGACAGGCCCTGGGCCTCGAGCTCGTCGGCGGCCTTGAGCGCCTCGCCGAGGCGGGTGCCGAACGACAGCAGCGCCACCTTGTTGCCCTCGCGCAGCACGCGGCCCTTGCCGATCTCGAGCGGCACGCCGAATTCAGGCATCTCGACGCCGCGGCCTTCGCCGCGCGGATAGCGCAGCGCGCTCGGCGCGTCGTTGATCGCGACCTGGGTCGCGATCATATGGACGAGGTCTGCTTCATCGGCGGCCGCCATGATCACGAAGCCCGGCAGGCAGCCGAGATAGGCGTTGTCGAACGCGCCGGCGTGGGTCGAGCCGTCGGCGCCGACGAGGCCGGCACGGTCGATGGCGAAGCGCACCGGCAGGCCCTGGATGGCGACGTCGTGCACCACCTGGTCGTAGCCGCGCTGCAGGAAGGTGGAGTAGATCGCACAGAACGGCTTGTAGCCCTCGGTGGCAAGGCCAGCGGCGAAGGTGACCGCATGCTGCTCGGCGATGCCGACGTCGAAGGTGCGTTCCGGAAACGCCTTGCCGAAGGTGTCGATGCCGGTGCCCGACGGCATCGCCGCTGTGATGGCGACGATCTTGTCGTCCTTCTGCGCTTCCTTGACGAGGCTCTGGCCGAACACCGCCGTGTAGGACGGCGCGTTGGACTTGGCCTTGACCTGGGTGCCGGTCAGCACGTCGAACTTGACGACGCCGTGATACTTGTCGGCGGAAGCTTCCGCCGGGGCATAGCCCTTGCCCTTCTGCGTCACGACGTGGACCAGGATCGGGCCGTTGGTGGCGTCGCGGACGTTGGTCAGCACTGGCAGCAGGTGGTCGAGGTTGTGGCCGTCGATCGGGCCGACATAGAAGAAGCCGAGCTCTTCGAACATCGTGCCGCCGGTGACCATGCCGCGGGCGTATTCCTCGGCGCGCATCGCGCGTTCCTCGAAGAACTTCGGCAGCTTGTGGGCGATGTTCTTGGCGATCTCGCGGATCGACTGATAGGTGTGGCCCGAGATCAGGCGGGCGAGGTAGGCCGACATCGCGCCGACCGGCGGGGCGATCGACATGTCGTTGTCGTTGAGGATCACGACCAGGCGCGAGTTCATCGCGCCGGCGTTGTTCATCGCCTCATAGGCCATGCCGGCGGACATCGAGCCGTCGCCGATGACCGCGACGACGTTGTTCTTGCCGTGCGACAGGTCGCGCGCCACCGCCATGCCGAGGCCGGCGGAGATCGAGGTCGAGGAGTGCGCCGCGCCGAACGGGTCGTACTCGCTCTCCGAGCGCTTGGTGAAGCCGGACAGGCCGCCGCCCTGGCGCAGCGTGCGGATGCGATCGCGCCGCCCGGTGAGGATCTTGTGTGGATAGGCCTGGTGGCCGACGTCCCAGATCAGGCGGTCGGCCGGGGTGTTGAAGACATAGTGCAGGGCCACTGTCAGCTCGACCACGCCGAGACCGGCGCCGAGATGGCCGCCGGTGACCGACACCGCGCTGATCGTCTCCTGACGCAGTTCATCCGCGAACTGGCGCAACTGCTCGGGCTTCAGCCCACGCAGGTCGTGGGGGGTCTGCACGCGGTCGAGGAGAGGGGTTGAGCTCGGCGTGGACACGGATGGATTCCTTTGACTGAAAGAGGCGGTCAGGCCGCCCGCCCCGGGGCCAGCGTATGGCCGGCCCAGGCGAATGTCGAAATTGGCAAGTTGATCCAGCGGCTTATACCAATATTTTTGCACAAGCCAATCGTTAGAGGGAAACAGCGGTCGGCGGCAGGTTCCGGCGAGGCGCTCCGATCAGTCGATGCGACCCGGAAAATGGTTCAAAATCGGGTGGATAGGCAGGGTTGGGGCTGCCGGCCCCACCCCTGCAGGAACCCGCCGCCGGGCCCCCGGCATGGCTGGGCTGCGGCGTCCGGGGCCCGGTCAGGCGACGCCGATGGGGGGCTCCTCCAGCTCCGACCAGGCCTGGTCACGCGTCGCAGGGTCGCCGGTGGCGATGGCGAGCGCGGTGGCGGGATGGGCGAAGCGGTCGCACAGGGTGAGGGGGCCGCACACCATCATGAAAAAGTCGTAGGCGTTGGGCTGCTCGTTGGCCATCACGAACTGAAAATGGACGCGGAAGAAGTGCCGGCGAAAGGCGTTGTAGTTTTCCGGCGCGATGATGTCGCGGAACCGGACGTTGACGATCTTGGGGTTGCGGCGGGCTGCGCCGACATCGATGCCATGCCCGGCGATCGGATCGAACGGATAGAAATTCATCACGTCCTTGCGCGACTGGCAGTCGACCCAGTGGATCGACGGCTCGGCCGCGAGACGCTTCAGGCGTGCCCGGAAGCCGTCGGACACCGGCAGGAAGCCGACGATCGGCAGGTTGCCGCCGATGGTCAGCAGCATCAGGCGCGGGCCGCGCCGGCCGATCTCGGGATCGAGCTCGAGCGCACGCATCAGGATCTCGAGGCCGAGGAACGAGCCGGAGGAATGCCCGACCACCACGATCTCGTCGGCGTCGCTGCTGCGCACGGTCGCGACCAGATCCCGCGCGAACTGTTCGATGCGCTGGTCCCAGTCGGGGCGCTGGCGGTGGGCGTACTGCCAGGTGAAGATGGTGTCGGACATCAGGTAGAGCGTGTAGGTGCGGCTCTCCAGGAGTTTCAGCAGCGTGCCGAGCAGCGCGATGAACAGCGCCGCGGCGGCCGGCAGCGTGATCAGCAGGGGCAGTCCGGCAAACCGCAGGCCCGCGGCGAACAGCGTGGCGGCGCCGAGCGACAGCAGCGCCTCCATCGTCAGCACGAATTCGGGATAGCTGATGAAGGCGGCGAAACGCCAATGCGCCTTGCGAAAGCGGGTCAGGACGCCGTTGAAGATCAGGCGGATGTAGATCCCGAGCGCTTGGGTCACGGTGCGCCAGATCGGCCACTCCAGGTCGGCCTTGATCAGGTCCTCCCAGCGCAGGAAGTCGTAGCGCGTGCGGGTCTGCCAGTCGGGCCCCTGCGTGTCGATGGTCCAGGACGCGGCGCGCGCGTCATCGGCGGCCGGCCGGCCGACCTTGCAGGTGAGGCCGTAGAGCGCGGCGAACTTGCGCAGCTCGCTGCGGAACATGCGATAGTACTGCGCGAGCCCCCGGGGATCGTAACCCTGCACGTAGATGATGTGACGACGTTTGACTCGCACGCAGATCCCCGAATGGCGGCGGGCGGTTGAAAAAAGCGGCGGCACGGCGCCGCGGTCGGGAGCAGGACGCCGTCTCACGGGCCGTGAGACGGCGAGGCGGGAGACTACTGGACGTCGAGCGGTTCCGCCCCCGCCACCTGGCCGGACGCATCCGTCGTGATCTTGTCGACGCGCGCTTCGGCCTGGCGCAGCAGCTCGTCGCAACGGCGCTTCAGGGCTTCCCCGCGCTCATAGATCGCCACCGATTCTTCCAGCGGAACCTTGCCGTCCTCGAGCCGCTTCACGATCGTCTCCAGTTCCTCGATCGCGCGCTCGAAGCTCAATCGTTTCACGTCGGCATTGGTGTTGTCGGCCATTCAGCTGTCCTCGAAGCGCCCCGCTTCGGTTTGAATCGTCAAAGAGGGGCTATTGTGGCGGGCGGGGCGCGCCATTTCAAGCCGGCGCCGCCTGCCGGGCCGGTCCGAAAAGTCCCGGTCATCGATTTGTCATTCATCCCGGCGGCGGAACCCCGGGCTGCCTCCGCGGCTGCTCAGGCGGACATCAGTGCGGCGACATGGGCGCCGACCGATTCCTTCAGTCCCTGCAGGTCGTAGCCGCCCTCGAGGATGGAGACGATTCGGCCGCTGGCGCTGGTCGCGGCGAGCCGCATCAGCTGCTCCGTGACCCAGGCGTAGTCGCTGTCCTGGAGCTGGAGGTTGGCGAGCGGATCGCGCCAGTGGGCGTCGAAGCCGGCGGAAATCACCAGCATGTCGGGCGCGAAGGTCTTCAGCCGCGGCAGGATGCGGTCGGTGAAGGCCTCGCGGAAGCGGGTGCCGCTGTCGCCGGAGCGCAGCGGAGCGTTGACGATGGTGTCATGGTCACCGCGCTCCGATAGCGCGCCGGTGCCGGGAAACAGCGGCATCTCGTGGGTCGAGCAGTACATCACGGTGGGATCGGCCCAGAAGATGTCCTGGGTGCCGTTGCCATGGTGGACGTCGAAATCGACCACCGCGACGCGGCCGACGCCGTGGCGGCGCTGGGCGTAGCGGGCGGCGATCGCCGCATGGTCGAAGAAGCAGAAGCCCATCGGCTTGCCGATCTCGGCATGGTGTCCGGGCGGCCGGGTGGCGACGAAGGCGTTGGCGGCACGGCCGCCGACCACGGCGTCGACAGCGGCGGTGGCGCCGCCGACGCCACGCATCACCGCTTCCCAGGTGCCCGGCGACATCGAGGTGTCGCCGTCGATGTAGATCAGGCCCTGGGTGGGGGCGATGTGCTGCAGCTCGTTGACGTAGTGCTCGTTGTGGCAGAGCAGCACGTGATCGAGGTCGCCGAGCGGCGCCTCGATCCGCGTCAGCGCGTTGAACGCGTCCGGCGACAGCGCCTGTTCGACGGCCCGCATGCGATCCGGCCGTTCGGGATGGCCGGGCGGCACCACATGATCGATGCATGCGGGGTGGGTGATCAGGAGCGTGGACATCGGCGCGTCGATCCCTTCAGCGTGAGGATGGCGGTGTCGTCATCGGGAGGGCCGGCGTGCCGCGTGCGTGCGGCCGCCGGTCCATCGTGTCGCGTGGTCAGCCTGCCAGCACGGCGTCGGCGCCGTTCACCGCATCGGCTCCGTCGACCACCATGCGCTCGAGGCCGGACGCCTGTACGGTGACGTTCTCGGCGAAGAAGCGCGCGAGGGTGACATAGCGCTGGCCTTCGCCGTCGCCGCGCGCGGCGAGCGCTTCCTTGGCGAGCAGGCAGCCGCCGAGCGTCGAGCCGAACAGCCGCAGATAGGGCGTCGCGCCGGCGAGGGCGTCGTTCGGCGCGGCCGCAAGGCGCTCCAGCAGCCAGCGACCGGCGCGGTCGAGCGAGGCGAGGCCGTCGCGCAGCCGTGCGGCGGTGGTGCCGAACGCCGGATCGTTGGAGCGCTCGACTTCGGTCGCGATGTCGTTCAGCTCCTTCAGCAGTGCGTCGACGGAGGCACCGCCCTGGGCGGTGAGCTTGCGGGTGACGAGGTCGATCGACTGGATGCCGTTGGTGCCCTCGTAGATCGCGGTGATGCGGGCATCGCGGTAATGCTGCGCCGCGCCGGTTTCCTCGATGAAGCCCATGCCGCCGTGGATCTGCACGCCGAGCGACGTCACCTCGTTGCCGATGTCGGTGGAGAAGGCTTTTGCGATCGGCGTCAGCAG
Organism: Bradyrhizobium sp. 2TAF24; assembly: GCF_052115025.1. Classification (NCBI taxonomy): domain Bacteria; kingdom Pseudomonadati; phylum Pseudomonadota; class Alphaproteobacteria; order Hyphomicrobiales; family Nitrobacteraceae; genus Bradyrhizobium; species Bradyrhizobium sp. 2TAF24. The sequence continues at coordinate 20,903 of NZ_JBFRFW010000039.1, read as the reverse complement.
CGCGGCGCGCGCGGCGGCGGCCTCGCGCACCTTGGCGTCGGCAGCGCGGTGGGAGACGTCGATCGCCACCGCGGTGGCGTAGCAGATGGTGCGGGCGGCGGCGGTCAGCGCGCGCATCTGCAGCAGCATGCGCTTGACGTCGGGGTGGGCGAAGATCGGATCGGAGCCCGCGCCCTTGGCGCCGCCGGCCTTGCCCTGGCGGCGCTCATGGGAGAAGGCGAGCGCCTGCTGGTAGGCGCGGTCGGCGATGCCGACGCCCTCGAGGCCGACGCCGAGGCGCGCCTGGTTCATCATGGTGAACATGCAGGCCATGCCGCGGTTCTCTTCGCCGATCAGGTAGCCGATGGCGCCGTCCTTGTCGCCGAGCGTCATGGTGCAGGTCGGCGAGGCGTGGATGCCGAGCTTGTGCTCGACACCGCTGGCATAGATGTCGTTGCGCGCGCCGAGCGAGCCGTCGGCGTTGACCAGGAATTTCGGCACGAGGAATAGCGAAATGCCCTTGGTGCCGGCGGGCGCGTCCGGCAGGCGCGCGAGCACGAAATGCACGATGTTATCGGTCATGTCGTGTTCGCCGTAGGTGATGAAGATCTTGGTGCCCTTGAGGCGGTAGCTGCCGTCGCTCGCGCGCTCGGCGCGGCTGCGCAGGGCGCCGACGTCGGAGCCGGCCTGCGGCTCGGTGAGCTGCATGGTGCCGGTCCACTCGCCGGAGATCAGCTTGGCGAGGTAGATCTGCTTCAGCTCCTCGCTGCCATGGGCCTCCAGCGCCTCGATGGCGCTCGCGGTCAGCAGCGGGCACAGGCCGAACGCCATGTTGGAGGCGCTCCAGATCTCGGTGCAGGCAGCATTGATGGCGATCGGCAGGCCCTGGCCGCCCCAGGCCTCGGAGCCGGCGACCGCATTCCAGCCAGCCTCGCTCCAGCGGCGGTAAGCGTCGGGCCAGCCCGGCGCGGTGGTGACCTTGCCGTCGGCGAGCTTGATGCCGTTCTTGTCGCCCTCGCGGTTCAGCGGCGCCAGCACGTCGGTGGCGAACTTGCCGGCTTCCTCGAGGATGGCCGCGGTCATGTCGGCATCGAAGTCGCCATAGTGCCCCGCCTTGACTGCGGCCGCGAGGCCGGCGCCCTGGTTGAGGGCCAGCAGCATGTCGTTGATCGGGGCGCGGTAGGTCATGGGCATTCTCTCCTGGTGAACGGCCGGCGGTTGTCGTCATGTCGTGATCGCGGCCGCCACACTCTACATGGCATATGGCCTCGTAACGGGCCTCCCGCCGGGGCGGTTCCGCGATGCCGCAAATTGCCATGCCGGCGGGCCGGCTTCAAACAAAAGCGGCCGGCGGTACCCCCGGGCGCATGCCGCCATCGATGGCGCGCCGCCGGCGGCGGCGGGTTTCGTCCGTTTCGGCGCGCTTTGGGCTGCCGACGCGTGGCCGGGCGGGCTGCAGGCCCTGGCGGCGTGGTCAGCGCGCCCCGCTTGAAATGGCTGACCGCTCCCTATACACCGGCGTGGCCTGAGGGATTCCGTGCGGCCAAGCCCCGCGCCTCGGGGCCATTGGGGCGTCGCCAAGTGGTAAGGCAGTGGATTTTGATTCCACCATGCGGAGGTTCGAATCCTCCCGCCCCAGCCAGATTTTTCATCTGTTAAATCAGTGAGTTGCTGATTTTCAGCTTTTCCATTCCGATATCTCTCGTCTCTCTTGATTGTCTGCCTGGCAGCCTTGGCCATAGGTTTGCCCAAGGGTCTCTTGAGCACAGACAAGGAGTAACGAAAACATCAAGCCAGCGAGCCCAATGGAAAATGACAGGCGACGAAATGGCCGGGTTCGGCCTCCTGCCATTCCGGCTCGTGGGCCGCACAACGCGCCGCTGCATGCGGGCATCGTGTACGAAAGCGGCAGCCGCTCGGCGGGTTCATGGGGGAGGGCAGATCTCCAGCGAGCAGTTGCGACGGTGACGGGCGCCTGTCCGGGTCCATGACGGGAATGGCGGCCATCAGTGCCGCAGTGTAGGGGTGCAGCGGCGCATCGTAGAGGCGCGCCGACGGCGCAAGCTCGCACAGCCGGCCGAGATACATGACCGCGATGCGGTCGCTGATGTTCTTGACTACGGCAAGGTCATGGCTGATGAACAATAGCGTCAGGCCATAGCGCGCCTTCATATCCTCGAGAAGGTTGAGAATCTGCGCGCGCACTGAAACGTCGAGAGCCGAAACCGGTTCATCGCAGATCACGAGATGCGGCTCTGTGACGAGCGCCCGGGCGATCGCGATGCGCTGACACTGGCCGCCTGAGAATTCGTGCGGCCGGCGGTCCATGACCTGATCGGGATCAAGTCCGACGGTTTCGAGCGCGGCGCGGACGCGACGTCTGCGGTCTTCGGCATTGCCCGTGCCGGCAATCGCCATCGGCTCCGCGACGATGTCGCGTACCCTGCGGCGCGGATTGAGCGAGGAGATCGGATCCTGGAAAATCATATGCAGTCGCATTCGCGTCCGACGCAGTGTTTCGGCATCGAGGCCTGCGAGATCGCGTCCCTCGAAGATCACCGAGCCGCCTGTCGGCCGCGGAAGCTGCATAATGGCGCGTGAAATCGTCGATTTTCCGCAACCGGATTCGCCGACCAGCCCGAGTGTTTCGCCCTTGTAGACAGTGAAACTGACGTTCGCGACGGCCGTCAGCAGTCGCCCGCGCGGCAGCTTGTAGGTGGCGGACAAATTATCGATGACGAGGAGTTCTGCCGGGCTCACGAGGATGCTCCGCGGGAGGCGAGCGGGTGCCAGCAGGCATAGCGATGCGTACCGGCCGTATCGGGCGCCGACAGCGTCGGCTGGCCGGTTCGGCAGACGTCGGTTGTGTAGTCGCAGCGCGGGGCGAAGCGGCATCCTGGTGGTGGCTGCAGCATGTCTGGTGGCCGTCCCGCGATCGCTCGCAACCGCGTGTGCGGTGGATCGGACAGGTTCGGCGCGGACCGCATTAAGGCCGCGGTGTAGGGCATGCGGCAGTCTCGAAACAGCGATCGCGTCGAGGCTTGTTCGACCACCTGCCCGGCATACATCACCGCGACTGTGTCGGTGTACCCTGCCACCACGCCGAGGTCGTGCGAAATCAGGATCATCGCCATGTTATGGGCCTGCTGCCGGCGCTGCAGCAGGTCGAGGATCTGCGCCTGGATTGTGACATCGAGGGCCGTAGTCGGCTCGTCGGCGATCAGCAGCTTGGGTTCGCAGGCGAGCGCGATGGCAATGGCGACCCGCTGGCGCATGCCGCCGGACAGCTGGTGCGGATAATGGTGCAGGCGCTCCCCGGGGAGGGGAATGCCCACGGAGGCGAGAAGTTCGGTTGCCCGGGACTGCGCGGCACGCCCGCGCAAGCCAAGATGGCGGGCGAGGACCTCTTCGATCTGGACGCCGATCCGCTTGACGGGATTGAGTGATGAAGTCGGGTCCTGGAAGACCATCGCGATGTCCCTTCCGCGAATGTCGCGCATGTCCCGTTCGGACAATTTCAGCAGATCTCGTCCTTCGAACGCGATGCGGCCGGTTGTGCTGGTGCGATGCTTCGACAGGATACCGACGATGGTTCGGGCGAGAGCACTCTTACCGGAACCCGACTCGCCGACGATCCCCAGCGTCTGGCCCCGCCGGACCGAAAACGACACGCCGTCGACCGCGCGTACCGGGCCGCGGGGCGTGTGGAATTGCGTTGCGAGGTCGGTCACCTCAAGGAGAGCCGAGCCTGCGTCGATCATAGCACACTGCCACGAAGGTCTGTCCGCGCGCGCAGGCGCTCGCCGATCAGATTGATCGACAGCACGGTGAGGAACATCAGCGCTGCAGGAATGAATGAGATGTAGGGCAATGTCGCGAGGTCGACCTGACCATCCGCGATCATGTTGCCCCAGGTCGGCCGTGGCGCCGGCAGGCTTAGGCCGAGAAAGGACAGTACGCCCTCGACCACGATGATGCGGGAGACCACGAGGAGCGCGTAGATCAGCATCGGGATGGCGACGTTCGGCAGGATTTCGAGCGACAGAACCCGCCAGTGGGTCGCGCCCATCGCACGTGCCGCCAGCACGAAGCCGTGCTGGGCGAACACCAGCGTGTTGGCGCGCGCGACGCGCATGAACGCGGGGACTGTCAGGACACCGAGCAGAAGGACCAGAAGGGAGACGCTGGCCCCGACATACGCCGTGACGGCGAGGACGACGAGTATTCCGGGAAACGCCATGACCGCGTCCATGGCGGCGACGATGACGGCTTCGACGCGCCCGCGAAAGTAGCCGGCTGCCATGCCCAGAAGCATGCCGATGCCAAGTCCGAGAGCCGGTGCCAGCAGGCCGACAGTAAGGGATATCCGTGCGCCGAAGATCGCGCGGGAGAGGATGTCGCGGCCGAGCTGGTCGGTGCCGAACCAGTAGGTTCTATCCGGCCAGCTGGAGATCGCCGTAAAGTCCGTCTCGATCGGGCTCCGCAGCGGCAGAAGGTTGGCCGTCACGGCCAGCACGACCACCATCGCGATCCAGGTCGCCGGGATCCAGAAGCGAAGCCCCAGCCGGTCGCGCATGAGCAGTGGGCTCGCCGCCCCGATCGTCGATGTGGTTTCACGTCCGGGATCATTGGCGAACGCGGTCATTGCCGCACTCTCGGATCGAGCAGCGCGTAGATGAGATCGACGCCGAAGTTGATCAGGACGTAACCGACGGATATTGCCGCAACACACCCTTGGACCAGCATCATGTCGCGATTGTAAACCGCGCCTGTCAGCATGCGGCCGATCCCGGGCAATCCGAAGATGGTCTCCACCACCAGCGCACCGGCGATCGTTGCTGCGATCTGCAGGCCGGAAATCGTCACCAGCGTGAACGACGATGGCCGCAAGGCGTGGCGGAGCAAGATGAAAGCGGGACTGAGGCCCTTGGCCTTGGCGAGGGCGATATAGTCCTGCTGCAGTGTCTTGATCATGTCGGCGCGCAGCACGGCGAAGAGCGGCGGCCATTCAGCCAGCGCGATCGCAAGCGCGGGCAACGCAAGATGCGTGAGGTTTCTGACGGGATCGGTCATGAACGGCACGTAGCCGGTCGACGGCAGCCAGCGCAGCTCGAGCGCGAACAGGAACATCAGGAGGATCGCGATGATGAACACGGGGGCTGCGAGCAGGAGCAACGCCACCGAGTTGGCGAACTGGTCAATCCTGCTGCCGGCGCGGTAAGCGCACAGCACGCCAGTCGGAACCGCGATGAGCAGTGCCAATCCTTGGCTCAGCAGCATCAGCTCGATCGTCACCGGAAGGCGATCGAGGATCGATTCCATCACCGGCACCTGCGTGATGTAGGAGCGGCCGAGGTCGCCGTGCATGAAGCCGGCCAGCCAGTGCAGGTAGCGCAGCAGGAGCGGTTGGTCGAGGCCGAGCTCGGCGCGGACCTGCGCGACCGCTTCCGGCGTCGCTTCGTTGCCGAGCAGGGCGAGGGCGACGTCACCCGGGAGCAGGTTCATGAGCAGGAAGCTCGCTGCGGCGACCACCAGCAGGACGACAGCCAGGCGCAGCAGCTTGTGCAGGAAATAGGATGTCATGGCTTGCACCCTACGGTGTGGTCCTGCATGCGAATGCTATTTGGAATCGACCCACACTTCGTTGAGCCGCACGAGACCACGCCGCATCAGCGGGATGTCGTGGACCCGCGGCAGTGTGATGGCGAAATAGTTCGACTGCAGCCGCAGCAGGATCGGCATCTGCCTGGCCATCTCCTTGCTGAAATCGCAGTACGCCTTCTTGCGGACATCGACGTCGAGGCTGCGGCGCCCGGTCTCGATGGCCTGGTCAAGGACGGCATCCTTGATCTTGGTGATGTTGCCGCCGCTCTTGGAGAAGAAGGCCTGATAGACCTGAAAGTCGGGGTCGGGCACGTCGGCCACCTCCCACATCGCGAGCTGATAGTCGCCGCGTAGCACCGGGTTGATGTAGGAGGGGCCGCCCTGAATGCTCTTGATCTCCGTCTCGATGCCAACCTTCTGCCAGAAGCTCTGGTAGAGCTGTGCAGGGATGGTCATGGCCGCCGTCGGTTGCACCTGGAGCACGATCTTCACGGGTTTGCCGTAGTCCTGGAGAAGGGCCCTGGCCTTCTCCGGATTGTATTCGGGATAGCCGACATCAGCACAGTTCCACTCGGAGTTAGGGCCCCAGAAGCTGGTGGCGAGACTGCCGACACCGTCGAAGCCAACCTTGAGTTCGATGTTGCGATCCAGAGCATGGGCCAGAGCCTGGCGTACCCTGACATCGTCGAGCGGCGGCAGCGATGTGTTGATGTTGACGGTGGAGGCACCGGTGCCGACATACTCAACGACCCGCAGGCTCTTGTCGTTGCGCGCCGCCACGACCTGCTTGCCCAAGGGTTCGTAGAAGATGTCGATATCGCCGGTCTTCAGGGCCGTGAAACGCGCGGTGGGATCGGGCAGGAAACGAATGACGATCTTGTCGAGATGTTGCGCCTTCGGATTCCAGTAGTTGGGATTCTTTTCGAAGGTAATGCTGTCGTCCTGCTTCCACTCCGTCATCATGTAGGGGCCGGCGCCGATCGGCCGGCGATTGAGGTCGGCGCCGGCGGTTCTCTCGTGCTCGGTGGGCATCACCCAGATGAGGAAGTTGTCGATCAGAAAGATGCTCGGGAAGGCGGCCCAGGGATAGGCCAGATGGAATTCGATGGTGGTGTCGTCGATGGCGACCGCGTCCTTCAGCGAACCGGTCGCGGCCGCGAACATCTGGTTTCTCGACGGATCGAGGATACGCTGAAAGTGGTTCGCCACGTCGTGCGCGGTATAGGGCGCCCCGTTGGAGAATTTCAGGCCCGGCCGCAGCTTCAGCCGCCAGGTCAAGCCGTCCGGCGAGCTGTCGAGCGAGGTCCCGAGATCCGGAATCCGCTCGCCCTTGTCGTTTCGTGTGAAGAAGTTGGAAAACACAAGCCCGCCCGCCATCGTGGTCTCACGATTGGCTGAGCGCGTCGTCAACGCATCGAAGCCCTGAACCTGGGCGGTCGTCGCCATGACGATCGTGCCGCCATCCTTCGGCGCTGGCTCAGCCGCGCTGGAGATCTGCAATCCGACGAGCGCGAACGCCAGCCCTCCGAGGATCGAACCAACGAGTTCAGAAACACGCAGCATCATCCCCCCCAATTTTCATTTTGATTGGCACGCGACGACAATCCTGCTTCGGATCTGACTGCGTGCAACGCGCAATTCCGCCATCCGGGGCAGTTGTTGGCCCCGTTCGATCTCTTTAGTCTCTGAAATAGATGCTTTGTATAAGGAAGATCACGCCATAGTGCGGGTCGCAGCCGCTATCATCAGCTTGAATCGCAATCTATTGTAGTGGTCGGCTCTATGATTGCAACTCGCTCGACGAGACATCCAGCTCAAAGCCAAGCGGCAGATGTCCGGAGTATCCATGTGACTGGACGGGCGTTTTCTTGCTGATCTCGCGTGAAGTGACATGCTCCTGGCGCGAGAGAATTTGCCTGCGAGCAGATGGCAGACCTCTCTTCGTGGAGATGACGCCATCCCGATCCAGATCATCCCGCTTCCGCACTTCCGGTTTCTCCTGCGCCTTGTTTCGATAAAGAGCCCCGAGGCCGCTGCGGAGAAAACGCGGCATTGTGTTCGCGACCCAGAGTTCAAACGTTATCGCCTTTTGGGCAGGTTTTCAGGCGCAGATGTTTTTACGCGCGGATCATGGACCCCGAGATTTGCCGATGGTTTTGCCTCGGTGCTTCCTCATGTCTCTTAAGGAGCTGATTTGATGACGCTGGAGCAGTGCCGTGTAATTTTTGTTGCGAGGTGCTCTGTGAGCGGCTCCTCTGTCCGCCGCCACTGCCGCCTGTCGCCCTGCTCTGTCGTCAGACTGTAATATTGCGCCACTAGCGTCCCGCCGCATCCTCGGGCCGATGGGCGGCGGGGTGACATCCGCATGCCGGCCGCACTCCCTGCGGCATCGGGACGCGCCAAAACCGGCTGCCATGACGTCTGGTGGATTGATCGACAGGTCGCGACAGAAGCGGGGCGTTCGCGCGCCGGCGGTGCCGGGCGTTTGCGTTGCGCTCGGGGGCGTGCTGCTGGCGGCGGTGTCGCCGGTCGGGCCGGTCGCGAGTGCCGCCGCGCAGGCGCTGGTATCGTCGGCGGTGCCGGCTCCCATCCGCTTCGACCTGCCGGCGCAGCCGCTGGCGAAGGCGTTGCAGGCATTCAGCGCGGCGACCAATATCGAGGTGCTGGTCGATGCCCGGCATGCCGCGGGGCGGCGGTCGAGCGACGTCCAGGGCGCGATGATGCCGCGCGAGGCGCTTGCGCTGCTGCTCGCGGGATCGGGGCTCGTGGCGCAGCCGTTCACCGCGGATGAGGCCGCCTTCAAGATCGTCGCGCCGCCTGTGCCGGCGCCCGTCGCCGGCCTGCCGCCGGGGGCCACGCGCTACTTCCGGGACATCCAGCGCGCCGTCGAGCTGGCGCTGTGCCGCGATGGGCGCACCGCGCCGGGCCGCTACCGCCTGGCGCTCAAGCTGTGGATCGGACAGTCCGGCGTCGTGCTGCGCTCGCAGCGCCTCGATACCACCGGAGACGATGCGCTCGATGGCGCGCTCGACGAGGTGACGCGGGCGCTGCCGATCGGGCGATCGCCGCCGGCCGATCTGCCGCAGCCGGTCGTTCTCGTGATCTCGCCGCAGCGTGCGGCCGTCTCCGCCGGCTGCCTGGCCGCCGCGCCGGAGCAGCGGCGCGCGGCGGTCGGCGAACCGTGAGGCCGGGCGGTGGTCGAAATCGGACGCGCTCTGCTGCGCAAGCTGCTGGTCTCGGGGTATGACGACCTCCGGCGGCGCCTGACGCGGCGTCTCGGTTCAGCCGATGCCGCCACGGAAGTGCTGCACGAGGCGTGGCTGCGCCTCGATCGTGGCCCCGACATCGTGGCGCTGGAGCGGCCGCAATCCTATCTCTATCGCATGGCGCTCAATGTCGCGGTGGATCGCCAGCGCGCCGAGAACCGCTGGGTCGGCAAGGCCGAGCTCGAGGCGCTGATGGTGGCGGATACCGACGTGCTCGATCCCGAGCACATCGCGGCGATGCGGTCCGAAATGGCTGCCCTGGAGCGGGTCGTGGCGCAGCTGCCGGCGCGCTGCCGGGCGGTGTTCACCGCGGCCCTGGTGGACGAGCTGTCCTATCGCGAGATCGCCGAGCGCCTCGGCATTTCGCTGCGCACCGTCGAGCGGGAGATGAATCACGCCCTGGCGCATTGTGGCAAGCATTTCGAAGGGGCACGGCTGAAGAGGCGGGCGCGCGCGTCCGCAGACGTCTTGTATATGGGTGGCGGCGGCAGCCGTGCCGCGGATCACGACCATGACGAATGACAACGACCAGCCCGGCGCAGCGCGGGCGCAGCTGATGGCCGAGGCGCGGCGCTGGGCCGCGCGGCTGCGCGCGGGCGAGGTCAGCCGGACTGATGTCGACGCATTCGAGCGGTGGCGTGCCGAAAGTCCGGCGCACCGGCGCGCGTTCGCCGAGGTGAACGTGCAGTGGGACGTGCTGCGGTCGGTGGCGCGCAACATGGCGGCGGCGCAGCCGCCTGTCGCCGCCTCCGGCGCGTCGCGGCGCGGGTCCAGCCTCAGCCGGCGGGCGTGGCTCGGCGGCGCCATCGCCGCCTCGGCCGGCGGCGTGGCCTATCTCGCGGCGCGCCCGCCGCTCGATCTCTGGCCGTCGCTGTCCGAGCTGTCGGCCAGCTATCGCACCGATGTTGGTGAGCGGCGCACCATCACGTTCGCCGATACGGTGGCGGTCGCGCTGAACACGCGCACCAGCCTTGCCGCGGCAGATCCGCGGGCGCGCCAGGTCGAGCTGATCGCCGGCGAGATCGCGGTCGATACGGGGATCGACGCGGCCGCGCCGGCGGATGCGTTCGTGGTGGTGGCGGGCGGCGGCCGGGTCAGCGCGGCGCGCGCGAAGTTCAGCCTGCGCTATGACGGGCAGGCGGTGTCGGTGACCTGCCTCGACGGCGCGGTGCAGGTCGAGTGCCGGCACGAGGTCATCACGCTCAAGCCGCGCCAGCAGGTGGCCTATGACGCACGCGGGCTCGACCGCGTCGCCGCCACGGACGGCCGCGCGGTCGAGGGCTGGCAGCATGGGCTGCTGGTGTTCGAGAACAGGGCGCTGGCCGAGGTGATCCCGGAGATCAATCGTTATCGCCGCGGGCGCATCGTGCTGTTGAACGACAATATCGGCCGCCTGGTGCTCGACGCGACGTTCCGGATCGACCGGATCGAGGACGCGGTGGCCAAGATCGCGGACATTTTCGCCTTGAAAACCAGGGTCCTGCCGGGCGGACTGGTGCTGCTCAGCTGAGCGGCCGACCGCTCCGATCATGTCGGCGCATTTTTTTGGCGGGCTCGGCGGCGATGCGGTCGTCTTCAGGACAGGACAGCATCCTGCCGCGGTCGATCTCATCCAGTGGTCGGTCGGCGGGCGCCTGGGGCTGTCCCTCGCTCAAGTCCTTCGTCCATGCCTGGGTCGCCGGAAGTCCGCATCATGTCGTTTTCCTTCTCTGCCCGCCGTCATTCCGCTCTGCTCGCCAGCGTCAGCGTGGCGGCCCTCGTCCTTGCGGGCCCGCCGGCCGGGGCGGCCCAGCTCGGCGGCGCACCGGTGATCGCGGCGCCGGCCTATGCGGCGGGCGCCACGACCGCAGCGGCGCAGCAGGCGGCGGATGCGGCCGCGCGCAGCGCAAGCGCGCTGACCCGCGCCGTGCAGGCGATCCAGGCGATGCAGGCGACCCAGGCGGCGGCGCGCAATGGGGCCCAGGCCGCGGGCACATCGCAGGCGTTGCCGCAGGTCGCGGTGCCCAATGGCCTTGCGCCGGGCGGGCTGCAGGTCGCGCCGGGCGCGGCGCCGGGGACGCTGCAGTGGAGCGGTGCGGGCCTGCCGACCCAGGCGATGGTCAATGGTCGCACCAACGTCGCCATCACCCAGACCTCGCCGCAGGCGATCCTCAACTGGCAGTCGTTCAATGTCGGGGCGCGGACCGACGTCGTCTTCAACCAGCAGGGCAACACGACCTGGAGCGTGCTCAACCGCGTGACCGGCAATGTCGGCCCGAGCCAGATCCTCGGCAGCATCAGGGCCGACGGCCAGGTGCTGGTGATCAACCAGAACGGCATCATTTTCGGTGGCGCCAGCCAGGTCAATGTCGGCTCGCTGGTGGCGTCGACCCTTGGCATCACCGATCAGCGGTTCAAAAGCGGCATCGTCAACCAGCAGGCCTACGATATCGCCAAGCAGAAGATCTCCGATCCGATCTTCGCATCGAGCGGAGCGGCGGGCGATGTGGTCGTCGAGCCCGGCGCGCTGATCCAGACCGCGCCGCCGAAGTCGGTGACGACCGGCGGAGGCAACGTGTTTCTGCTCGGCGCCAATGTCCGCAACAGCGGCAGCATTGCCACGCCGGATGGACAGACCGTGCTCGCCGCGGGCAGCGCCGTCTATCTGACCCAGAGCACGGATCCCAGCATCCGCGGCGTCGAGGTCAATCTGCTGAACGGCGGCACCGTGACCAACACGGCTCAGGGGCTGATCAGCGCGCCGACCGGCAACATTTCGCTCGCCGGCATGACGGTGCGGCAGCAGGGGATTCTGTCGGCCGTCACATCGGTTGATGCCGCCGGCTCGATCACCCTGATCGCGCATGATGGCGTCAGGTCTCAGTCGATCTCCGGCGCGAGCAGCCTCGACCTGCCGACTTATCTTGTCATACCGACGCGTCTTGGCACTGTCGAGCTCGGGGCGGGAAGCCTGGTGGCGATCCTGCCGGACCAGAACGGCCGCACTGCGCTCGACGGCCAGCCGCAGCAACAGTCGCTGTTCCGTGCGGAGGGGCAGACCGTCAACCTGTTGGGAGCGGCAAGCCTGCTGCTGCCGGCGGGGCAGGTCGTGCTCCAGGCCTCGAGCAATGCCGACCTGATCTATTCGTTGAACCACAACGTACCCGGGCTCGGTGTCTCCAAGGCGTTTGACGCCGGGCGGGTCTACGTCGCCGACGGCGTCGCCATCGATGTCGGCGGCCTGCAGGGCGTCCTGGCGGCGGCCTCCGACGACGCCGTCAAGGTGAACGTCCGCGGCAACGAATTGCGGGATTCGCCGCTCAACCGGGGCGGGCTGCTCACCGGTCTGAATCTCTGGGTCAACAGCCATGACCTCAACCGCGTCGCCGCCGATCGCGTCTACACCACCGGCGGCCTGCTCGAGGTCTCGGGCTGGCTCGGCCTCGTGCCGCACACCATCGATCAGCGCCTGACGGGTGGCGGCTCGGTATCGGTGTTCTCGACCGGCGATGCGATCCTGCGGCCGGGCGTGGCGATCAACATCGCCGGCGGCTCGATCTGGCACCGGGGCGGCGAGGTGCCGGCCACCCGCCTGATCGGCGCCGACGGGCGCATCTATGACATCAACCAGGCGCCGGCGGACATCGCCTATGTCGGCGTCGCCGGGCAGTTCATGGTCGATCACGCCCATTGGGGCGTCAAGGAGATCTACGTCAGTCCGTTCAGCCAGACGCGCGTCCAGCCGGCCTATCTGGAAGGCCGCTCGGCCGGCAGCCTGAGCGTCGTTGCCTGGCAGGCCGAGGTCGATGCCCAGGTCAATGCGGTCGCCAGCAATGGTCTGTACCAGCGCACGGCCGGCAACATGGCACACAATGGTGCCCTTGTGATCGGTGCCGACGTGGTCACGCCGCCGGACGTCGTGATCGCGCCGACCGTGCAGGCGCCGGACGACGTGTTTGCCGCCAGCACCGTGACGGCCGGCAAGCGAGATCCTGCGACACTGCTGCCGGCGGCGTGGCAGCAGACGCTGTTCCTGTCGGCGAAGACGCTCAACGACAGCAATTATGGCCAGATCAGCATCAACGGCGGCAACGGTCTGTCCGACCCGGTGACCCTGAAGTTCTCCGGCGGCGGCATCAGCCTGGTCGGTGGCGCGACGCTGCGGGTCGCCGATGGCGGCACGATCAGCTTGAGCACGGGCGCGGGCGTCTCGCTCGACGGGCAGCTGATCGCGCGGGGCGGCGCGGTGACGGTCGATGCTTCGCAGGGCTACGGTTCGCCGACACGCGACGTGCTGCTGAAGAGCGGCAGCGTCATCGACGTCGCGGGATTGTGGACCAACGATGCGCTCAATGGAGGCGTCGCGAATGCGGCGCTCCCCGATGGCGGCAAAGTGGCGATCTACGCCAAGGGCAGCGTCCAGGTAGCTGCCGGCGCGTCGATCGATGCATCCAGCGGCGGCTGGGTGCAGGCAAACGGCAAGTTCAAGACCAGTGCCTCCGGCCTGCCGGTCGGCGCGGGCGGCGACATCAGCCTGATCAGCAATGCACAGGTGCAGGGTTTCAACAAGATCACGCCGCTTGTCTACCCCGGCAGCGTCAGCCTGCAGGGATCGCTGCGGTCGGCCGGGTTCAATGGCGGCGGGCGTTTGACCATCGCTGCGGCCAGCGTGCAGATCGGCGGCGAGCGGCCGGCGGACACCGGCACGCTGTGGCTCGATCCATCGTTCTTTGCGCGCGGCGGCTTCAGCCAGTACACCGCGATCGGCTATAACGGCGTCGCGGTCGCACCTGGCGTCGACCTGCAGCTGCATGCCCAGGTCTTGAAGGTCAGCGATGCCGTGACGGGCGCCGCGGCCGGTGCGCGGATCGCCGACATCGCCGTGCTCGGAGCGCTGGCTCCGTCCCAGAACGCGCCGCCGGTGAACCTCGTGCTCAGCGCGGTCGATCCGTTCACCGGCCGGCTGACCGTCGCGATCGGCGCGCGGATCACAACCGATCCCGGCGCGGTGGTGAAGCTGCATGCCGGGCGCCAGCTCACGTTCGACGGCATCATCGATGCACCGGCCGGCACCATCAATCTCGACCTCTACGGTCCCGTCAAGCCGATGGAAACGTTCCCGGCGCCGTATGATCCGGCGCAAAGCCTGTGGCTCGGCGCGAACGCGCGGCTGCTCGCGCGCGGCCTGGTGCAGACCTATCAGGACGCGGGCGGAGTTGCTGGCTACCGGCTGTGGAACGGCGGCAGCGTCAACATCAACACCTGGGGATATGATCCGGCGGCTTATCCTTTCACCAGCTATTACGGCGCATCCACGACGGCCACGAGCCCGGGTGCGCAGTCGGGGCTGGCGCCGCTGGGGACGGTGATCGCCCGGGCGGGATCGCTGATCGACGTGTCCGGCGCCGCGGGTGTCATCGCCTTGCCGTCGCGGAGCGGATTGGCCTCGTGGCTGGTGACAACGCCGGTAGCGACCGACGCCGGCGCGGTCCGGATCGTGGCGTCGCAAGGCCTGCTGCTCGATTCGACGCTGCTCGCCAATCGCGGCGGTCCATCGGCGGCAGGCGGCAGCCTCGTGATCGATCAGACCATTTGGGCGAGCTATTATGGTGCGAGCTACCGCCAGCCCGTCGGCGCGCTGGTGCTGACGCAGGGGCGGCAGTCCTTCGCCCCGGATGGGCTCAAGATCGGCGACCTCCTGCCGGCCGTGTTGCAGGGGCAGTTGCATGTCAGCGCCGATGCCATCATGGATGCCGGCTTCTCCGGGGTCTCGCTCGGCGCGGCCGATGCGGTGATCTTCAACGGCAGCATCAATCTGCGCACGGATCGCAGCCTCGCCATCAGTGCAACCGGCCTCAGCGCCACGGCGGGCGCCGACGTCCATCTGGCATCGGCCTATGTCAACCTCGGCGGCGGCCAGCGCAGCGCCTTCAATGACTTCAATAGTTCCCAGGCGAACATCATCGCCGCCCTGGCGGGGAGCGCGACGCTGGCCGTGCAGGCGAGCCTGATCGACATCGACGGGCTGCTGCGCAGTGGCGCCAGCTTTCAGACACCGGCGGGCCAGGCCGTGGCGCTGCCGGGGTTCGCGGCGATGCGCTTCACCAGTGCGGGCGACATCCGCCTCGCGGCGGCCACCGCGCAGAGCGCGGCCAGCGCGGGAAGCGGTTACAGCGGTTACAGCAGTTTCAACACTTTCGGCGATCTCGGTTTCACAGCCGCGCAGATCTACCCAATCACAGCGGCGCCGGCGAGCGGCGACTTTGTTTCGCAACTGGCGCTGTTCACGGTCAGCGCGGCGGGGCCGGCCAGCGTGATCACCTTCGCCCGTAATGGCGTCGACCTGCCGCCACTGCCGCTGTCGGCCGGCGGCCAGATCCGGATCATCGCCCCCACCATCAACCAGGGCGGCGTGCTGCGTGCACCGATCGGCCAGATCACGCTGGGCGATCCCGCCCATCCGGGCACGTCCATCATCAATCTGCTGCCGGGCAGTGTCACCTCGGTGTCGGCCGCCGGCGCGTTGATTCCCTATGGTTCTCCGGTCGGCAACAACCTCTATATCTATGGCACGGACTGGATCGGGAAACCGATCATCATGACCGAGGCGCCGCAGAAGGTGATCTCGTTGTACGGCAAGTCGGTGACGGTTGCCGGCGCCGCGGACGGCAAGGCCGCGGCGAAGATCGACGAATCCGGCGGCGGCGATCTCTACGGCTTCCAGTTCGTCAGCGGCATCGGCGGCTCGGTCGATACCCTGAACGGCGTCAATACCTTTGCCATCCTGCCGAGCCTTGGATCCGGCTATGCGCCGCGCTCGCCGCTGATGGCGTCGAGCAACGGCGATCAGATGGCGGTGGCCGCGCCAAACGTCAACCTGAAGATCGGTGACCAGGTAACGCTCGCCGGGATCGACGGGCTGGCTGCGGGCACCTACACGCTGCTGCCGGGCCACTATGCGCTGCTGCCGGGCGCGTTCAAGGTGACCATCGCAGCCACCGGCCTGCCGCCATCGTCGCAGGCGCTTGCCGTGCAGCGCCCCTCGGGATCGTTCTATGTGACGGGTTATCGCACGGTCGCCAACACCGCGATCCGCGATCCGCTGGCCTCGCTGTTCGTGGTCACGCCGGGCGCGGTGGTGCGTCAGCAGTCGCAATACGCCGAGACCACGGTGGGCCAGTTCTTCCGCGCCCAGGCGATCGCCGCCAATGCGATCGTGCCGCGGCTGCCGGTCGACGCCGGCCGCTTCGTGCTCAGTGCCGCGAACGGCATCGACTTCCAGGGGCAGGGCGATTTCTCCTTTGCGCCCGGCGGCCGCGCCGGCGAGGCCGACATCGTCGGCACCAGGCTCGCCGTGATCGGCAAGGGCGATGTCGCAGGTGCCGGCTTCACCGCGATCACCGATGATTTCATCAACCGTATCGGGGCGCAGAGCATCCTGATCGGTGGCGTGCGATCGCTGACCTCCACCCAGTTGCAGATCGGCAGCGCCGCGACCGATATCGAGATCGGCGGCCATGCGATGCTCGCACTGCCCGAGGTGATGCTGCGGGCGTCCAATTCGCTGGTGCTCGATCCCGGCGCGGTGATCGACACCAGTGCGGCCGGCAAGCTGCCGGATCTGTTCCCGCTCGATCCGACCAGCGGACGGCCGATCGGTACGCTCGCCCTCAGCGGCGGCGCGTTCCTGCTGGCGTCCAATGCCCCGTCGGCGCTGCCGATCGCGCTGACCGCATCCGGCACCAGCCGCCTGGTGGTGGGCGCCGGCGCGCGCGTCGACGCCAGCCGCAGCCTGGTGCTCGCCAACACCTCGAACTTCAGCCTCGACAACACGGCGGTGTTTGGCGCGCCGTTTGTCACGATTGCTGCTCCGATCATCAATATCGGCGGTCAGAATCCCAGCGGCATCACGCTGACGACCGATCTGTTGTCGGCGCTGGTGCGCGGCGATGCGTCGCGCGGCATCGCGCCGACTGCCATGCTGACGCTGAGCGCGGGGCAGGGGATCAACGTCTACGGCTCCACCGTTCTCGGCGGCACCGACGCGGCGACCGGGCGGGCGCAGATCGCCAGTCTCAGCCTGTCCAGCCCGACCATCACGGGATTCGGCGCGGCCGGCGATCGCGCCGTGATCAGCGCCGGGCAACTGACCCTTGCCGGCGCTCCGACGGCAGTCGGTGCCGGCACCGCCGGGCAGGGATCGCTCGTGTTCAACACGACCGAACTCACCATCGGCCCCGGCACGCTCAATGTTGGCGGCTTCGGCAGTGTTACCTTGGGCGCCGCGGCGCAGGTGATCGGATCGGGGATCGGGGTCCTCAACACCGCGGGCGATCTCGTGGTCGCAACGCCGCGCGTGACCGGTGCCGCAGGGGCCGATACCACATTGAACGCGACCGGCGCGGTGACACTGACCGGCGTGGCGACGCCGGTCGCGGCGATCACGGCCGTCAACTCGCTTGGCGCCCATTTCACCGTGACCGCCGGATCGATCGTGCAGGGCACCGCGATCGTGCTGCCGTCCGGCGTCGTCAATCTCAGCGGGAATGCCGGAGTGACGCTCGCAGCCGGCTCCCTGACCGATGTGTCCGGCGCCGCGGCCACGTTCTTCGAGGTGGTCCGTCTCGCTCCGGCGGGCAGCATCACTCTGAGCTCGTCCAACGGCAATGTGGCGATCGCCGGCAGTGCGGTGCTCGATCTCAGCGGCGGCGATCTCGCAAGGCTCGACCCGCGCAGGGCATCGCAGGTCGATCTCGCCGCGTCGAGCCGTGGCAGCGATGCCGGTGCACTCGCCATCGCGGCGCCGCACGGCATTGCGCAGCTCGACGGCCAGCTCCGTGTTGCGACCGTTGCAGGATATCGCGGCGCGCGGGTGGCGCTGGATCTCGGCAGCGGCGACGCGAGGACGCTGCTTGCTGTCGTGAGCGGCTTCTCCGACAAGCAGGCATTGACGCTGCGCAACGGCG
This sequence comes from Bradyrhizobium sp. 2TAF24, assembly GCF_052115025.1. NCBI lineage: Bacteria > Pseudomonadati > Pseudomonadota > Alphaproteobacteria > Hyphomicrobiales > Nitrobacteraceae > Bradyrhizobium > Bradyrhizobium sp. 2TAF24. The sequence goes on along the minus strand of NZ_JBFRFW010000039.1, from coordinate 3,109 downwards.
ATATCGAGGTGCCGAACATCACGGCTCACGAGGTCGAGCTTTCGGCGGTCAGCGGCAACCTGACCGTGACCGGGCTGATCGATGCCCATGGCGCCTCCGGTGGCCGCATCCGCCTCTCCGCCGGCAACAACCTCACGCTCGCGCCCGGCGCCGGCCTCGATGCCCATGCCAGCAGTGCGGATGGCGATGCCGGCGAAGTCTTCCTGGGCCTTGCCAGCCAGAGCGCCGGGCAGCTGACGCTGGCCGGCGGCGCGTGGATCGACGTAACCGGACAGGGCCTCAATGGCGGCAAGGTCTGGCTGCGCGCGCCACGCACGGGCGCGGCCGGTGTGGCGATCTCCGATGCCGGAGCCTCGATCACGGGAGCGCGGACGATCGGTCTGGAGGCCGTGAAGGTCTACGACATCACGGCGACGCCTTATGTCGACGCCTGGATCGGCAACGCGGCGTCACCCGCAAATGCCGATGCGCAGGCCTATATGGCCAATGCCGCCGCGATCCTGGCGAACGTCGGCGCGGTCGGAAGCAATGCGGCCACGCATCTGATGCCCGGCATCGAGCTGCGCGGCAGCGGCGACATGACGCTGCTGCAGAGCCCGTCGCAGCTCAATACCGGTATCGACCTGCATGCCCTGCGGTTCGGCGGCGAGCCGATGGCGCTGACCTTGCGCGCAGCCGGCAATCTCAATTTCAACGGCAGCCTGAGCGATGGTTTCAATGCTCCCATCACCACGCCGGACGGCAAGATCTTCGTAATCTCAGCACTGCTGCCGGCAGGTTCGCGATCGGCCTCGCTGCGACTGGTGGCGGGCGCCGATTTCACCGCCGCCGATCCGCTCGGGCTGGTCGCCAAGGGGGCGCTCGCGGCAGGGACGGGCTCGATCCTGTTCAACGACCCGCACAAGGACACCGGCGGATTCCTGATCCCGAGCGTGGTGCGCACCGGAACCGGTGACTTCGATCTCGCCGCCGCACGCGACGTCATCCTGACGACGCCGTTCGGCATCTACACCGCGGGAACGCCGTCAGCCGATATTCCCGGGTTCAAGACGCCGACGCGGCCCTACATCAGGTCGACCTTTAACAATCGCTCGGACACTTATCTCGGCTACAAAACCAGAAAAATCACATGGGACTCCCTCTATTCAACGGCGCTGACGTCAAAGGTGGTCGCGAGCTATCCTGAGCGCGGCGGCGACATACGGGTCGTCGTGCAGGGCGACCTCAGCAGCGCGAGCGTTCTCATTCCGTCCTACGATCGTGATATTGGTTGGGCCGGCAGCGGCCTGGCGACGTTCTGGCTGTGGACCCAGAGCGCCCCCGGGGCAGCGGGGGCGCCAGTCGTCAACGGCACATCGTACATCAATTTCGGCAGTTACTATCAAAGTCCGGCCAGGCCGATCATAGGCATCGACCGTCCGCCCAACGTCACGGGCTATCGTGGCCTCGGTGCGCTCGGCGGCGGCAGTGTCGTGGTGAGTGTCGGCGGCAATCTCAGCAATGTCGACATCAGCGCGCCGACCACGCTGCGGGCGCCGACCGGCGCCGTCAGCGCGAGCGACGTGGTGACGACTGGCGGCGGCCCCCTCCAGCTCGCCGTGGCCGGCGCCTTGGATAACGCCAACATCGCGGTCGGCCGGGGCGTCGGCGAGGTGCGGGCAGCCGCCATCGGCGCGACGACCCGGGTGAACGTGATGGTGGGCGATGGCCGTGCTGCCATCGTCTCGGATCGTGCGGCCGGCCTCGTGGTCGGGGATCCGACCCGCGCGGCTTTGCAAAACCGGGATGTCAACCATTACGGCCTCGAGGGTTGCAATACGGATTGCTACGATCGCAGGTCGCCGTGGGGCTTCTTCACCAGCTACAGCGCCAACACGGCTTTCAATGTGATGGCGATGAGCGGCGACATCACGCTCAACGGCGACTATGTGCCACCGGTCATGAACGTCGTGGCCGCGACCGGCTCCATCACCAGCACGCAGACGCTAGGGTCGACCATTTTCGTCGACGGCGCCCCCACTGGTGCCGGTAATGTACTGTATGCGCTGCAGGCTCCGACCGCTCAGGTCGAGCTGCTGGCGGGACGGGACATTCGGAATACGGGCGTCAGCATGACCGGCATCGCGCCGGCACCGTTTGCGAAGGCGTTCCTTAGCAACTACGTCGGAACCATCTTCAACTTGTCGGATCAGTCCACTAGCAGCGTGGCCTCGAACTTCGCCCAGCCCGACGATCCGCGCGCCGTGCATGTCTATGCGCTCGGTAGCCTGAACCGGGTGATCCTTGCGACGTCGAAGCGGGCGCAGGTCCGGGCTGGCCTCGACATTCTCTCGCCCCTGTTCGAACTGCAGAACAACCAGCCTGGCGATGTCTCGCAAATCCAGGCCGGCCGCGACATGACCAGCTGTCGGACGCCGGCCGACTGTAACGGTTTCAACATCCGGATCGGCGGTCCAGGGTTCCTCGATATCGAGGCTGGTCGCGACATCACGGTGCAGACGCCGGTGGCGAAGTCTGGGACGGTGTTCAATGGCATCGGCATCGCCAGCATCGGCAACGCCGCCAACGCGCTGCTGACGCCGACCGGGGCGTCGATCAGCGTCGCCGTCGGCCTCGGCAAGAACGGTCCGAATATCGCCGGCTTCATCACGACCTATTTCGATCCGGCCAATGCCGGCGGAGTGCTGCAAAGCCACACCGCCGATCTCGTCGACTATCTGAACAAGACGCTCGGCTATGCGGTGCTGCCGGCCGATCAGGCCGTCGCGCTGTTCCGAGGGCTGGCGCCGAGTGTGCAGATGCCGCTGATCGAGAAGGTGTACTTCGCTGAACTGAAAGCTGGCGGACGCGCCGTGGCGGGCGGCGAGGGTACTGGCGGCAAGGGCTATGATCGCGCTTACAAGGCGATCCAGACCCTGTTTCCCGGCAGCACCATCGGTACGCCGACCACGGCCTATCATGGCGACCTGTCGGTGTATCAGCTCGGCCGCATCCGCACCGAGGCCGGCGGCGACATCAACATCCTGGCGCCGGGCGGCAGCGTGACGCTCGGCATCGAGAACCAGACGCCGGATCTCACCGGCCAGGTCGACACCGCGCGGCCGGGCGT
>NZ_JBFRFW010000038.1:0-29688 GCF_052115025.1 Bradyrhizobium sp. 2TAF24 | reverse complement strand
AGGGCGAGATCGCCGACGATGCCGGTCGAGCTGCCGGGCGTACCGCCCCCCGGCGCGAAGGTGGCGCCGCTGTTGATGGTGACGAAGGGCGGATCGATGATGCCGCGGCCCATCAGCGTGCCGCCGGAATTGACGGTCACCGACGCCGTATGGGTGATCGTGCCCTGCACGTCCAGCGTGCCGCCATTGACGACGGTGGCACCGGAATAGCCGAGCGTGCCCTGCAGCGCCGTCACACCGCTGGTGGTGGTCAGGCTCGCCGTGCCGCCGAGGTTCTGGATGGTGCCGCCGGTGGAACTGATCGGCGCATTCAGGCTGCCGTTCATGATCGTGCCGCCGGCGAGATACGCCGATTTCTGCGTCTGGGTCGTGCCGCCGAGATCAAGTGTCGCTCCAGAGAAAACGACCGTCTGGTTGCCGACATTTCCCAGCGTTCCGGCGCCGGACAACTGCACGGTGCCGCGGCCGATATACGTGCCCGCGGAATAGGTATTGGCCCCGGTCAGCGTGATGGTCCCCGCCCCCATTTTGCCGAGAGAACCATTCCCGCTGATGGCGTTGTCGACCAACGTGGTGACATCGGTGACAAGAGTCAAAGTCGACGTCGCGTTGATGTTGTTGACACTGATGCCGCCGTGCAGCTGCGAGGTCGAACCTGTGAAGACCAGGGTGTTGAAACTGCCGTAGATGAATTCGATCGCATTCGCCTGCCCGGACGACCCGATCCCGCCGCTGATGCTGCCACCGGCGCCCATCACCACAGTGACGTTCTTGCCGACGAGGCCGACCCCGCCGTTGCCGAGATACCCGTTCACCGCCACGGGACCGGCATCGCCACCGGCGACGGCACCATTGACATTGATCGTGAACTGCTCCTGGGCGGCGGCGTTCCGGACATCCAGCCCGGTACCACCACTTCCGCCGTAGTCATTGGCGCCTGCGGCACCGCCGGTCCCGCCCGTCACCGTTCCGTTGATCGAGAACTGCGTCCGGCCGCTGCCGTTGGCCGAGTACGACAGTCCCATGCCGCCGCTCCCGCCGAGCCCGTGAGCACTTGCGGCACCACCAGTGCCGCCCCTCACCGCGCCATTGATCATGAACGCCGCATCATGGGCGCCATTGTTGGGGGTAAAGTCCAGTCCGGTGCCGCCGCTGCCACCCGTGCCGCCACTCGCGGCCTGACCGCCATAGCCGGCACCGCCAGCGCCACCATTGCCGCCCGTGACATTGACCGACAGCGTGCCAAACAGAGACGTGCCATCGCCTATCACGACCGCGCCATAACCGCCCGCTCCGCCGCCTCCGGCAGTCGGCCGCGCCGCATCTGGCCCCGCGAACGCATCTCCTCCGCGGCCGCCGTCGCCGCCCCTGGCGACCACCGACGGCAGGACACTCCCGCCAAAGCCGTGCGCGCCGCCGCCGCCGCCACTGCCGGCACCATTCGCGTCCGTCAGACCACTGCCGCCATTGGCACCGGGAGCAGCACCGCCCGCTCCTCCCGGCAGCAAGCTGGTGCCGCCGCCGTTGCCGCCGGTCGTGCCGGCGCCGCCGCCGCCGCCGCCGCCGGCGCCGCTGCAGCAGCCCGTGCCCGCCGCACCTTCGTTGCCGCGAGATGTGGGCTGGTCAATGCCGCCGATGCCGTCGGCCACAAAGCCACTGCCGAAGTCATACCACAATCCGGATTGACCGCCTTCGGCGCGTGCGGGCGTGGTAAGCGCCGTGCTGACCAGCAGAACAGCCGCGACGCCGGCAAGACGACAGGTTTGACCGACCACCGGCCCCGTCGGCCGCATTCCCACACCGTTCATATCCACCCCCGGCAACGCTGCGGCGCGCCTGCGCGACCGCTCATCTCCAAACGCCGACTCGCAATGCGCGCAGTCCTGCGTGCTGGCTTACCGTCCAGCAGGTGAAAATCTTCGTGAGACGTCGTCGCAGCTTGTAAATGGATGTAAAGACGGCATGCCGGACGATCGGCACTGACAAGCGCCCCGGCAGGGCCTCGACGGTCGCGGCAACCCAGCCGATCATTCACGGCGTGGTGCGGTCGCCGGGCGCGCATCCGCCGCGGCGGCGCGCTATAGTCGGCCCGTTTCTACCCGCGGGAGCCCCCTCGCCATGCCGAAGCACCGCCGGCCGAACGACCTCTACACCTTCGTCTGGGTGCGCGGCCCGCATGGGCCCGAGCCGCAGGTGTGGGGCGAGGAGCCCTTTCATGCGCCGGCGCAAGCCCGCGAGGGCATCGTGCTGGCGACGCGCAGGCTGACGCCGGACGAATGCGCGCTGTCGCTCCGCCAGCTCGCCGCACGGTATCCCGCGCCAGCCGATCCGCCGGAGGCGTGAGCGCGCCGGTAGGCCTTCAGTTGAGGCTGCGCTCCGCAGGCCCCGCCGTGTCCAGCACGATCTTGTGCGTCTCCGCCAGCGCCCGCGCATGGGCGAGGAACAGCCGGCCGATGTCACCGGGCAGAAACACGGCCGCACGGATATCGGTGGTGTCGCTGGAGTCGCCCCGCGTGGTCCCGAACCACAGGCGCACGCCGAGCGGGTTGGTCTGGATGTGGAAGATGTTGGCCCACTGATCGACGGCAGCGGCCTGCGCCGGCAGCGTGAAGGTGGTGGTGGTGGTCGGCGCCTGCTTGTCCTCGCTGAGATCGTCCGCCACTGCCTGTTGCTCGCGCTTCGCCTTCACCATGTCCGTCCGCCTTTGGGGAATCAGTTGGGATGGGCAAGCCTCGCAGGCGTTGCTTACCGCACACTGACGCGCCACTGGCGCATGCACGACCGACACACGCGGGTCGACCGGTCTGCTGGGCATTGGCCGGATGGCGCGTCAGGCCGCCGGAACGGTCCCGTCGAGCCCACGGGGCACGGCATGGGCGGCTTTCTCGGCCTCGGCGCCGAAAGCGCCGGCTTGACGGCGCTCGACCGGAAAGCTCAGCTCGACCGTGGTGCCGCCGCCCGGCGTCTCGCTGATGGCGAGGTTGCCGTTGTGCGTGATCATCACCTGGGACACGATCGACAGGCCGAGCCCGATGCCGTCGGCGCGGGTGTTGCCGCGCTTGTAGGGCTCGAGCAGCAGGCCCGACTGGCTGAACTGCAGGCCGGGGCCGGTGTCGACCACGCAAAGACGCGCCGGCGCCTCGACCTTGACCAGGATCGGCCCCGCGTTGCCGGCATGGCGCACGGCGTTGCGGATCAGGTTGGACAGCGCCACCGCGATCGCCGCTTCCGATCCCCGCACCCAGATCGGGGCGGGCGGCGCCGAGAAGCCGATATCGCCGCCGCTGCGCAGCGCCATCGGCACATGCTCGGCGGTGACCTTGCGCGCCAGCGCGACGAGGTCGAGCCGCGTCAGCTCGGCCGGCTCCATCGAGATGCGTGCCAGCTGCAGCAGCATGGTGACGATCGACGACAACTTCTGGTTCTCGGCGATCAGCTTGCCGCGCAGCGCCGGATCGGCGACCTGCTCGAGCGTGGTGCGCGCATTGGTCAGCGGCGTGCGCAGCTCATGGGCCGCGTTGGAGAGGAAGTTGCGCTGCGCCTTCGACGCCGTGTCGATGCGCGCCAGCGCTCGGTTGAACGCCGCCACCAGCGGCAGCAGCTCGGCCGGCGCATCGCCCTCGGGCAGCCGGCGGCCGTCGGGCACGCCATCGATGGTTTCGGCGGCGGCGGCGACGGCGCGCACCGGACGCGCGATCAGCGCCGGCACGAACACCAGCGCGGTGAACGCGGTGACGGCGAGCACGAGCAGGATCGGCAGCGCGACGATGGTCGCGTCGGTGAGCGCCCCCATCGTCAGCTGGGCAGCAGTATAGGCGACGCCGCCGGTCTCGATCCAGACCTCGCCGACCGGCGTGGTGCGGAAGGCGGCCATCTTCTTGAGGTTGCGCGTCTCGCCGTCGACCGCGTATGCGAGGAAGCTGGTGCCTTCGTGCGACGTGGTCGGCTTCCGCGGCCGCCAACGCGGGATCGGACCGTAGCTGACCTCACCGCTCTTGTCCGACACCACGTACCAGAAATGCGGAAAGTCGCGGGCGATCTGGTCGAGGCGCGGCGTCTGCTTGATGATCAGGCGGCCCTGCGCATCGCGCGCTACCGCCTGCTTGAGCGCATCGGCGACATCGGTGGCACCCCAGGTGCCGTCGTCGTCGCCGCCGAAGCGGATCAGCAGCGCTGCCGCGCAGATCAGCATGATGGTGGTGACGACGCCGACCAGCGTCGCGGCCAGCACCGTGATGGAGCGATGGGTGCGCTTGAGAGTCTGCCACTTCACGACCGTCACTCCCCGCTCAAGAGATAACCAAGGCCCCGGATCGGCCGGATCGCCACCTTGCAGTTGGCTTCGCGCAACCGGCGGCGCAGCCGCGAGACATGCGCCTCGATCGCGTTGGACTGGATCTCGTCCTCGAAGCCATAGGCCGCGACCTCGAGCGTTTCGCGCAGCACCACGCGCCCGGTGCGCCGGACCATGGCCTCGAGGATCGCGAGCTCGCGCCGCGGCACGATGATCGGGTTGTCGTCGACCAGCACCGCGCGGTTGATGATGTCGTAGCTGAGATTGCCGACGCTGACGACGCCGCCGCGATCGAGGAACAGCCGGCGCAGCACCGCCTTGGCGCGCGCCACCAGCTCGATCGGTTCGAACGGCTTGGCGACGTAGTCGTCCGCGCCGTCGTCGAGCGCGCGCGCGATGTCGATGGGATCGTCGAGCGCGGTCAGCACCACCGTCGCCGGGCTCGGCTTCTGCTGCCGCAGGTCGGGCAGCAGCGCGAGGCCATCGCCATCAGGCAGCCCGCGATCGATCACCACCAGCTCGAAGTTGCGCACCCGCACCGCCGCCCGCCCCTCGTCGAGCGTGGTGACCATGTCGGACGAGCCGAAAGCATCCGCCAGCGCATCCCGCAGCCACGGGCCCAGCTGGGGGTCATCCTCCACGACCAGAACTCGCACTGCATTCTCCTGAGCCGGCGGCATGCCGAACGCCAATGATTACGATGAGATTACCGTAGGATTACGACTGCGGCAGTAATTTGCGCCCCCTGTCAACCCGTTGACGCCGAAAGGCTTTTGCAACACGCCGGCAATGGCGTCGCGGCCCGCGCGACGCCCCCCGCGGCGCGATTCACGTCAGGTCCGGCCGGATGCGGGCTCGCGGCCGTCACCGCACCAGGCGACCCCCAGCGCCCGCGCCTCGTCGCTGGGCAGCGCCAAGCGCAAGTGCTGCTCCAGCGCGTCGATCGCGGCGAGGGCGCGCTGCCGCCCCTCCCGGACGAGATCGACCTTGACCGGGCCGGGCAGACCTTGACGTTCCAGCGCATCGCACAGCGCGCCACACGCAGCATGGATGGTGTCGCCGATGCGCGTCATCTCGGCGGTGACATCGACCAGCGACAGCAATTCCTGCAGCTCGGTGGCCATGCGGGCCCGCCGCACCCTGACACGCTTGACCCCGGCCGACGCCACCTCGTCGCGCAGCAGATCGACATACATCGCCAGCGCGCGCGGCATACTCATGGACGAAACTCCGCAGCCATCGAGTCGGTCGCCGCCGCGGCCGACGCTTGCTCGCGATCGCAGCCGACGCCATCGGCGCAATCCGGATCGCGCGGCGCCCGCAGGTCCTGCCCCGGCCGCACCAGCAGCACGACGAACGAAAACGCCGCGCCGCGCATGCCGAGGAAATCCTTCGCCACGCCATCGAGCGTCAGCCGCACGCTGTCGAACGCCTCGAAGTCCGATATCCGATCGAGGCAGGCGCCGTCCTGCGCCAGGCAGATGATCGCAAGGCCGTCACGGCCGAGCCTTGCGTCATCGACCCATGGCGCCTTGGCCTGAGAAAAATCGGTGAAGTTGCCGGGATGATCGGCGCTGTAGAACGTCGCCGCGAAGGCATAGGCCTCGGTGCCGGCGACGAGCCGCAGCGGCGTCCGCATGGCGGCGTGCCACAGCTGCGTCACCTCGCGCGCCACGATGGCGCGCGGCTCGGCATAGTGGCTCTTGTCGAACCTGAACTTGAGCGCCGCTGCCGGCACGGCAAGCAGCAGCGCGGCAAACATCAGGCCCCCCGCGGTCAGCATCACCGTGCGCAGCGCCGCGCCGCCGAACCGCGCGCCGTACAGCACCATCCATAACAGCGGCAGCAACGCGAACAGCGGCAAGGCGAACTTGGTGGACAGCCTGACATTGCCGACCAGCGCCACGACCACGGTGACCAGGATCGGCGCCACGACCAGCACCATCAGGCGGCGAACCCGCAAGCGATCCGCGGCGCCGCCCTGCTCGATGGCCGCGACAGCCGGCCCGTCACGGCGCATCTGCCGCCAGACGGCGGCCAGCATCACGGCGAGCGCACCGTTGAGCAGCAGGCAACCGACAATAAAATGTCCGGCGCGCTCGAGAATGAAGCCGAACGGATAGGCTGTCTTGCTCGCGAGATAGTCGAGCGGCCCGCTCGCCGCCTGCAGCAACCACATCACATGCGGCGCCATCGCGAGCCCGAACGCCAGCGCGCCGAGATACGGCGCCGGACTCCTGAAGTAGTCCCGCGCGCGCGGATCGGTGAGCGCGGCCAGCGCGCATCCCGCCAGCAGCACGCCGCCAAAATACTTGGACAGCATGGTCGCCGCCGCGAGCAGGCCGAAGCCGACGGACGCGGCGACGCGGCGGGTTTCGAACGACACCAGGAACGCGTAGATCGTCCACGGCCACAGCGACAGCTGAATGGCGTTGGCGTTATAATTGAACGCGAAGAAGTGATAGAACGGGACCAGCTCCAGCAGCATGACCGCCGCCAGGCGGCGCTCTCCCGAGACATAGCGGCCGGCAATGGCCCAGACCCCGACGAGGCCCGCGGCGGAGTTGACGACCGAAAGCAGGAAGAACGCCCAGTCGGCCGCCGGGAACAGCGCGAACCAGCCCCGCGCCAGCCACGCCCAGAACGGCGGATGCTTGTGATACCCCCACTGCAGCTCCTGCCCCCAGGCAAAGGCCTCCGCCATGTCGGGCTGGATATCCGCCGGTGCATGCACCAGCAGCGCCACGAGCCACCACAGCTCGACATGAACCGCGACAAGCAGCAGCAACTGCAGCCACTCGCGCCGCGCCGGCGATGACCGCGCCACGGACCACTGCGCCGGGACAGGCGATCGCAGACGCACGAGAAAGGGCAGCCGGGCCGCCTGCGCGAGACCGGACAAGATATTCACCTGAGAGGACTGCATCTGTTCTGCCATCGCTTTGCCATCGGTTGGGGGCCGAATCTCTTGAGAGCGGAGACGGCCGCGGTTCTCGGCGGAAGCGATTGCCGACGTATTACGTCTGACGCAGCGCGTTGCCGCCCGCACGCACCGCGCGGCCGATGCGACGCCGTCACGGCTGCGACACCGGCGCCTCGATGCGCACCGGCGTGCTGCCGGTGCTTCGGGTTGCAAGGAACTTGATCGCCCGCACGAACACCGCCGGCTGGGCGCGTGGTGCAAGCCAGATCAGCACGGCGGCGAACACCGCGACCAGCACCAGCGCCGCCATCCAGCGCCGCGGGATTTTCCAGACCAGCCACCGCGACATCCGCCGGCGCGCGCGCGGCGCGCACCGCAGCCGCCACCTCACGTCCACGCCTCGCAGCCAACGGAGCGCCGGTGTCCGCTCAACACTCGTCCTGACTTTCACATCGCACCATCGTCAGCGGCACCCGGATGGCCGCGGGTTCATGCATCCGGTCAAGCGACCGGTGTGACGGCACGGGCATGCGAACGACAGCAATCCTGCACCGATCGGGGCTGTGGCGGCACCGACGATCAACTTGATCACGCGGGCCTCCCTGCCCTGATTTTGGCGCCAATCTATCGATCAACATTACAAACGAATTACCTTCGCGATCGATCATGCCGTTGCGCACGACGTGGTGATCGCGCCGGCAATCATGGAACCCGCGCCGCGGCGGCGCGCGGCCGTGCGCGCCAACTGCATGTTTCAATGCGACTATTGCAGAGACCGCATGCAGCGGCCGCGACGCGGGATGCGGCGCGCGCATGGCGCCGCGTCAGCTTGCTGTAAGGCTGGCGCAACATCCTCGATGACAGCAGTGCTTCCCACTCATGGCTGCATGCACACCGACGCCATCGTCGCGTCACAACAAGGGACAATGTGATGGAACGGATGGCCCGCGCCAACGGCATCGACATTTGCTGGGAGGATTTCGGCAAGCCCGATCATCCTGCGGTCCTCATGATTGCCGAGCTGGGACAGCAGGGCGTCGGCGGCCCCGCGCGGCTGTGCCAGCGGCTGGCCGCAGCCGGATGCCGTGTGGTGCGCTACGACGCGCGCGACACCGGCCGATCGAGCCCGATCGATTTCGACCACCATCCCTATACGCTGACCGATCTCGCCGCCGACGCCGTCGGCGTGCTCGATGCCCTGGACATCGCCAGTGCACATCTCGTCGGCTGCGCCAGCAGCGCAATGGTCGCCCAGGAGATCGCGATCAACCATCCGCAGCGCGTGCGCACGCTCGCCTCGCTGATGTCGACGACATCGGTGATCGATCCGGCATCGCCGACCGGCTATTCGGGCGGCCTGCCGGCCGCCGCCCCGGTGGTGCAGGACTTCTGGGCCGCGCTCGAACATCGGCCGCCGGTCGGGCGGGACGAGTGGATCGCGGCGATGCTGCGCTACCGGCGCATCGTCGCGACCGCCGGCAGCCTCAACGACAGGGCCGAGCGGCTGGAGCTGGCGCGGCAGTTCGATCGCGCCCGCGACATCGCCGCGGCAGCCCATCACGACCTCGCCATCATCGCCTCGCAGGACCGCACCGAGCGGCTGGCGGCGCTCGCGATGCCGAGCCTCGTGGTGCACGGCTCGTCCGATCCCGTGCTGCCCTACCTGCACGGCATCGCCACCGCGAGCGCCATTCCCGGCGCGCGGCTTGTGGTGCTGGACGGCCTCGCGCACAGCCTGCCGGAGAGCGGCAGCGTCGCCGACAAGCTGCTGCATGCGCTGGTCGCGCACATCGTCAAGGGCGTGCCGGCGCCGAAGATGAAGCCGATCAAGTTTTTTTGATGGATACGCCACAAGGCCGCGGGCGCCGGACAGACGAGAGCGCGTTCGTTCTGATTGAATCGAACGCGCTCCAGTTTTGTCCTGACGCGTTTTCTTCGCGCGAAGCGGCCGTTCCGCTCGAAAACGCTTTAGAACGCGCTTTTCACGACTCCACCGTCCACCCGCAACGCTGCGCCAGTGGTGGCGGAGGCAAGTGGACTGGCCACATAGGCCACCAACGAAGCCACTTCCTCCGGAGTGGCGAAACGCTTGATCATCGACGTCGGCCGTACCTTTTCAAAAAACTCTGTCTCGAACGCCTCGAAGGACTTGCCCTCGCTTGCGGCGAGCGCTTCGACGAAGTCCGCCACCCCCCGTGAGCGCGTCGGCCCCGGCAATACACTGTTGACGGTGATCCCTGTTCCCGCCACGGCTTCGGCCAGCCCGCGCGCCACGGCGATTTCTGCCGTCTTGGTCGTTCCGTAATGGATCATCTCCACGGGAATCTGCAACGCGCTCTCACTCGAGATAAAGATGATCCGACCCCAGTCCGCCTGGCGCATCGCCGGCAAATAAAGGCGCGCGAGGCGCACCCCGCTCAGGACGTTGGCCTCGAAAAAGCGTGTCCAGTCCGCGTCGGAGATATCTTCGAATGCTTTGGGTTCGAAGATGCCCAGATTGTTGACGAGGATCTCCACGTCGGGGAACTGTCGAGCCAGATCCTCCGCTGCAGCCGCAGTTGTCAGGTCTCCGGCAAAGCCTTGCACCGCTATCCCGCTCTCCGCGCGCAGCCTGTCGACCACTGCGGCCACCGCTTCCGGCTTGCGTCCGGTGATGATGACATGTGCGCCTTCGCGAGACAGCGCCTCCGCGATCGCCAAGCCGATTCCCGCGGTGCTGCCCGTGACCAACGCCCGTTTGCCGTTCAACTGTAGATTCATGACCCTTCTGCCTCTCTATAGGTCGCCGATGCGGGGATGGTTCAGAACCTGGGGCGGCCTGCATCGCGCCCCGATCGGCCGATGGCCGTCGAGGTCCACAGCGGGCCGCTCGCCATCGCGAGCAGGCTCATTGCGACATGAAACGCGGTCAAGGCGCCGGTCGAATGCTCCAGCGTCATCGCGATGCCCTCGGCTCAATGGCCTTCGATCGTAAAGAGGATCTCCGCAAAGCCAGGTACGGTGGCCGCGCGATTCCAGTCACGTTGCAGCTCGCAAATGAGCTGCACCCAGCTCGTCGGCCTGGCGCCCGCCTGAACGAGACGGTCGATGGCGGCGTTGTGCGCTTCGAGCGACGTGCCTCCGCAAGCGTCGACCACCGGGTAGACCTCGAAGCCATCAGCCATGGCGTCCAGCGCGGGATGAACGAGGCATACCTCGGTCCACAGCGCCGCCATGATCAGCTTCTTTCGCCCCGTCGCCTTCACTGCGGCCACGAAATCCCGATCCTCCCAGGCGTTGATCGAGGTACGGTCGATGACGGGAACGTCGCCCAGGACCTCGGTGATCTGGTGGATCGTGGGCTGGTTACGTCCCGTGGCCACGTTCACCGTCGCAAGCACGATCGGCAGGCCATACAGCTTCGCGGTGCGCGCCAGCGCCGTGATGTTGGCAACCAACTGGCGCTTGTCGCGCGAGGCGATGGAGCTCACCTGCACGGGTTGAAAGTCGATGATCAGAACGGCGGCGTTCTGCGGCGTGAGCAAATGGTCGGCGATCGGATCTCGGATGGCGGCATAGGAGGTCATGGCGATGGTCCTTCGGGCAGAATGTGTTGGAGGGCGCGGCTATGGCTGCCGTGGAGCGGCGGACGCATCGACGTAGCGGGTGTCCGTGGGGCCCATGCCGGTGATGTAGACAACCACGGCCTGGTCACCCGTCCGGGCGAAGTGGGCCTCGCCGCCGGGTTCGGTGTAGAAACTGCCGGGGGGCAGCGCCTTGAGCTTGTCTTCGGTGTTGGTCGGGCCGTAGCCGAACCACCATATGCCGGACACCACCACGGCCGAACGGCTGTCGCGATGGGTGTGAGCGGCGATGATGGTGTGCGCCGGGACGCGAAGCGCAATGGTGTAAGGTCCGGAGGCCGTGGGATCCCCCGACAGAACGGTGGTCTGAATACCGGCAACCCCGGAGGTGCCGGCGCCCGCGCCGCCCTTCGACAGCGCTGCGATATCATTCGGATCGAGCCGGCGCTCGTCCGCGGGAGAGGCGACGGCGACAAGCGATGTCGCAAGCAGCACCGAGACCGCGAGGCCTGCTCCGCGGGACTTGAACGAACCGAAGACACTCATTGAATGAACTCCTGGACTGCGGCCACCGTGGCTTTGGGGTTTTCCTCCATCAGCCAGTGGCCAGCATTGGGGATGACGACGCCCTGGACATTGCTGAAGGCGGCCTTGGCCACCACCGCCATCGTCGTGCCGAACGACTTCTCGCCGCCGACAGCCAGAACCGGGATCGACAGCGGGCCGGCGGAGACGGATTTCTGGTTGTCGAGGGCGTCCTGGTCGAAGGCACGGAACTGCGCGAAGCCGTCGCGCATGGCGTTCGGCCGAGCATAGAGCTTGGCGTAATGGACGCGGCTCGCCTCGTCGAAGTTCTTCGGATTGGCGGAGAACTCGTTCCAGAAGCGGTCGAGATAGATGCGCTCGCGCCCCTTCACCAGCCGCTCCATGTCCGGCCCGCCGAAGCGGAAATGCCACAGCATCGGACTTTTCAGGATCTCCTCCCACGGGCCGACGCCGGGAATGGGAGCGTCCATCAGCACGAGACGGGAGATGCGTTGGGGCTGCTCCGCCACGAAGGCATAGGCAACCATGTTGCCGATGTCGTGGGCGACGACGTCAACCTTGCTCACGTGCAGCGCATCCAGTACGCCGGCGATATCGCGGCCCTGGTTCTTCTTGTCATAGCCGCCATCCGGATGCGCGGAGAGGCCCATGCCGCGAAGGTCGGGTACGATCACCGTGTGGGTCTTGGCGAGCGCGACGGCCAGCGGCTGCCACATGTCGCCTGTCTCGCCATAGCCGTGCAGCATGACCACGGCCGGTCCGCGGCCACCGACACGGACGAAGATCTGTGTTCCGTTGGTGGCGATCGTTTCAGTCTTGAAACTGGCCGGGTACGGCACGACATCCGCCACACCGGGAGAGGCCGCGAGAATGGTGGCGCATGCGATGAGAGACGTGAGCATTCGAATCATGGGTGTACTCTTTGGTGCTGCTTCGTGCGGCGAGGTTAGGCGCCCTGCCGTTGGCGGGCTTGATCAAAAGCACCGGATTTGTCGAACAATACTCTCCCGTTATCGGCGCGCCGCGTCAGCTCGGTCTCCGGATCGCCTGTCCTGTGAAACGCGCCAGCCCGTCCACGCAGCCGAACAGAAGAAGCGGTGACCGTGACGGCTGCAGGATAGGTTTGTTCAAGCCCTGTCATGGGCGACGGGCTATTGTGGTTGCTTTTCGTTGGGGCAACCCAACACCGGCGCTGTGGCCCCCTCGCGCGGATCGCAGGGCCGTGTCAGACTGGCGGGTGAAGCAAAGGTGACGAATGACCCCGCAACCAGCAACGGCGCAAACCAATCGACATCCGCGCGGCGACCTTTTCCCCGCCTCCGCGTCGATCGAACAATCACGGCCCATGCGCGCGGCACGGTGCGCACGATGACGGACGTCACGTCGCGAGAACACGAGGGACGCACGAGTGCAACGCTGTCGGGCGACCTTGATGTCTGGGAGCAGAGTTTTCGTATTGCGATCGACACCATCCCGGGGCTGGCCTGGTTCGGCAGTGCCGACGGCCCCGTCGAGTTCTTGAACAAGCAGTGGTGTGAATACACCGGGATGTCGCTGGCCGATGCCCTCGGGTGGGGCTGGACCGGCACCATACACCCGGACGATCTGCCCGGCCTCGAGGCACAGTGGCACGATGCGTTGGTGCGGGGCGGGCCGGGTGAGCTCGAGGCACGAGTCCGGCGGTGCGACGGCGAGTATCGCTGGTTCCTGTTCCGCTATGCTCCTCTTCTGGACAATGCCGGCCGGGTCCTCAAATGGTATGGCGTCAACACCGACATCGAGGCCCGCAAACGCGCCGAGAAGGCGCTGCTGGCATCGGAGCAGCTGGCCCGAGGTCAGGTCAACGTCCTCAAGAGCGCCCTGGATGCGCTGGCGACGGAGCCGGACTCCAGCCAGCTGGTCGCGCACATTCTGGACACGCTGACCGAACAGTTCGGGGCGCACAGCGCCAGCGTGTGGCGCCGCGGCGACGACGACGGAAGGCTTGCGCTCGCGTTCGCTTTCGAGGACGGCATCATCGTTCCCAAGACCGATCCGAGGTTTGCCGGGCTCGATCTCGTGCTGCCGATGGAAGACATCTGGCCGTGGCCCGAAGTGTTTCGCTCCGGCCAACCGAGCGTCATCGAGGACATTCGAGCCGTTCCGCCGTTCGCCTTGCGCGATCGGCTTCTGCCGCTGGACATCATTACCGTTCTGCTGGTCCCCATGACGATCGCCGGGCGGCTGGAAGGCGCGATCGGGCTTCGCTTCAAGCAGCAGCGCGCTTTCCAGACCGAGCAGACCAAGCTGGCCCTGGCGCTGGCCACCCAGGCCATGCTGATGATCCGATTGACCGAGCTGTCCGCGCAGAGCCGCGAGGCGGCCATTGTCGACGAGCGCAACCGGATCGCCCGCGATATTCACGACACGCTGGCCCAGGGCTTCACCGGGGTCATCGTCCAGCTGGAGGCGGCTGAAGATGCCGCTCGGCGCGGCCTCGGGCCGGAGGCGGCGCATCATGTCATCATGGCGCGAAACCTTGCGCGCGAAAGCCTGCGCGAAGCGCGGCGTTCCGTTCAGGCCCTGCGGCCCCAGGCCCTGGAAGAGGGAGGGATTACAGGCGCCCTGCGGATCCTGTTCGGGAAATTGACCGAGGGCCTGGCGCTCAATGTCGATTTCAAGGTGCTCGGCGTCGCCAGATCGTTGCCAGCCGAATGGGAGAAGAACCTGTTCAGGATCGCCCAGGAGGTCCTGACCAATGTGCTTCGCCATGCTCAGGCCTCGCACATGACGGCCACCATTGCCTTCAGTGCGGACGGCGTCCAACTCGAGTTTGTCGACGACGGCCAGGGCTTCGATCCCGCCGCAAGAAGCGAAGGCTACGGGCTTTTGGGCATGCGCGAACGCGTTGACGCCATGGGCGGCCAAATGGAGGTGCGCAGCGCGAGCAGCGGCGGCGCAAGAATTACGATCAGCCTGCCGGCAGCGTTGCCCGAAACATCGGGATCAAGGTGATGGAAATCTCCAAGACGACACAGCAACCGCCTTCGCGGATACGCGTCCTGATCGCCGACGACCATGTCACGGTTCGCGAAGGGCTGACGGCGATCATCGGGCGGCAGCCGGATATGGTCGTGATCGCGGAAGCAGACAATGGCCGGGACTGCGTGGAGCGCTGGCTGGAATGTCGTCCCGACGTCGCCCTGCTCGATCTGCGCATGCCGGCTCTCGACGGTGTCGGCGCCATTGAAGAGATCCGTCGCGAGGACAGCTCGGCGCGGCTGATCATCCTGACCACGTTCGACACCGACAACGACATTTCCAGGGCCATCATGGCTGGCGCGAAGGGGTACATGCTCAAGGACGCCCGGCGGGAGGAGCTGCTGGATTGCATCCGCGGCGTCCATGCCGGCGAAACCCGGATTCCGCCGTCCCTCGTGGCGAAGCTCGCCGCAGGCGTCAGCGGCGAGGCGCTCACCAGCCGCGAGCTCGAGGTCCTCACCTTGCTGGCGCGAGGACATAGCAACAAGGACATCAGCGCTCGCCTGAACATCGGGGAGACGACCGTCAAATCTCACCTGCGCAGCATCTTCAGCAAGCTGCAGGTCTTGAGCCGCACCGAGGCGATCACGGTGGCGAGCCGGCGCGGGCTCATCCGGCTTTAGGGCGTGTTCAAGCGAAGCCGGCACCGCTTCGCGTGACGAAAACGCGTCAAAACAAGTGATCTGAGCGCGTTCGTGATCCATCGAAGGCGAACGCGCTTCTGGACGCTCCTCCGTCATCTCATCCAAAAGGACGAGCCTGGACTCGTCCGTTCGCACAGCCGGGACACCCATCGAGCGATCGATGGACCGCGGATGTCTTGCGAGAGATGATTTCGCTTTGGATGGAGACGAGACCCGATGTCGGAGATGCTGCGCGAGGTCAAGGCTGTGCACAAGCCCTCGGGCAAGGAAGAGGTCGCCCAGGTCATGTCCGAGGTACTGGCCCAGGTCCTCAAGCGCGCACGGCAGGCTCTGGACGGAGATGCACCCGCTGCGAGGCACGAAATCAACCAGGCGCTGGCGCTGCTCGCGCGTCCCCCGGCCCCGACGGAGGTTCGACCAGGCCATCGGCGCCGGGCCCGGCGGGGACTGGCCCCCTGGCAGATGCGACGGGTGATCCATCACATCCATACCAATATCGAGGCGCCGATCCGGGCCAGGGATATGGCTGGCCTCACGCGGCTGAGCACCAGCTACTTCTTCCGCGCCTTCAATTGCAGCTTCGGCGTGTCACCGCATGCCTATGTCCTCGCTCTGCGGCTTGCGCGCGCACGCGAGTTGCTGGTGAACAGCGACGATCAGATGATCGCAATCGCGGCCGCCTGCGGCTTTGCGGACCAGGCGCATTTTTCGAGGATGTTCCGTCGCGAAGTGGGCTGCGCTCCCAGTGTCTGGCGGCGCGAACAGCTCGGCGCTGTCGCACCAGCGACGCGCTCAACGCCGGCATCGACGGATCATCGCGACCACGGATCCGCTCCCCCGGACATGATGGTTGCACGGCTTCACACCCCCGCCGGCTGAGGTGGCCGAACGGGTCGGGCGAGCGCGCCACGACGCGCGCCCTCACAAATTCTGGATCCATGACGCCAGCAGCGTGCCTTTCTCGCGCACCGCGGCGCTCTGGAAGGTGCGGTTGACGTCGCGCGGGTTGACGCCGTAGCGGCGGCGGAAGGCGCGGCTGAACATCTTTTCCGACTCATAGCCGCAGGCATAGGCGACCGACGACACCCGTTGCCGCGGCCCGCCCTCGACGCCGGCGAAAATGCGCATGGCGCGGGCGAGGCGACGATTGCGCACATAGCTCGCAACCCCGCCATCGCCTGCGAACAGCTTGTAGAGCGGCGAGCGCGACAGGCCGAAGCGCGCGCACAGCAGCTCGACGCCGAGCTCGGGGAGATGAATGTTGTCCTCGATGAACTGCCGGACCTCGATCGCGGCCACCGCCGGATCGGGCGACGCCTCATCGTCGTCGTCCGGCGTCAACGCTGCGTTGCAGATGGCGAGCGCTGCCGAGGTCAGAAATCCGCGCTGCCCCGCATCGGCGCGGCGCAGGCAGGCGCGCATGTTGAGGAGATGATCGGCCATCAGCTTGAGCAGCGGGCTGGAGGCCGACGGCAGCACCTGGAGATGGCGTGACATCATCCTGCCGGCACGGCGCTCGAACCGCCGCCGTGGAACGCACAGGTGGATCGCCGACATGCCGTCGGTCGTCGACCGGAAACTCTGGGCGAGATCGAGCACCCAGAAATCGCCGGGCTTCGCCACGACCTCCCCTTCGCGACATGCCAGATGAGTCGCGCCGGAAATCTGGAAGCCGATGAAGATGTGATCGACGCCCTGCGCCACGATCTGCGGCAGCGTGCGCTGCGCGCTGTGGGCGAACGCGCTGTGATCGAAGAACAGCATGCGCTCGAGATTGTAGCAGCGAAATACGAGATCGCGCCCCGGCAGCGTGGCGCCGGCGCGATCGGACACGAACAGGCTCGAGGTCAGATCCTGCCATGTCTGCAGCCGCGCCCGATCGTCGTCAATCTCCGAGAATCTCGGATCGATCAGTTGCAGCGTCATGGGTGATTCGGCCACGCGTTCTAACATCATCTGTCTCGCGTCAGCGGCTTACGGTTGAATTACGCGCATCGGCATCGCGCGATTTTTTTCAAAACACGTCATCGCAGGTAGTTGAGCAGCGACAGCTTCGACAGCATCGACGTCACCTGGTAGCTCGCCTGCAGACGGTTCTGGACATCGACCAGCCGGACGACGAGTTCTTCCGTCGGCGCGTTCTCGAGATGATCGAGATGCGACTGCAGGATGGTGCGCACGGTCTTGTTCTGCGCCTGCGCATCCGCCAGTGCGCTCGACGCGAGGCCGAGCGCACCGGCGATGCCATCGAGCGCGTCCTTGCCGGGCAGCAGCGTCAACGCCTGCGCACCCAGCGCTTTCCAGCGCTCCGCGGTTGCCGGCGTCGCCGCGGTGACCTTGTCCATGTCGCTGACGGCGAGCGCGGCGAAACCCGCCACCGCGGCGCGAATGGCGTCCTCGTTGGCGCGCGCGCCGATGCCGACCGTGGCGGTGGCGCTGGTGCGCACGGCAATCGCCGCGCGCGGATCTCCGGCGGCGATCTCGCCCCTGTACCAGACCACCGTCGAAGCCGACGGCGTCTGGGCATACGCGGGTGCTGCTCCCGAGAAATCGATGCGGCGCGGCGCCAGGCCGGGCGCAGCGGAGCCGGCGAAGAAATCCGCCGTCGCGCGCGCGGTCGCGCTCGCGGCAAGCGTCGTCTCCGCGGCACGATTCAATGCACGTTGCAGCGCGCCGGACAGGTTCTGCGCCGTCGCCGCCGGCGTCGCGCCGATCGCAAAGTCCGTGACCGACGCGGCATCGGCGCTGGTCTGCGCCTGCAGCACCAGCGTGGTCGTGGTGCCGTCGCGCAGCGCAAGACGCACCGCGACCTTGTCGCCGGCGTTCGGCTGCGACACGACATTGATGGTGAGCGCGGCCGGCGCCGTGGCATTCGCAAACGTCGCCGTGAGACCGGGCGGCGCCGCGCTCTGCACGCTGGCGATGCGGCCGCTGCCGACCAGCGCCTGCAACGACGCCGCGGCATTGGCGGCGGAGGAGATGTCAGCGAGATCGGCGCCTGCCAGATCGTATGTCTTCTGACCACCTTCGGCGAGATTGACGACGACGCGGAAGCGATCGCCCGCCGCCGGCGCCTGGGCGAAGCGCGGGACGGCGCCCTCCACCGCGCCGGGCGCGTAGCCGACAGTCGCGAAGCTGCCGGACACGACCGGCGCACCGGCGAGCGTGAAGCCGAAATTGGCGCGCGCGCCGGCGTCGGCGTCCTCCTGCAGGCGGATGCTGGTCGGCGACGGCGACGACTGCGTCAGGCGGCCGCTGCCGGTGCCGAGATCGGCCCGCATCTGCTCGGCGACCAGCGTCCGCAGGCCGGCGAGCGGCCTCGCCGGATCGCTGGCGTCGCCATTGAGGATGATGTCGGTGGACAGCACCGGCGGCGCGCCGCTGAGCCGGCCGCCGAACACATACTGGCCGCCGATCTGCTGGTTGAGCGCATCGAGCGCGCTGTCGAGGCCCTCGCGTGCGAGGCGGGTGTTGGCGGCGCTGTCGGTGGCGTTGGTGAGAAGACCGTTGCGCAGCGTCGCGGTCGCCTTGGCGATCTGCGCCAGGCTCGCCGTGGTCAGGTCGAGGCGCGGCCGGGCGCTGGTGATGGCGGCATCGTAGCCGTTCAAGGCACCGAGCATGGCGTGGCCGGCGAGGCTGTCGGCACGGCCGGCGCCGAGCTCGCCATAGGTCTCGGCGACGCGCCCGGTGTGCAGCTGGTTCGACAGCGCGTTGATCTGGCCGCGCAACGCCAGCAGGTCGGACGTGCTGCGATCGACCAGATAGTTGCCGGCGGCGAAAGGAGTGATCGAGACCATGGCGGCCCTCACGACTTGAGCAGGGTGTCGAGCATCTCGCGCACCACCGACAGCAGGCGGGCGTTGGCGGCGTAGGCGGTCTGCAGCGTGACGAGGCGTGCCATCTCCTCGTCGACGTTGACGCCGGCGCCCTTGGCGAACCAGCCCTGGGTGGTGCCGAGCACCACGCCCTGGCGCTCGTCGATGGTCTTCGCCGCAGCGGCCGCGGCGCCTTCGGCGGCGACCATGTCCTGCGTGAAGGCGACGACGGTGGTGCTGATGGGCGCCTGGCCGCCCGCCGACGCGAACATCTGCTTGCCGCTGGTGAGCGCGTCATAGAGATACTGCGGCCGCGCCGGGCCGGGGCCAGCGGGCGTCGGCCCAACCGCCGCGAGCGGCGAGGAATCCGCGCGCAGTGCGGCATTGAGCGACAGCCGCTGCGCCAGCCCGACGCGCTGGGGCGCGCCATCGAGCGATCCCGTGACCAGCGTGTTGCCGGCGCCGTCGACGAACAGCGCGAGACGTGGATAGGCACCCGACACGTCGCCGGCCGATTTCGGCTGGGTGACGACGGCGCTGGCGCCCTGCAGGCCAGAGCCGGACAACGTCACCGTGCCGGCGCTCGCCGTCGCGGTCAGCCCCGGCGCCACCGCCGCCAGCGCCGTCGACAGCGCGGTGGCGAAGTCCTGCGCGGTTGCCGGCGGCGGCGGGATGGTGAAGGTCTGTGCCTTGGCGTTGGCGTCGACGGTCTGGCCAGCGTCGAGCGCGCGCGAGGCCTGCGTCGAGGCGACGAGCACGACGTTGCGCACGCCGCCGCCGCTGTCGATCGCCAGCGTGATGGTGTTGCCGGGCTTGAGCCGCGCGAGCTCGGTCAGGCCGAGGTCGAAACCGCCGCCGTTCGGCGCGGCCGCGATGCTCTTGTCGGTGAGCGCCTGCGCGAGGCCGGCCGCAAGATCATCGAGCCGGCGCTGCGACTGCGGCAGCGCGACGTCGCGCAGCTCGAGCGCCGCGGCGATCGATCCCGAGCGCAGCGCGTCGCGGCCGCCGAGATCGATCGCGCCGCCGCCGGGAAGGGTCGCGGTGATGGTGCCGACGCCGCGCTTCGCCGGATCGGTCGCGAACGCCGATGCCGGCCCGAGCGCGCCGCGGCCGTCGAACGACAGCGTGGTCGCCGCGCCGCGCTCCACCAGCATGACGCCCGAGGTGGTCATCAGGGTGGCCGTTCCGTCGCGCTGCATGATGGGCCTCACGTCGAGGTAGGAGGAAAGCTGGCTGATCTGCTGGTCGCGCTGGTCGAGCAGGCCGGCGCGCATGGTGTCGTCGGTCGCGGCCGACGCCTTGAGGTTGAGGCTCGCGATCGACTTCAAAAGGCCGTTGGCCGCGGTGACATCGGCGCCGAGGCGGTTCTCGAGCCCCGAGCGCAGCTCCTGCACCCGGCCGGCGATGCCGCGGATCTGGTCGGCGAGGAGCGACGCGGTGTTGAGCACCGTGCCGCGCACCGCGCCCGAGGCGGGATTGGACGCCAGCCCCTGCAGCGCCTGAGTGAAGGCGCTGAGGCGACCGTCGAGCGCGATGGCATCGCCGGGCTTGCCGTAGAGCTTGTCGACCTCCGACAGCACGTCGGCCTTGAGCGCGGTCGCGGCGGCGCGCGACGTCTCCAGCCGCAGCTGCGTCAGCGCCGCCTCCTCGAACAGGCGGTTGACCGCGCCGACCGCGACGCCGGCATTGCCGGGGCCCGCGGGCAGCAGCGTCAGGCTGCGCTTGACGTAGCCGGCAGCGCCGGCATTGGCGATGTTCTGCGACGCCACCCCGATGGCCAGCTGCGTGGCCTGCAGGCCGGCGGTCGCGGTGTCGAAGGCGCTCGTCAGCATGCGCTTCTCTCCTCAACCGCTGCCATCGCCGTCAGCGAATGGCGTTGAGCAGGTCGGACATCATCTGCTGCGAGCTGGTCATCACCTTGACGTTGGCGGAGTAGGCCTGCTGGGTGGCGATCAGCTTGGAGAACTCGCCGGCGATGTCGCTGTTGGACGCCTCGACATTGCCGCCGACGATGGTCGCGGCGTTGAGGCCGGCGATCGGCGGGCCGGAGTCGCGCGTCTGCTCGTAGCTGCCGCCGGACGCCGCCTTGAGCCCGTTGGGATTGGCGAAGTTGGCGATGCCGGCGACCGCGAGCGACGCCGTCATGTCGTTGGAGAAGGTGCCGACAATGGTGCCCTCGCCGGTGACCGAAAGGCCCTTGAGCGTGCCGGCGGCAAAGCCGTCCTGTGCCAGCGTGTTGGTCGCCGCCGCCGTCGACGACGTGGCGAACTGCGTCAGCCCGCCGAGGCCGAGGTTCAAGGTGACGTCGCCGACGCTGACGCCGTCGACGGCGACCTGCGGGATCTTGAGCGCCACCGCACCGTCGCTGCCGACGGTCGCGCTCGCCGGCGGCACGAACTTGCCCGACGTGTCGAATGAAAACGCCGCGCCGGCATTGATCCAGTCGCCGGCCTTCGCCGTCGTCGCGCTCGCCGCGTAGAACAGATTCCACACCGCGGTCTTCGGCGGCGTCGCGGCGGGGGCGGCGTCCTGCACCTTGGCCCAGCGGGTCGAGAACGACACCGGCCCGCCGCCCGCGGCGTAGAGCATCAGCGACGGCCCCATGATCGACTTGTCGAGGAAGCCTGGCGCCTGCGCCGCGGTGACCTTCTTGGTGAGGTCCGGTGCCGGCAGCGTCGGATCGGTCACCACCGCGCTCGGCAAGGTGTAGGGCGAGGTATCGCCGCTCGCCGCCGCCGGCGTGCCCGGCATCTTCGGCAGGTTGGCGCCATAATCGATGCGCGTGGTCTGGCGGCCCGGCAGGCTGACATTGGCGATCTTGATCGGGCCTGACGATGTCACGCTGCCGGTCGCGGGATCGAGATTATTGCCGAACAGGTAGCCGTCGGCGCCGTTGACGAGGTAGCCGTCCTTGTTGAGCGTGAAGTCGCCGCGCCGGGTGTAGAGCGACACGCCGGAGAATTTCGCCTCGCCGGTCTTCTGCTGCACGACCAGGAAGCCCGGGCCGTTGATCGCCATGTTGGTGGAGATGCCGGTGGCGCGCAGCGGGCCCTGCTGCGCGGTGGTGAAGCGCGCTTCCGCGATCACGCTGCCCGCCACCGCCTGCTTGGTGGACTGCGCGGTGATCAGGTCGGCGAAGTTGGTGTCGACATATTTGTAGCCCGGCGTCTGCGCGTTGGCGATGTTGCCGGAGATGTTGGCGATCGCGTAGGACTGCGCCTTCATGCCGCTGAATGCGGTCTGCAGTGCGGAGGAAATGCTCATCGTTGCCCCGATGGAAAGAGTGACGGCCGCCGTCGCGCGACGGTGCGCGGCCTGATGCGCCGGCCGCGGCGACGCCGCGCAGGGCGGCGGCATGCGACGGACGGTGATGCAGTGGGAAACGCCATCGGGACGCGGAACGAGGACGCTGGCGCAGGGTGATGCGATGGCGGAGAGACGAGGCCGGGCGGATCGGCGCCGCACGCTCCATCCTGGAGCGCACGGCGCCTGCCCTCACTCTCCTCCGCCCGTGGCCTAGCGGAGCAGCTGCAAGATGCCCTGCTGCGCCTGGCTCGCGAGCGACAGCGCCGAGATCGCCAGCGAGTTGCGCAATTCCAGCGCCTTCTGGTTGGCGGTTTCCTCGTTGAGGTCGGCGATGGTCAGGTTGCTGGCGCCGACATCGAGGATGTTGACGATGCTCTTGGTCAGCGCCTGGCGGTTCTGCACCACCGTCATGTTCGAGCCGAACGTCGAGGCCTGGGTGCGCAGGGTCGACGCCGCGTTGGTGAGCTGGCTCAGCGCGGTCTTGACCTCGTCATTGGTGGCGAAGTTGCCGGTGATCTGGGTGATGCCGAGACCGGCGGCGTCGAACTTGACGCCTTTGATGTCGAGGAAGCTGGTGTCCTTCTCGTTGAAGGTCAGGTGCAGCGTGTTCTCGCGCGGGTCGCTGCCCGAGCGGTACAGCAGGTTGACGCCCTGGAAGCGGGCGTCTTGCGCCGCCATCGAGATCTGGGTCAGCAGGTCGTTGAACTGCTGCGCCAGCACGGCGCGCTGGTTGGTGCCGTTGGCCGACGTCGCGCCGGCGCCGGCGCCGATGCGCGCCTTGGTGACATCGCCGCCGGTGCCGAAGCCGATGTCCTTGGTGCTCGCGGCCGCCGACGTCACCGTGATCTTCTGGTCGCCGCCCGCCGCGGTGGTGCGCAGCGCGATGGTGCCGGCGGTGTTGTCGTAGGTCGCGATCACCTTGCCGGAGATGCCGGTGTCGGCGTTGAGCTGCTTGTTGATGGCGTTGGCGATGTCCTGCGCCTTGAGCGTCGCCGAGCCCAGCGAAGCGTCCGCCACCTTGTTGAGGTTGATGGTCTTGGACAGGCCGTTGCCGAGCTGCAGCGTGATCGAGGCGTCGCCGCTGGTGAGATCGAAGTTGCTGGCGATGCCGAGCGCGGTGATCGCCGCGCCGGTGGCGTTGGCCTTGGCCGAGCCATCGGTGGCGTCGATGCCCGAGGCGGACACCGCGGTGACGGTGCCGACGCCGAAGCCGACATCGACGGTGTTGGCGGCACCACCGCCGCCGACCGTCAGCTTGGCGTCGACGCCGGTGACGGCCGAGGTGAAGGTCAGGCGGCCGTCATTGGTCAGCGACGCGGTGGCGAAGCCGCCGGCCTGACTGAGCTGCTGGTTGATCTGGGTCAGGATCTCGGTCGACGTCACCTTGGTGATGTCGCGCACATTGGTGCCGAGATGGGCGCGGTCGAGCGTGATCGAGGCGGTGTTGCCGAAATTGTCGGTGAGGGTGAACGACGACGCCGCGTTGGTGCCGCTGTAGTCGTGGGTGCCGTCGGCGGCGGCGCCGGTGCCGGTGCCGAGCAGCGACTTGCCGTTGGCTGCGGCCACCACCGCGCCGGTCGCGGTCGAACCAGCCGCGGTGTTCTGCACCGCGAGCGCCTGCTGTGCGGCGCTCTTCGCCGAATCGACCAGGCCCTGGATGCGGGTGATGCCCTGGTTGGCGGCCTGGACGGTCTGGATGCCGTTGGAGATGCCGTCGAGCAGCGACATCAGGTCGGACGAGCGCGCCGTCATGCTCTGCGCGGCGAAATAGTTGACCGGGTTGTCGAGCGCCGAGTTGACCTTCTTCTGGGTCGACAGGCGCGCCTGTGTCGTCGCCAGCAGCGACGCCGTGTCCTGCAGCGACAGCAGATTCTGGCGCGTCGCCGCGGACAAGGTGATTTCGGAGGGCATGGCTTGAGATCCTTCTGTTCTCGTCGCTTCAACACGCGACACGCAGAAGGGTGGGCCCTCGACTGTTTAAGGCCTTGTAATTCCGAGGCTATTCGACGCCCTATTAAGGTACTCAGCGTCCTCGATAAGGGACTTTTCGTTCTTTTTACTTCGAGGCGAGCGACGAATACTTAAACAAAGGCAGCTGAAACCTTGCCATTGCTGCAGCGATTCGGGCCGCGCCGGCGCGCGCTATCCCCTGAAAAGTGAGTGACGCACCGCCGGGCTGCTCCGTCATGGTGAGAAGGCGCCACCGGGTCTGCGCCGTCTCGAACCGTGAGGCCGAGGCGCTCCCTGACAGGGTCGCATATGTTGGGGCCTCATCCTTCGCGACGCCCGCTGCGCGGGCTCCTCGGGATGAGGAGAGAGGCCAGGCCGCAACGATCCGCCCCACCGAAAGCTTCACAAGCTGTCAGGGTGACGGATCAACTCGATCGGACTCCGGGTTATCGCGCGGCGGCCCGCCGCTTCGCCGCTGCGGGCGCGGCCAACGCCGCCTTCAGCGCGGCCTCGAAGCAGGCGATCGGCTTTGCCAGCCGCCCGGCGGGCGGGCGATGCACCACGAAGGCGCGCACCCGCGGCGCGAAATCGCGCACGGTGACGGTGCGCAGCGCGCGGCGCACGGGGCTCGCCGCGAGCGCGGCCGGCGTCGCCAGCGTGATGCCGGCGCCGCGCGCCACCAGCGACAGCCGCAGGTCCGAGCTCAGCGCCTCGACGCCGACGCGCAGCGGCAGGCGCTCCTCGCCGAGGCGCCGCCGCAGCACGCTGCGAAAGCCGCAGCCGTCGGGATTGATGATCCAGGGATAGGCCGCGAGCGCCTGCAGCGTCACAGACGAGCGCAACGCGCAGGCCTGCGGCACCACCACGACCAGCGGCTGCAGGTCGAAGGCATGCGCGGCGAGATCATCGGGCGGCGCGGCCGCCTCCGGCAGGCAGAACGCGGCCGTGTCGATCTCGCCGCGGCGGAGGCGTTCGATGAGCTGATCGGGCCACCCGGTGGTGACGCACAGCGCGAGATCGGGAAAACCGCCGCGCAGCCGATCGAGCGGCGCGGTCATCGCAATCTCCGACAGGTAGGGCGTGATGCCGAGACGGAATTCGCCGGCGATCGCGCCGTCGGTCGCAAGCTCGGTCTTGAGATCATCCAGCACCCGCAGCACGCGGCGGCCGTGCTCATAGGTGTCGCGCCCCGCCGCGGTGGGCTTCAGCGGCTTCGACTGGCGGTCGAGCAGCGCGACGCCGAGCTGCTCCTCGAGGCTCTGGATGCGGCGGCTGAGGCCGGACTGCGTCAGATGCAGCCGCGCGGCGGCCGCGACGATCGAGCCGGTTTCCACCACCGCCAGGAAGGCCTCGAGATCGCGCGTGTTCATGCCTGATCCGCATACTCTTGATGACAATTACTCGGTTGAGCCCGTTCGACATTAGCGCATATTGATTGGCATCAACATGCGTAAATGATGATATGATGCCTTTCGCCGCTCCCGCGCCGACGACGACCGCTGCCGCCGCTCCGTACTGGCCGCTGTGGGCCGCCTGCTTCCTCGGCTATGCCGCGATCGGCATGACCATCCAGGTGATGCCGGCCTATGCCCATGACCGCCTCGGCGCGGACGCGGTCGCCGCCGGCCTTGCGGTGACCATCGGCTCGCTCGCCACCATGGTCGCACGGCCGTTCGCCGGGCGCCTCGCCGATCAGCGCGGCGGCCGGCGCGTGGTGCTGATCGGCGCACTGCTCGGCCTTGCCGGCGGCCTCGGCCATCTCGTCGCCACGACGCTGCCGGCGCTGGTCCTGGCGCGCCTCGTGCTCGGCGCCGGCGAAGGCGCGCTGTTCACCGCCGCGATCGGCTGGGTGCTGGCGCAGGCGGAGCCGGCGCGCCGCGGCACCATCGCCGGCCATTTCGGCCTGTCGATGTGGACGGGGCTCGCCAGCGGCCCGGTGATCGGCGCCGCATTGCTCGCTTTTGACAGCTATCGCAGCGTGTGGCTCGCCGCGAGCCTGTTGCCCGCGCTGGCGTTCGGGCTGGTGGCGCGCACGCCGCGCATGGCGGCGGCGCCTGCCGCCGGCGCCGACCTGCGCCGTGCCTTCTTTCCCCGCGCCGCATGGCTGCCCGGCGCCTCGAATGTGTTCGCGAGCGTCGGCTATGGCGTCATCGCCGCGTTCCTGGTGCCGCGCTTCGCAGCGCTGCAGCTCGCGGGGCAAAACCTCGCGCTCGCGGTGTTCGGCCTCACCTTCATGGTGACGCGGTTCGCCGGCAGTTCGTCGGTCGATCGCTTCGGCGCGCGGCGCGTGCTGCTGATCGCCTTCGTGGTCGAGGCCGCGGGCCTCGCCGGGCTGTCTGTC
The DNA here is from genome assembly GCF_052115025.1 of Bradyrhizobium sp. 2TAF24. NCBI lineage: Bacteria > Pseudomonadati > Pseudomonadota > Alphaproteobacteria > Hyphomicrobiales > Nitrobacteraceae > Bradyrhizobium > Bradyrhizobium sp. 2TAF24. The sequence goes on along the minus strand of NZ_JBFRFW010000038.1, from coordinate 3,285 downwards.
GCGCACACGTCCTGGCTCGCGCTCGCCTGCACGGCGGTGACCGGCGCCGGCCTGTCGATGCTGTATCCCTGTCTTGCGAGCCTCGTGACGGCGGCCGCCGATCCGCGCGAGCGCAGCGCGGCGCTGGGCGCGGTGACCTCGGCCTGGGATCTCGGCCTCGCCGTCGGCGGCCCGCTCGGCGGCCTCGTCGCCGGCACCACCAATGCCGGCCCGTTCGCGGTCGGCGCCGCCGCGGCGCTGATCGCCACGCTGCCGCTGCTGCTGCGCCCGCGCGTCCTGCTGGTGCCGCGGCAGCAGGAATAAACCAGGGCGCAGCGACAGCTGCGTCCCGCCGACCTCAAGCGTGATGGGTTGCAGCCCTGTAGCCCGGATGAGCGCAGCGACATCCGGGGCCGAGTGATTGAGATCCCGGGTGTCGCTGTGCTCACCCGGGCCACGGCTGGCCTCACACGTCGAAGAACACCGTCTCGTTGTCGCCCTGCAGGTGGACGTCGAAGAAGAGTGGAAGTGTCGGCGCCCCTGTCGCTGCTTGCGTGTTTCTGGTCATCGTCAACCTGGTTTCCAGGTCAGAATTCGACATTGAAATTGAAGCGAGCGGACTGGTCGAACATTCCAGAGCCGAACTGGCCGCCATAAGTGACGCCGAGCGTCGCATAGGGTGACAGCACGTAGTCGATCCCGGCCTCGACCACCGCGGCATTGCGGGCGATCGGAACGCCGCCGATGGTGAAGACATCGCCGCCGCTGGCGAAGCGCATCGCCGAGAACGGCGTCGCGTCCCCGAAAGCATGACGCCAGCCGACCATGCCCTTCGCCGTCAGGGCCGTTCCGCCGACCTCGAAAGTCGTCGATGCGCGCAGACCGAGGGTGGTGAAGGTCGTATCCGTCGTTGTGGCTGCGCTGGTCAGCGCCGCCGCGCCGCCGTTCTCGGTGAAGCCGTCGGTGTGCAGGCTCACATACGCGAGGTTGGCGAAGGGTTCGAACCGGGCGGCGCCGGCATTGATGCCGTAGCCGAGTTCGCCAAAGACCTGGGCCGTACCGGCGCTGTAGTGGCCCTTCAGGGCGTCACCGAAGCCGGGGAAGATCGCGCTGCGGTTCGCGGTGATATCGTGCCAGGTGTAGGCAGCGCCGGTACGGAAGGCGAGAGCACCCCATGTCGTGCCACCATAGAGACCGATATGATAATTGTCGCTCCAACCGGATGAACGGTAATCTTTCACATCGAAATTTGTACGGCTGTAGCCCGTCACCGCGCCGAAGCGCCAGCTATCGAACACCGGTGCATCCGCCCCGATGAAGAAGCCGCCGGTCGAGCGGTTGAGGCGCGCGGCGTTGCCGTCGCCATTGGTGTTGCCCCAGGAGCCAAAGCCCTGGCCCCAGACAGCGAAGCGATCGGTGGTCGCGGCGACCGGAACCGGCTTGCCGTCGATATAGGTGGTGACAGGGCCGTTCGCGGCGCCGACGCCATCGAAGGCCGCGCGGATGCGGTCGTTGACGGCGCTGCGAACGAAGCGGCTGTCCTCGATCATCGCCGTCTTCGCCGAGGCGTGGATCTCGCCCGAGAGTTGGCCGAAAGCCGACCGTGCCTGCGGGGCCGAAAGATTCGACACGGCATTGTAGAGCGGATTGCCGAAACCGAGGCTCTCAGTCCCGCCGCCTGCGGCGATCTGGTTGGGAGTGGCGCCTATGGCTTTGAAGTCGATATTGTTGCGGGTCATCGTCAGCCAGACATTGCTGGCGTCATAACTGAGCGAGGGCGTGAGAAAGGCCAGATTCGAGGTCACGCCGGAGAAGGCGCTGTTGGCCATTAGCCCGCCAGCCGCAGTGAGGATATTGTACTTCGTCTGCGGCGCGTAATTGCCCGCGCCGGCCAGCACCTGCACCGTACCGCCTTTGATCGTCGCCGTGCCCGAGGCAACGATCTTGTCGGACTGCCCCTGAGCGTTGATCTCGACCTCGTAGATCGAACCCGGATTGAAGGTGATGCTGCCGGTGACGTTGAGCGTCCCGATCGAGTTGCCCGGCGCGATCGTGCCATTGACGGTGGTATTGCCGACGGTGCCGTTGCCCTGAAGGCGGCCGCCGGCGAGCACATCGAGCGTGCCGCCGAGCAGACCGTTCACCGCGAGCGTGCCAGCCAGAACCGAGGTCGAGCCCGTAAAGGCGGAGGAGTCCCCGGTCAGGTTCAACAGGCCGGCGCCGGTCTTGTTGAATCCGCCATTGCCCGACAGCACACCGGCATAGGCCGCGTTGGCGGTTTGGTTGAAGGTGAAGGACGCGCCCGATGCGATGGCGGCGTTGCCGCCGAAGCGTTCGGCCGAGGAAATGAGGCTACCCGCTTCGATCGTCCAGTCGAGCACAGACACGCCAGTCAAGGTCAGCGCGCCCGTGCCGCGCTTGAGCATCGCGCCACGCGCGCCATTGAGCGCGCCGATATTGCCGGCAAAGCTCGCATCGCCGGTCTGGCCGAAGACGACAGCGCCGGCATTGCTGATGTTGCCCGAGATCGAGCCGACTTGGCCGATCAGCGTACCGGTCGCGACCAGGGTGTTGCCGTAGGCGTTGGCACCGTTGTCGAGCCGCAGCGTACCGCTGCCCTGCTTGATGAGATCGCCGCCGCCCGACACCACGCCGGTCAATCCGAGTTCGGTGCCATTGGCGATGTCGAAGCGTGCCGTCTGCGTCAGCGCGATCGAACGCGCGGTGTCGAAGCTGCCGGTGGTCGCGAGCGCACCGCCGGCGAAGGTCAGGCCGCCCGTGGCTGCGCCGAGATTGGCATCGCGCGACACCGACAGCACGCCGCCGTTGATCGTGGTGCCGCCGGTATAGGCGTTGGTGCCGGTCAGGATCAGCGTGCCCGCCCCTGCCTTGGTCAGCGACGTGCCGTTCCAGCCTGTCGCGGGATTGGCCGCCTGGTCGGTGAGCGCCGTCCCGACGGTGAAGCTGTCGGTCGGGTTGGCCAGCGTGAAGGTGCCGTGCGCGAGGTTGTTGCTGGCGAACCAGCTCAGGCCATAGCTGGCGAGATATTGCAGGCTGTCGGCCGACTTATGGGTGGAGACGGTCAGGTAGTCCACCGTGCCGCTGAAGCCGCCCACGGTGACATTGGCGAAGTCGCCGCTGATGCCGGAGCGGGTGCCGATCAGCACCTTGTCGAGCTGGCTCGCGGTGCTGATGCCGCTGATGTTGAAAGCGACGCCGTTGCCGATCGAAACGCTGCCGGCCGACAGCGCCGGGCTGTTCGTGCCTGCGACGATCGAGAGCGCAGTATTGTCGGCGAAGGTCACG
>NZ_JBFRFW010000037.1:0-35892 GCF_052115025.1 Bradyrhizobium sp. 2TAF24 | reverse complement strand
ATCTGGTCGTACGCCGTGAACGTCGCGCCGCCAGTCTCCGCCAACACCTTCGTGATCGCCGCAGTCAGCGACGTCTTGCCATGGTCAACGTGACCGATGGTCCCGATGTTGCAGTGCGGCTTATTACGCTCAAACTTCTCTTTGGCCATGATACTCTCCGTTCAGGCTTTGACTCTCAGTCAAAGGCGATCAGGCAAACTTCTTCTGGACTTCCGCCGACACGTTGGCAGGTGCCTCGGCGTAGTGATCGAACTGCATGGTGAAGGTCGCGCGCCCCTGGCTCATCGAGCGCAGGTTGTTCACGTAACCGAACATGTTCATCAGCGGCACCATGGCGTTGATGACGTTGGCGTTGCCGCGCATGTCCTGCCCCTGGATCTGGCCGCGGCGGGAGTTGAGGTCGCCGATGACCGAACCGGTGTAGTCCTCGGGCGTCACGACCTCGACCTTCATGATCGGCTCGAGAAGGACGGACTTGCCCTTCTGCAGCGCATCACGGAAGGCGGCGCGCGAAGCGATTTCGAAGGCCAGCGCCGACGAGTCGACGTCATGGTAGGCACCGTCGATCAGCTGGACCTTGACGTCGACCACCGGGAAGCCGGCGACCACGCCCGAACCCAGGACGCTGTTGAGGCCCTTTTCGACGCCCGGGATGTACTCCTTGGGCACCGCACCGCCGATGATCTTCGACTCGAACTCGAAGCCCTTGCCGGGCTCGTTCGGCTCGACGATGAACTTGACCCGCGCGAACTGGCCGGTACCGCCGGTCTGCTTCTTGTGGGTGTAGTCGACCTCGGCCGGCTTGGTGATCTTCTCGCGGAACGCCACCTGCGGCGCGCCGATGTTGGCGTCGACCTTGTAGGTACGCTTGAGAATGTCGACCTTGATGTCGAGATGGAGTTCGCCCATGCCCTTGAGGATGGTCTGGCCGGACTCCTGGTCGGTCGACACACGGAAGGACGGATCCTCCGCAGCGAGCTTCGCCAGCGCAACGCCGAGCTTTTCCTGGTCGGCCTTCGACTTCGGCTCGATCGCGATCTCGATCACCGGCTCCGGGAATTCCATCTTTTCGAGGATGACCGGATTGTCAGCGTCGCACAGGGTGTCACCGGTGCGGGCTTCCTTGAGGCCAGCCAGCGCGACGATGTCGCCGGCATAGGCTTCCTTGATGTCTTCGCGGTTGTTCGCATGCATCAGCAGCATGCGGCCGATGCGCTCCTTGCGGTCGCGCGTCGAATTGATGACGCCGGTGCCCGAAATGAGCGTGCCGGAATAGATGCGGCAGAACGTGATGGTGCCGACGAACGGGTCGTCCATGATCTTGAACGCGAGCAGAGCCAGCGGCTCCTTGTCGTCCGCCTTGCGCACGATCTCGTTGCCGTCCTCGTCCTGCCCCTTGATGGCGGGCACGTCGAGCGGCGACGGCAGATAGTCGACGACGGCGTCGAGCAGCGGCTGCACGCCCTTGTTCTTGAACGCCGAACCGCACAGCACCGGATAGAAGGCGCCGGTCAGCACGGCCTTGCGGATCAGACGCTTCAGTGTCGCCTCGTCCGGCTCCTTGCCGTCGAGGTAAGCAGCCATGGCGTCGTCATCGAGCTCGACGGCGGCTTCCACCATCTTCTCGCGGTATTCCTTCGCCTTGTCGGCGAGGTCGGCCGGGATCTCAGCGTCCTCGTACTTCGCACCCAGCGCCTCGTCCTTCCAGACAACGGCCTTCATGCGAACGAGATCGACCAGACCCTTGAAATTGCTTTCCGAGCCGATCGGCAGCTGGATCGCCACCGGCTTGGCGCCGAGGCGGTCGATGATGTCCTGCAGGCACTTGTAGAAGTCGGCGCCCGTCTTATCCATCTTGTTGGCGAAGACGATGCGCGGAACCCGGTACTTGTCGCCCTGGCGCCAGACGGTCTCGGTCTGCGGCTCGACGCCCTGGTTGGAGTCGAGCACGCACACGGCACCGTCGAGCACGCGCAGCGAACGCTCGACTTCGATGGTGAAGTCGACGTGCCCTGGGGTGTCGATGATGTTCAGGCGCTTGCCATTCCAGAACGCGGTGGTCGCAGCGGAGGTGATCGTGATGCCACGCTCCTGCTCCTGCTCCATCCAGTCCATCGTCGCGGCACCTTCGTGCACTTCGCCGATCTTGTGGCTCTTGCCGGTGTAATAGAGGATGCGCTCGGTCGTCGTCGTTTTACCGGCGTCGATGTGCGCCATGATACCGAAGTTACGGTAGTCCTCGATGGCATGTTGGCGGGGCATGGGGCTGTCCTTAAACCTGTGCGTTACGGTCGCCGTTACCAGCGATAGTGCGAGAAGGCGCGGTTGGCTTCCGCCATCTTGTGCACGTCTTCACGCTTCTTGACCGCGTTCCCCCGGTTGTTCGACGCATCCAGCAGCTCCGCGGAGAGCCGCTCGGTCATGGTCTTCTCGTTGCGGCCACGCGCCGCGGTAATGATCCAGCGAATGCCGAGCGCCTGGCGGCGGGTCGAACGAACTTCGACCGGCACCTGGTAGGTGGCGCCACCGACGCGGCGGGAGCGCACTTCGATGGTCGGCATGACGTTGTCGAGCGCCTGCTCGAACACGGTCAGCGGGCTCTGCTTGGTCTTGGCCTCAATGGCGGTCAGCGCGCCATAGACGATACCTTCGGCCACCGACTTCTTGCCGTCGTACATGATCGAGTTCATGAACTTGGTGATGACGATGTTCCCGAACTTCGGATCCGGAAGAACTTCGCGCTTTTCGGCTGCGTGACGACGCGACATGGATTCCGCTCCTTACTTCGGACGCTTCGCGCCGTACTTCGAACGGCGCTGCTTGCGGTTCTTGACGCCCTGGGTATCGAGGACGCCGCGGAGAATGTGATAGCGAACACCGGGAAGATCCTTGACGCGGCCGCCGCGGATCATGACCACCGAGTGCTCCTGAAGGTTGTGACCCTCACCCGGGATGTAGCCGATGACCTCGAAGCCGTTGGTCAGGCGCACCTTGGCGACCTTGCGAAGCGCCGAGTTCGGCTTCTTCGGCGTCGTGGTGTAGACGCGCGTGCAAACGCCACGCTTCTGCGGCGACTGCTGCAGAGCCGGCACCTTCTTGCGCGCCTTCTGGACGACGCGCGGATTTGCGATCAGCTGGTTGATCGTCGGCATTGGTTCGCCTTCACCCTCGTTCGCGCGAAACCGACCGGGTTTCGCAAAATTTTGCCGGGCTACCCGCCCTGTCGGGTCGTTCGGCGCATCCGCATTCGAATGAATACGTTTACGCAAAACGAAATCACGCCGACCGCTCATCACTGAGCGGCGGGCGCTTCGACGCCACAGAGGATCACAATGGGCAGGCCCACCGGGATCATGCTTCCGGAACCCCAAATTCTTCGACCAACGCACACAGGCGGAAGGCCGCAGGCCGGGGTTGTCTTCGCACTGACTGGCTATAATCGACAGCGTCTGAGCGACATTCGTCGAGGTTGGTGCCCTTCCAGATCCGAACTTAAGCCTAACGGCCCAATCAATATTCGGATGGTGTGGGTGATCCGTTCCGACGCAGACGAAGCTCACCGCCTGTCGTTAAGTGGGCGCGTTCTACCGGCCATGCGACCGCAAGTCAAGACCAAACACGATTCAAGAAACGCGTGTCGCAGAGGCACTTCTCGCATCGCGCCGCATCGCGGAGGCGCTGCTTTGCTGCGGCGCGAGGGAATCGCTCCACCCGCTCAGTGGGGACCGAGATGACCGCTGCGCGACAGCAAGAACATCTTGCGGCGCCTCTCCCCACCTTCGATAGCACAGAATTCGGCTCGATTTAGGTATTAAATTACCTTAAGCGATCTATGCTCGACCTCGATTCGGCTGGGCCTCGCGCGCGCCGACGGGAATCAGCCGCGACAGCACCCGGTAGACCGTCAGCGGAACCTCCATCAGGCCGGGAATCGGATCAGGCCAGGCGAAGGCGGCATAGGTCAGCCTGCGGCCGAAGCTGCCGAGATACCCTGCAAAGGTGAGTTCGCCCCGCGCCATCAGCTGGGCGGCCGCCACGACATCCCGCGACGCCTGCATCCACGCCCATCCGGCCTGCGCCTCCGCCGGAGCAACTGCCCGGCCCAGCGCCACCTCACGCATCAGCACTGCCAGGTCGAGCCCGGCCGCCGGGCACAATCCGAACCACGACCACGGCCGCGGATTGACGTCGAGCACCTTGTAGGCGCCGCTGCGGGCATCGAACTTGAACTCGACCTCCACCACCCCTTCGAAGCCGATGGCAGACAGCAGGCGGCGGCCCGCCGCCCGCACCGCCTCGTTCTCCACCACCTCGACGAAGGTGCTGTTCATGCTGAAATCGATCGGATACTGGCGGGTGCGGCGCGCCGTCATGTCGGCCACCGGCTGATTGGCGTACCAGAGTCCCGCATAGGAGAACTGCGCCTCGCCGCCTCCGGGGATCAGCTCCTGCACCACCACATCGTCGCCGCCGACCTGTTCACTCGCCCTCTGGTAGAATTCGATCAACGCCTCGCGGGTATCGGCGCGCCAGGCCTTCGCCGCGGTGAATGCGTTGCGCTCCATCCGCGTCGCCGGCTTCAGCACCACCGGAAACTCCATCTCGGTGCACGCCGCCGCTTCCATGGAGCGGATCAGATAGTTGCGGGGACAGGCGACACCCGCCTCGCGCGCGGTCGCCGCGAGGCGCTGCTTGTCGCAGACCTTCTGAAGGGTCGCCCAGTCGGCGCTGACGATCCGGAACACCCCGCGCAGCAGCGCGAGGTTTTCCGCGACGCACCTCACGTCGCCATCGGCACACGGGATCAGCAGCCAGTCCTTGAGGCCGTGGGCCGCGGCAAACTCCATCAGCCAGTTCGCCGCTCCCGGCGAAGTCGCGCCGGGCCAACTGAAACTGCCGGTCACATAGCGGGACAATCCGGGCAGCGGATGGTCATCGGTCACGTAGACGACCGGAATGTTCTGGCGGCCGAAGCTGCGCGCCGCCGACAGTGCGCCATGCGCGCCACCGAGCAACACCACGCCGCTCATAGCGCCCTCGCCCGATTGTCCGGTCAGGTCGCGCATGCGCATCTCGCCGCCTGGACGTCTCGCCGGAACGCACCGGCCCGGGGCACACGCTGCAGGTTGATCATCATCCTATTCGCCGTTCATCCGCAAGCTGGCGCCTGTGCGGGGCATGATCGTCCCGCCACACAGGACGACATTGCGCTGCCTCAAATTCCCGTGCCGCAACCATGTCCGGGACACTGCAGCCATCTCACCGCAACACCTTACCGGCAAATTGGTTTACGCGACGTCTGCATGCGGCGCGCAGCGCGCTCGACCTCGCCCGCAGCTGCCGCGCTGGCATGAGTCGTGAAGGTTGGCCGTTGTCTTCTGCCAATCACGGGGGCGACCGGCTCAAAATGCGACGCTAGAAACATTTCGAAACAAGACTGGCCCGAAACGGGGCAGCCGGGACGTTAACCCACATCTTTCAATCTTCATTCGCCAGTGTGTGGCAATGCTAGCTTCAACGAACGAGATCACCATGCATCAGGTCGACGTTGCTATCATCGGAGGCGGACTGGCCGGCTCGACAGCCGCGGCACTGCTGGGCCGCGCCGGCGTCAAGGCCGCGCTGATCGATCCTCACGCGGTCTATCCCCAGGACTTCCGCTGCGAAAAGATCGACGGCCCGCAGATCGAAACGCTGCGCCGGATGGGCCTCATCGACCAGTTCATGCCGGCGATGACCTATGACCGCCAGGTCTGGATCGCACGGCTCGGACGGCTGATCGATCGCCGCCGCGGCGACCAATATGGCTTCGCCTATGAAGGGCTGGTGCAGGCCGCGCGGAGCGCGATCCCCTCGTCCGTCGACATCATCACCGCCAAGGCGACCGACATCTCGACCAGCGACCAGTTGCAGCAGGTCACGCTCTCCAATGGCGACAGCATCACCGCGCGCCTGGTCGTGCTCGCCAACGGCCTCAATGTCGGACTGCGCCATCATCTCGGCATCGAGCGGGTGGTGACCAGCCCGTGCCACTCCATCACCCTCGGCTTCGACCTGCGCCGGCGCGACGGCCAGCCCTTCCCGTTCGGTTCGCTGACCTACTACGGCGAAAGCACGGCGGCGCAGATGGCCTACCTCACGCTGTTCCCGATCGGCTCGACGATGCGCGCCAACCTCATGGTCTATCGCACCATGGACGATCCCTGGCTGCGCGAGATGCGCCGCAGTCCGGAACAGGCGCTGCGCCAGCTGATGCCGAACCTGCACAAGCTGACCGGCGACGTCGAGGTCGATGGACCGATCCGCATCCGCCCGGCCGACCTCTACGTCACCACCGGCCACCGCCAGGCCGGCATCGTGCTGGTCGGCGACGCCTTCGCGACTTCCTGCCCCGCGGCCGGCACCGGCACCCGCAAGGTGTTCACCGACGTCGAGCAGCTGTGCAAGGTGCACATCCCGAGCTGGCTCGCCAGCGACGGCATGGACGCCACCAAGATCGGTCAGTTCTACGACGACCCCGTCAAGATGGCCTGCGACGCCGCATCGAGTGCGCTCGCCTACCAGCTGCGCTCGCTCTCGATCGAGAACGGTTTCGTCTGGCACCTGCAGCGCTGGAGCCGCTTCCTGGTCCGCGCCGGCATCGGCGCGATGCGTGAGCTGCGCGCCGTCGTCCCGACACGGCCGCTGCAGCAGCGCCCTGGCATCTGAGCTGCAGAGCACGTTCATTTCTGCCTGGATCGCGAACGCGCTCTCGCAGTTTTTTCTGACGCGCTGTGTTCGCGCGAGCAGTGGCCCGCCGGACAGGTCCGGCGGCATGAGCCGCGCGCAACCGCTCCATCGCGCTGCGCCCGACAGCGCGTTCATGCTGCGTGCGTGAGCTTCCCCCGCTTCCCCCAGAATCCACCGGCACCGGCGCGCCGCCCCGACGCAATTGCATGGTTGGTTGGCTGACGCCTGCGATGCAGCCTGCATCGCAGGTGCACGCAACGCTCCATGACGCTGAAGGGAAAGATCACGATGCCAACAGTTACGAGCTTGAATGGCGCCGACTACGGCATGGTCGCCGGCACCGGCACCGACCAGACCGCGAACTTCCAGGCCGCAATCAACGCGGCGCAGACACAGGGCCTGCCGCTGTTCATTCCGGCGGGCAGCTACAGCATCACCACGGTGAACATCACCGCTCCGGTCGAGATCTATTCCGCCGCCGGCAACGCCGTGATCCAGGGCTATCAGCGCTCGCCGACGATCAATGTCGCACCGGCAGGCTCGGGGGCGAGCTTCGGCCCCGTCTACCTGCACGACCTGACCGTCACCGGCCAGTTCCAGTCCTTTCCCGCGGGTCTCACCAACCCGGCGCTGATCTCGGTGAGCAACGTGGCCGGCATCGCGATCGAGCGCTGTTCGCTGCTGCAGTCCGGACACCACGGCATCTATCTCGACCTGAGCAGCGGCGTCATCAAGGACTGTACCGTGTCGCAGCCGGCCGAATTCGGCGTCTACTCGGTCGACTGCAACAATGGCGGCATGCTGATCGACAGCAACCGCGTGCTCTACGCCGGCAACAACGGCATCTACATCCAGCGCAGCTCGGCGAGCGGCGACCAGAGCATCGTCAGCAACAACCTGATCGGCTTCACCAGTGCCAATGACGGCGGCACCGGCCCGTTCGGCAACGGCGTGATCGTGTACCTCGCCGATTTCGTCAAGGTGCAGGGCAACATGATCTACTCGTCGGCGTTCTCGGCGATCCGCTTCAACGGCTCGAGTTTTGCCGAGATCACCGGCAACCAGTGCTACAGCAGCAGCGAAATGGCGATCCGGATCGAGGCCGCCGCTTCCAACACGCCGTTCTTCGGCGGCATCGTCGCCAACAACATCATCAACACCGCAGGCACCGGAATCAGCATCTCCAATTCCAACAATGGCGCCCGCGAGACCATCATCACCGCAAACCAGATCTACAGCTGCAGCAACAATTCCTTCCCGGGATACCAGACCTGGGGCACCGGGATCTGGGCGGAGGCCGACGTCGTCGTCAACGACAACATCGTCGACAGCTGCGCGGACTGGGGCGTGGTGGTCTACCCCACCAACAACGGCTCGCTGGGAACGCAGAAGATCTCGGCGCAGGCGATGAACAACACGATCAAGAATTGCGCCGGCGGGATCGGCTTCTACCAGGCCGACACGACTTATGGCCGTGTCTTCGTCGGCGGCAACGTGGTCAACAACTTCACCACCACCAGCAAATATGCCGCGATCGTGCCGATCACCTACAACGGCGCGACCGGCGAGATCAAGAAGGTGACCGGCACGCCCGACCTCGGCAACGCCACCACCAGCGGCTTCGCCAACGTCAAGCTGCTGCTGAACTACTCGTTCACCTGAGCGGGAGTGACACCAGGCCTCTGCCCCTTGCGGGCAGAGGCCACCGCTCGCGCGGCCTCACTCCTCGTCTTCGTCCTCGTCATCCTCGTCGTCATCGTCCTCATCATCGTCGTCATCATCGGGATCGGCGTGATGGGGCGTGTGCAACTGGTCGTCCCAGAGCTTGCGGTACATGCCGTTGAGGGCGAGAAGCTCGTTGTGAGAGCCGCGCTCGACCGCCCTGCCGTCAGCGATGACGATGATCTCGTCCATCTCCACCACCGACGTCAGGCGGTGGGTGGAGAAGATCATGGTGCGGCCGCGGGCGAGATTGAGCAGCGTGCGGTTGATCGCCGCCTCCGTGGTCTGGTCGAGCGCCGAGGTCGCCTCGTCCAGCAGCAGAACGGACGGGTTGCGGACGATGGCGCGGGCGATGGCGATGCGCTGCCGCTGGCCGCCGGACAAGGTGTCGCCACGCTCGCCGACGATGGTGTCGTAGCCCTCCGGCAGGCTCATGATGTGGGTGTGGATCTCGGCCTTCTTGGCAGCGTCGATCACCTCGGCGTCGCTCGCCCCCTCCTTGCCGAGGCGGATGTTCTCCATCAGCGACATGTTGAACAGCATGTTCTCCTGGAACACGACCGCCATGCTGCTGCGCAGCGAGTCGCGCGTGACGCGGCGGATGTCGACGCCGTCGATGGTCACCCGTCCCTCGTCCGGCACGTAGAGTCGCAGAATCAGGTTGAGCAGCGTGCTCTTGCCGGAACCGCTGGGGCCGACGACGGCGATGCTCTTGCCGACATTGAGCTTCAGCGTCAGGCCGTCGAGCACCGGCTTGTCGCTGTTCTCGTAGGTGAAACTCACCCGCTCGAAGGTGATGTCGTTGGTGATGCGCGGCAGGTCCGGCGCGCCCTGGCGGTCGGCGCCGCGCTGCGGCTCGTCCAGCATCTCCTGCATGTGCTGCACGGCGGCGGCCGAGGAGATCGCCACCGGGATGAAATGCATCAGGTGGGCGATATTGTAGGAGATTTCCCAGAACGCACTTTCGAAGGTGACGAAGGTGCCGACCGTGATCTGGCCGTTGGTGGCGAGATAGGCGCCGATGGCCAGCACGACGAGGTGCAGCAGCAGCACCGCGATGGTGACCGTGCGCTCGACCATGCTGGACAGGAACGTCGCCTTGGCCATGGACTTGCGGGCGTCGCGGTTGCGCGAGCCGAACCAGCCCAGCGCGCGGCGCTGCAGCCCGAACGCCTTGACCACCGCCTGGGCCGCGACGTTCTCCTGCACGACGCCGAGAATCGCCGCCTCGTTGACCTTCTGGTCGTAGTTGGCCTGCACCGCCTTGGGGGTGAGGATGCGCGGACCGATCAGGGTCAGCGGGAACACCAGCAGCGCCACCACGGCGAGCTGCCAGTTCAGCCACAGCATCAGAAGGATGCCGGCGAACAGCTCGAACAGCGGCAACAGCGCGCTGTTGGCGAGATGCTTGATCGCACTCTCATAGGCCGCCATGTCGACGGAAAACCGTGACAGGATCTCGCCGCGCCTGGTGCGGGCGAAGAACGACGACGGCAGGTTCTGGACGTGCTCGAACATCTTGGTCCGCACGTCGGAAATCACCGAGGCCGTCGTCTTGGCGTCCCACAGCTCGTACCAGATCGCCACCAGCGAGGTCAGCACGCCGGCGGTCGCCAGCACTGACAGGATGATGACCAGCGCCTTGAAGTCCTCCTCGCCGAGCGCCTCGTCGATGAGGTACTTCAGGCTGAGCGGCATGATGACGTTGAACAGCGTCTCGATCAGCAGACCGATGCCGACGAACAGGATGCCTTTCCTGTAGTTGCGCAGGAAAGGACGGGTAAAGCTGTAGAGGGAGGCGAACGCGCCGGCCGCCTCGCGGGCGGTAAAGGCGACGAGATCCTCGTCGTCCTCGTCGTCGTCGATGGGCGGGGGCGGCGGCAGCGGGGTGGCGCCGTCTTCGGGTGTCTCGCCGGCGACGGTCAGCGGCTCAGGGGCCGGCACGCCGGCTGCGGGGGCTTGCGCGGTGGATTCCTCGGCTGCGGGCTTCGACACCATGGACCCTGATCATCGCTGCGCGGCGCGCGGCCGCTATCGACACGCACAGCCTTCGCGGCGCCGCATCCCGCCCATGCGCTTAATCGTCGGCGGCGACCTTGTCAAAGAACGAATAGCGCAGGCTGTCCGCGTCGATGTACCAGTGGCCCGGCCCCTTGCCGGCGGCCAGCGTCGCGGCCCACACCGCCTCGATGGTGTCCCGCCGGTTCATGGACAGGTCGAAGCCGTTGCCAAAGAACAGTTCCGACCACTCCCACCATGTGCCGAGCTTCTTGACGCCGCGCAGCAGGTCGTACTGGTCGATCAGGGCCGGCGGCATGTCGCTGGTCACGGAGGCGAACATCAGGCCGGTCTTGACCACGCGGTTGAGCTCGCGGATCGCCTTTGTCACCTGCTTTTCAGCAACATGACACAGGCAGGTCTCGAACACGAAGTCGAACTGGCCGCTGCGGAACGGCAGGTCGGTGACCGACCCCAGCTTGTTGTACTTGCGCAGCGCCTTGGGCGTCCTGGCGTGGATGGTGCGGTTGTTCTCGATGCCCCAGGCATCGATGCCACGCTCACGCAGAGCCCCGACCAGCTCGCCACTGGCGGAGCCGGCGATCAGGATACGGTAACCTTTCACCCGGCCCCAGACGATCCGGATCAGCTCGGTGAGATATGACGGATCGGTGAACCGGCTCCAGACCTCGTGATACGGGCCGACGCCGCGGTAGTTGTCGAAGTAGCTACGGTCGATCTTGTCGGACGCCGGACGGCCGCCCTCGCCACGCGCGTTGCGCAGCTTGATCATCTCCGTAAGGATGATGTCGGTGGCGGCGTCGGAGGAATCCAGCAGGCCGTTCAGCGTCGAATCGAACAGGTAATCGCCGACCAGCACGAGGCCCGAATGCTCCACCGGCTCCGGCCGGTGGTTGGTGAGGACGTCGCGCACCGGCAGGCCGCCGGGGATGGCATTGACCGACGACAGCCAGCGATGGATCTTGCCCTCGACGAAATGCTCGCGCGCATCGCCGAGTGACGCCGGCAGCGTCTTCAGCGCGACATCGATCAGCTGGTCGTCGCTCAGCCCGACATAAGCGAGCGCGTCGGCGCCGGCGATAAGCCAGTTCAGCACGCCGTGCCGCCCGACATCGTGGCGCGCCCCCTCGACATAGACGCAGCAGCCGCCGAACGCCTCGGACATGAACCAGGCGCCCGGGATCTTGTCGCCCCAGAACGGGCTGTCGAACAGCACCGACACCCGCAGATAGTGCGCCGGCCGATCGAAATAGGCGATGTGCTTGACCATCGACTGGCGCAGCTTCTCACCTTCCCAGTTCACGGTGGCGAGCCAGTTGTGCGGCAGGCACATCAGCACCAGGTCGAAATCGCGCACCACCGGCGTCTTGCCGTTCAGCAGGTTGAGCTGGTAGCGCCCCGCGTCGGTCTTGCCGACCTTGAGCACGCGATGATTGAGCTTGATCTCGGCATCGATCTCCGACTGCAGTCCGGAGATCAGCTGCTCGTTGCCGTTCTGGATCGAATACAGGCCGATGTAGCCGTCGACGTCCATTACGTAGTTCTTGAGTGCGTTAAGGCCGTTGGTGTTGTGGCTTTCAGTCGCGAGGTCAGAGCGCGCCATCACCTTGAAGAAGCGCTTGGCGGTCGCGTCCTTGACCTCGGCATCGAGCAACTGCTCGGCAGTGATGTGCGCCCAGGGATGCTCGTTGTCATGGGCGCCGATACCCTCATAGTATTCGATCGGCGAGATCTCGTCGGCGCACAGCCTGCGAAACGCCTCGATCGCGTCCGCGGTCTTCTTGCCGTACTTGCGGCGCATGCCATCGACGTCGTCCAGCAGTTCGCCGTCGAGCATCACCTGCGCGGCATCCATCGGAATGGTCTGCAGGCCGAAATGCTGGATCAGCTCGCGGAGCGGATCCGGCCCGGTCATCGAGTAGTCGTAGATCTCGGCGACGCCCGCCTCATACATGGCGGGCGCGCTGTCAAACGTGCGCGTGACGATCTTGCCGCCGAGACGATCGGTGGCTTCGAACAAGGTGATGCGGCAGAGGCTTCCGAGTTTTTTCTTCAGATACCAGGCGCTCATCAGGCCGCCCGGCCCGCCCCCAACGATTGCAAGATCGAGCATAGTGTTCCTGTTGTCCCGCCGACGTGAGCGGCGGTGCCGAGTGGTCCAGTTATCCTAAGTTGCCCCAAGCAAAGCACTTTTTCATATGAAAGGAAGATGAACAAACGACGATTTGGCCTTGGGAACCTGCCAAAAATCGCAAAAAAGGCCGGCTGACGCCGGCCTTTCCGCTCGCATTCATCTCCCAGACATCACCTGCCTCACTCTGCCGGCGGCAGAGCGACGGGTTCCGGCTCGGGCGCCGACGGCACGATCGCCGCCTCCGCCTGCTTCTCCCGCTCGTCCTGGATGAGGCGGTCGCGTTTGCTGGCGACCTCGCGGATCCGGGACATGGAGGCGCCGGTGCCGGCCGGGATGAGACGGCCGACGATGACGTTCTCCTTGAGGCCTTCCAGCGGATCCACCTTGCCGTTGACAGCGGCTTCGGTGAGCACACGGGTGGTCTCCTGGAACGACGCGGCCGAGAAGAACGACCGGGTCTGGAGGCTGGCCTTGGTGATGCCCAGCAGCACCGGAGTACCGGTCGCCGGCTTCTTGCCTTCCTCTTCCATCTTGGCGTTGACCTGATCGAACTCGATCTTGTCGACCTGCTCGCCCGAGATCAGATCGGTGTCGCCCTGCTCGGTGACCTCGATCTTCTGCAGCATCTGACGAACAATCACCTCGATGTGCTTGTCGTTGATGAGCACGCCCTGCAGCCGGTAGACCTCCTGGATTTCGTTGACCAGATAGGCAGCGAGTTCCTCGATGCCCTTGATCGCCAGGATGTCGTGCGGCGCCGGATTGCCTTCGACGATGAAATCGCCCTTTTCGACGATGTCCCCGTCCTGCAGGTGGATGTGCTTGCCCTTCGGGATCAGGTACTCGCGCGGCTCCTCGGTCTTGTCGAGCGGCTCGATCGAGATGCGGCGCTTGTTCTTGTAGTCACGCCCGAAGCGGATGGTGCCGGCGATCTCGGCGATGATCGCCGCATCCTTCGGCCGCCGCGCTTCGAACAGCTCGGCCACGCGCGGCAGACCGCCCGTGATGTCGCGGGTCTTGGCGCTTTCCGTGGAGATACGGGCGATGACGTCGCCGGCCTTCACATGGGCGCCGACGTCGACCGACAGAATCGCGTCGACCGCCAGCATGTAGCGCGCCTCGCCGCCGCGGGCGAGCTTGAGCACCTTGCCGTCCTTGCCCTTGACCACGATCGCCGGGCGCAGGTCCGCACCGCGTCCCGAGGACCGCCAGTCGATGACCACGCGCTTGGCGATGCCGGTCGATTCGTCGAGCGTTTCGGAGATCGACTGGCCTTCGACCAGATCCTCGAACCCGATGGCGCCCTCGACCTCGGTCAGGATGGGACGGGTATAGGGATCCCACTCCGCGATACGCTGGCCGCGCTTGATCATGTCGCCTTCGTCGACGCGCATGCGTGCGCCGTACTGGATGCGATGGGTCGCGCGCTCGGTGCCGTCGGCATCGACCACCGCCACCACCATGTTGCGCACCATCGCAACCGAGTGGCCTTCGGTGTTGGTCGCGATCGCCTTGTTCTTGATCACGATCTTGCCGTCGAAGTTGGATTCGACGAACGACTGCTCGTTGATCTGCGCCGCGCCGCCGATGTGGAACGTGCGCATCGTCAGCTGCGTGCCGGGCTCGCCGATCGACTGTGCCGCGATGACGCCGACCGCTTCGCCGTGGTTGACCGGGGTGCCGCGGGCAAGATCGCGCCCATAGCACTTGCCGCAGATGCCATTGACCAGCTCGCAGGTCAGAGCCGAACGGATCTTGACCTCCTGGATGCCGGCCTGGGTGATGGCATCGACGTGGCTTTCTTCCATCAGCACGCCGCGCTTCACCACCACCTTGCCGGTGGCCGGATCGCGCAGGTCCTCGCCCGCGGTGCGGCCGAGGATGCGCGACGCCAGCGACGCGACGACGGTGCCGGCATCGATGATGGCGCGCATCTTGATGCCCTGCGACGTGCCGCAGTCGTCAGCGGTGATGATGCAGTCCTGCGCCACGTCGACCAGACGCCGCGTCAGGTAGCCCGAGTTCGCGGTCTTCAAGGCGGTGTCGGCCAGACCCTTGCGGGCGCCGTGGGTGGAGTTGAAGTACTCCATCACCGACAGGCCTTCCTTGAAGTTCGAGATGATCGGCGTTTCGATGATCTCGCCCGACGGCTTGGCCATGAGGCCGCGCATGCCGGCCAGCTGGCGCATCTGCGCCGGCGAACCACGCGCGCCCGAGTGGGCCATCATGTAGATCGAGTTGACCTGCGCGGTCTCCCCGGTCTTCGGATTCTTCTTCACCGAGGAGATCTCTTTCATCATCTCTTCGGCGATCTTCTCGGTGGCCTTCGACCAGGCGTCGACCACCTTGTTGTACTTCTCGCCCTGGGTGATCAGGCCGTCGTTGTACTGCTGTTCGAATTCCTTGGCCAACAAGCGGGTGTCGTCGACGATCTTCCACTTGCCGTGCGGCACGACCATGTCGTCCTTGCCGAACGAGATGCCCGCCTTGAAGGCGTTGTAGAAGCCGAGCGCCATGATGCGGTCGCAGAAGATCACAGTCTCCTTCTGGCCGCAGTGACGATACACCTGATCGATCACGCCGGAGATCTCGCGCTTGGTCATCAGCTTGTTGATGACCTCGTACGGCATCTTCGGCGACTTCGGCAGCACCTGGCCGAGCATAACGCGACCCGGAGTGGTTTCGATCCAGCGCTTGGAGTACTTGCCTTCCTCGTCGATCCCTTCCCACCGGTACTTGATCTTGGTGTGGAGGTGGATGACCTTCGAGAACAGCGCGTGCTCGAGCTCGGACATGGTGCCGAACGACTTGCCCTCGCCGGGCAGGCCTTCACGCAGGATCGACAGATAGTAGAGGCCGAGCACGATGTCCTGCGACGGCACGATGATCGGCTGACCGTTGGCCGGGTGCAGGATGTTGTTGGTCGACATCATCAGCACGCGCGCTTCCAGCTGCGCTTCGAGCGACAGCGGGACGTGCACGGCCATCTGGTCGCCGTCGAAGTCGGCGTTGAACGCGGCGCAGACCAGCGGGTGCAGCTGGATCGCCTTGCCCTCGATCAGCACGGGCTCGAACGCCTGGATGCCGAGGCGGTGCAGCGTCGGCGCGCGGTTCAGCAGCACCGGATGCTCGCGAATGACCTCGTCGAGGATGTCCCAGACCTCGGGACGCTCCTTCTCGACGAGCTTCTTCGCCTGCTTCACGGTGGTGGACAGGCCCTTGGCGTCGAGCCGCGAGTAGATGAACGGCTTGAACAGCTCGAGCGCCATCTTCTTCGGCAGGCCGCACTGGTGCAGGCGCAGTTCCGGACCGACGACGATGACCGAGCGGCCGGAGTAGTCGACGCGCTTGCCGAGCAGGTTCTGACGGAAGCGGCCCTGCTTGCCCTTGAGCATGTCGGCCAGCGACTTCAGCGGACGCTTGTTGGCGCCGGTGATGACACGGCCGCGGCGGCCGTTGTCGAACAGTGCGTCGACGGCCTCCTGCAGCATGCGCTTTTCGTTGCGGATGATGATGTCCGGCGCGCGCAGCTCCATCAGCCGCTTCAAGCGGTTGTTGCGGTTGATGACGCGGCGGTACAGGTCGTTGAGGTCCGACGTCGCGAAGCGGCCGCCGTCGAGCGGCACCAGCGGACGCAGGTCCGGCGGGATCACCGGCACGACCGTGAGGATCATCCACTCCGGCTTGTTGCTGGAGAAGCGGAACGCCTCGACGATCTTCAGCCGCTTGGCGAGCTTCTTGTGCTTGATGTCGGAGTCGGTCTCCGCCATCTCGGCACGCAGCTGGCCCTCGAGCTTCTCGAGGTCGAGGCCCTTGAGCAGCTCGCGGATTGCCTCGGCGCCGATCATCGCGGTGAAGGAGTCCTGGCCGTACTCGTCCTGAGCACGCAGATACTCTTCTTCCGACAGCAACTGACGGTCCTTGAGCGCGGTCAGACCCGGCTCGAGCACGACATAGTACTCGAAGTACAGGATGCGCTCGAGGTCCTTCAGCGTCATGTCGAGCAGCAGGCCGATGCGGCTCGGCAGCGACTTCAGGAACCAGATGTGGGCGACCGGCGCGGCCAGCTCGATGTGGCCCATGCGCTCGCGACGGACGCGCGACAGCGTCACTTCGACCGAGCACTTCTCGCAGATGATGCCCTTGTACTTCATGCGCTTGTACTTGCCGCACAAGCACTCGTAGTCCTTGATCGGTCCGAAGATGCGCGCGCAGAACAGGCCATCGCGCTCGGGCTTGAAGGTACGGTAGTTGATCGTCTCCGGCTTCTTGATCTCGCCGTAGGACCACGAGAGAATCTTTTCCGGCGACGCGATCGAGATGCGGATCTGGTCGAAGACCTGAGCCGGCGTCGTCGGATTGAAGAGGTTCATAATCTCTTGGTTCATCGTCTTCTCCTCGACCATCGGGCCGCAGCCGCCGTCAGGTCGTTTTCCGAATGTCGCTTCTCACTCCCGCTGAAGGGGAGACCGGATCGAGGCACGCATGTCGCGGCCCCGGCCCGGGAATCCCTCCCGCGTGCGGGAGGGATGGAATGGGATTACTCGGCGGCCTCGGCGGTCGGGGCCGTCGGGCCGAGCTTGGAGTTGTGCAGATCGACGTTGAGGCCGAGCGAGCGCATTTCCTTGACGAGCACGTTGAACGATTCCGGAATGCCGGCCTCGAACGTGTCGTCGCCGCGCACGATCGCCTCGTACACCTTGGTGCGGCCCGCGACGTCGTCCGACTTCACGGTCAGCATTTCCTGCAGCGTGTAGGCGGCGCCGTACGCTTCCAGCGCCCAGACCTCCATTTCGCCGAAGCGCTGGCCGCCGAACTGCGCCTTGCCGCCCAGCGGCTGCTGGGTAACGAGCGAGTACGGGCCGATCGAACGCGCGTGGATCTTGTCGTCGACGAGGTGGTGCAGCTTGAGCATGTAGATGTAGCCCACCGTCACCTTGCGATCGAACGCATCGCCGGTACGGCCGTCATACACCGTCGACTGACCCGAGCCGTCGACGCCCGCGAGCGTCAGCATCTCCTCGATGTCTGCCTCCTTGGCGCCGTCGAACACCGGGGTGGCGATCGGCACGCCGCGGCTGAGGTTGTGGCCGAGCTCGACCAGTTCCCCCTCACCGAGCGACTTGATGGTCTCGTCCTCGCCGTACACCTTCTTCAGCATCTCGCGCAGCGGCTTGCTATCCTGCTTGCTGTAGTAGGCGTCCACCGTCTGCGCGATGCGGCGGCCGAGGCCCGCGCAGGCCCAGCCGAGGTGGGTCTCGAGGATCTGACCGACGTTCATGCGGCTCGGCACGCCGAGCGGGTTCAGCACGATGTCGGCGTGGGTGCCGTCCTCCAGGAACGGCATGTCCTCGATCGGAACGATCTTGGACACGACACCCTTGTTGCCGTGACGGCCGGCCATCTTGTCGCCGGGCTGGATCTTGCGCTTCACCGCGACGAAGACCTTGACCATCTTCATCACGCCCGGCGGCAGCTCGTCGCCGCGCTGCAGCTTCTCGACCTTGTCGAGGAAGCGCTGTTCGAGGCCCTTCTTCGACTCGTCGTACTGCTTCCGCATGGCCTCGATCTCGGCCATCAGCTTGTCGTTCGGCGAGGCGAACAGCCACCACTGCGAACGCGGATACTCGTCGAGCACCGCCTTGGTGATGCGGGTATCCTTCTTGAAGCCCTTCGGACCCGCGATGCCCTCACGGTTGTTGAGGAGATCGGCGAGGCGGCCATAGACGTTGCGGTCGAGGATCGCCTGCTCGTCGTCGCGGTCCTTGGCGAGACGCTCGATTTCCTCGCGCTCGATCGCCAGCGCACGCTCGTCCTTGTCGACGCCGTGGCGATTGAACACGCGAACCTCGACGATGGTGCCCTGCACGCCCGGCGGCACCCGCAGCGAGGTGTCGCGAACGTCGGAAGCCTTTTCGCCGAAGATGGCGCGCAGCAGCTTCTCTTCCGGCGTCATCGGGCTCTCGCCCTTCGGCGTGATCTTGCCGACGAGGATGTCGCCGGCACGCACTTCCGCGCCGATGTAGACGATGCCGGCTTCGTCGAGGTTCTTCAGCGCTTCTTCCGAGACGTTCGGAATGTCGCGGGTGATTTCCTCGGGGCCGAGCTTGGTGTCACGGGCCATCACCTCGAATTCCTCGATGTGGATGGACGTGAACACGTCTTCCTTGACGATCCGCTCGGACAGCAGGATCGAGTCCTCGAAGTTGTAGCCGTTCCACGGC
The DNA here is from genome assembly GCF_052115025.1 of Bradyrhizobium sp. 2TAF24. Taxonomy (NCBI): domain Bacteria; kingdom Pseudomonadati; phylum Pseudomonadota; class Alphaproteobacteria; order Hyphomicrobiales; family Nitrobacteraceae; genus Bradyrhizobium; species Bradyrhizobium sp. 2TAF24. Next base: position 17,064 of record NZ_JBFRFW010000037.1, on the reverse strand, counting down.
ATGAACGCGACCAGCACGTTGCGGCCGAGCGCGAGCTCGCCGAGGTCGGTCGACGGACCGTCGGCGATGATGTCGCCCTTCTTGACGACGTCACCGACCTTCACCAGCGGGCGCTGGTTGATGCAGGTCGACTGGTTGGAACGCTGGTACTTCATCAGGCGGTAGATATCGACGCCCGACTTGGTCGGATCGAGATCTTCCGTGGCGCGGATGACGACGCGGGTGGCGTCGATCTGGTCGATCACGCCCGAGCGGCGCGCCGCGATCGCGGCGCCCGAGTCACGGGCGACGACGCCTTCCATGCCGGTACCGACGAACGGCGCCTCGGCGCGAACCAGCGGCACCGCCTGGCGCTGCATGTTCGAGCCCATCAGCGCGCGGTTGGCGTCGTCGTTCTCGAGGAACGGGATCAGCGCCGCGGCCACGGACACCGTCTGCTTCGGCGACACGTCCATGTAGTCGACCTTGTCCGGGGTCACCTGCAGCACGTCGCCGGCGTGGCGGGCGACGACGAGGTCCTCGGTGAAGCGGCCCTTGGCGTCGAGCGGCACGTTGGCCTGCGCGACGTAGTGACGGCCCTCTTCCATCGCCGACAGGTAGACCACCTCGTCGTTGACGCGGCCGTCCTTGACCTTGCGGTACGGCGTCTCGACGAAGCCGTACTTGTTGACGCGCGCGAACGTCGCCAGCGAGTTGATCAGACCGATGTTCGGACCTTCCGGCGTTTCGATCGGGCAGATGCGGCCGTAGTGCGTCGGATGCACGTCGCGCACTTCGAATCCGGCGCGCTCGCGGGTCAGACCGCCCGGTCCGAGCGCCGACAGGCGGCGCTTGTGGGTGATCTCCGACAGCGGGTTGGTCTGGTCCATGAACTGCGACAGCTGCGACGAGCCGAAGAACTCGCGCACCGCGGCCGCCGCCGGCTTGGCGTTGATCAGGTCCTGCGGCATCACGGTGTCGATGTCGACGGACGACATGCGCTCCTTGATGGCGCGCTCCATGCGCAGCAGGCCGATGCGGTACTGGTTCTCCATGAGCTCGCCGACCGAGCGCACACGGCGGTTGCCGAGGTGGTCGATGTCGTCGATCTCGCCCTTGCCGTCACGCAGGTCGACCAGGGTCTTGATGACAGCGAGGATGTCTTCCTTGCGCAGCGTACGGTGGGTATCCGGCGCATCGAGCTCGAGACGCATGTTCATCTTGACGCGGCCGACCGCAGAGAGGTCGTAGCGCTCGCTGTCGAAGAACAGCGACTGGAACATGTTCTGGGCGGAATCGATGGTCGGCGGCTCGCCCGGACGCATCACGCGGTAGATGTCGAACAGCGCGTCTTCACGCGTCATGTTCTTGTCTGCCGAGAGCGTGTTGCGGATGTAGGGGCCGACATTGACATGGTCGATGTCGAGGATCGGCAGTTCCTTGTAGCCGATCTCGTTCAGCACCTTCAGCGACTTCTCGGTGATCTCGTCGCCGGCCTCGGCGTGGATCTCGCCGGTCTTCGGGTTGACGAGGTCCTCGGCGAGGAAGTTGCCGACCAGCTCCTCGTCCGACATGCGCAGCGCCTTCAGCCCCTTCTCCTGGAGCTGGCGGGCGGCGCGGACGGTGAGCTTCTTGCCGGCATCGAGCACGACCTTGCCGGTGTCGGCGTCGATCAGGTCGTTGATCGTGGTGTAGCCGCGGAAGCGCGCGGCGTCGAACGGCACGCGCCAGCCTTCCTTGGTGCGCTTGTAGAGGATCTTCTTGTAGAAGGTCGACAGGATCTCTTCGCCGTCGAGACCCAGCGCATACATCAGCGACGTCACCGGAATCTTGCGGCGACGGTCGATGCGCGCGAACACGATGTCCTTGGCGTCGAACTCGATGTCGAGCCAGGAGCCGCGGTACGGGATGACACGGGCGGCGAACAGCAGCTTGCCCGACGAATGGGTCTTGCCCTTGTCGTGGTCGAAGAATACGCCCGGCGAACGGTGCATCTGCGAGACGATGACGCGCTCGGTGCCGTTGACGATGAAGGTGCCGTTCATGGTCATGAGCGGAATATCGCCCATGTAGACATCCTGCTCCTTGATGTCCTTGACCGAACGCGCGCCGGTTTCCTCGTCGATATCAAACACGATCAGGCGCAGCGTCACCTTGAGCGGCGCAGCGAAGGTCATGCCGCGCTGGCGGCACTCATCGACGTCGTACTTCGGCGCCTCAAACTCGTAGCGCACGAATTCGAGCATCGAGGTGTTGGAGAAGTCGGAGATCGGGAACACCGACTTGAAGACCGCCTGCAGGCCTTCATCCGGCCGGCCACCCGCGGGCTCCTCGACCATCAGGAACTGGTCGTAGGACGCCTTCTGAACCTCGATGAGGTTCGGCATCTCCGCGACTTCCTTGATCTGACCGAAAAACTTGCGAACGCGTTTGCGACCGGTGAACGTTTGCTGCGCCATCGTGGCCTCTCATTTCGCCGCCTGCCGGGTGGCGGCCCTTCCAACGCGCGACTGGCATCGCGCGCCGGGTTGAAAATCCAGTTGCGTACCGGAACATGGACACCCCGGGATCCGCCCCCGGGAGCTCACACTCCCCGCATTCCGACGCCCGATCCCAGAAACCGGACCCCTGAACGCAAAACGACGTGCCGAGCGCTGCCACGCTCAGCCCGTCCAAATCGTGCCGTTACGGACTACAAAAGCCCGAAATCGCTCGTCTCCCGCCGTCCAACGCCGAAATCTAACCGATTCCCTGGGCGGACTGCATTTTCGTGCCTCCGCCCCTATATGGGCGGCCTTTGCGCCAGTTCCAGACCCCGCCCGAAACCGCCGCGATCGCCTTCAGATACGTAAGATACGCAGGCCGGTTCCAGATGGAACCGGCCCACGCAGCCCAATTACTTGAGCTCGACCTTGGCGCCAGCCTTCTCGAGCTGGGCCTTGACCTTCTCGGCCTCGTCCTTCGACACGCCTTCCTTGAGGGGCTTCGGCGCGCCTTCGACGAGATCCTTGGCTTCCTTGAGGCCCAGGCCGGTGATGGCGCGGACTTCCTTGATGACCTCGATCTTCTTGTCGCCAGCCGAAGCGAGAACGACCGTGAACTCGGTCTTCTCTTCCGCGGCAGCGGCAGCACCGCCGCCAGCGCCCGGAGCAGCAGCCACCGCCACGGCGGCAGCAGCCGAAACGCCCCACTTCTCTTCGAGAAGCTTCGCGAGCTCGGCAGCCTCGAGCACGGTCAGGCTCGACAGGTCGTCAACAATCTTCTGCAGATCAGCCATTGTGTAGTTCCTTCAGCGTATTAGTTCGAACCAGGTTGAATTTGCGAAGGGCGTCAAGCCGCTTCGCTCTTTGAGGCGTAAGCCTGAACCACGCGCGCGACCTTGGCCGCGGGAGCGGTGGTGAGCTGAGCGATCTTGGTCGCCGGCGCCACGAGGAGGCCGACAAGCTTGCCGCGCAGTTCATCCAGCGACGGCAGCGAGGCAAGCGCCTTCACACCGTCAGGGTTCAGGACAGTGGCCCCCATCGCACCGCCGAGAATGACGAACTTTTCGTTCGCCTTGGCGAATTCGATGGCGACCTTCGGCGCCGCGACCGGATCGCTGGAAGTAGCGATCACGGTCGGCCCCTTGAGCAGGGAGCCGATGGACACGACGTCAGTGCCTTCAAGAGCAATTTTGGCGAGACGGTTCTTCGAGACCTTCACCGACGCGCCCGCCTGCTTCATCTGCGTACGCAGCTTCTGCATCTGGGCGACGGTCAGGCCGGAATAGTGAGCGACGACCGCAACGCCCGTGGCCTTGAAGACCTCGTTCAGCGCTTCGACCGCCTCTTTTTTTGCCGCTCGTTCCACAGCAAGCTCTCTCCGGTTGGCGGTCTTCGCACGAGGCTGGACCGCCGGGTTGCACCCGCCGTCCCGCCGTCGATCCCATCTCGAGCCACCCGATCGCTCGGGCCACCTCGTCTCCTGGACACGTCCGGCAGGACGACATTCTAGAAGCCTGCCCTCCCGCCCCGCGCGCCGGCAAAGCCAGCTCCCGGACCAGGGTGTCGAGGTTCGAACCGATACGCTGCGCACCGCTCAATCGCGGCCACACGCGAAATTTCGGTCTTCACCCGTCTATGCAGGAGATTAAGTCGGCCATTGACCGATACGGTCGGCAGCCGGCACCTGCAGTCTTGGACAGGAATTCGATCGCCCCTCACGGGACAACCTACGCGAAATCCTTGAACTTCAAGCAGTTGTTGGCTTACCATCCATCTTTGAGCGATCCATGCGGACGTCCAGAGAGGAATGGTCTCCTAACAGCTCGGGTTTTTGGAAAGCGCGCACGGACGCGCCAGCTGAGGCCAGCACGCCCGGAACGCGCTCTTTAACGAGTCTTTTCCGATTTGCCAAGGCCCATCCAGGCCATCTTGCCCAGAATTTGCATAGTGACGCCTCCGAGCGGCGTCACATCATGGGCGCCCCACCAGGTTCCTGGCAGGGGGAAGCCGTTGCCCGGCCGCGACCCTCCATCAGCCGGCCCGGCCTGGCAGCCTCCCTTCTCCCCAAAAAATCCCCGCACCTTCGTCACACCCGGATGGCCTCCCTCGTCTTCGACGCAGGAGGCAGCCATGAGACGATTGATTCTGGGCCTGGTCGGCGGATCGAACGCGCTGAACGGCCTGACCATGCTGACGGCGGGACAGCGCTGGTATGCGCTGGTTCCCGGCGTCACCGAGACCGGCCCCTATAACGGCCACTTCATCCAGGACATCGGGATAGCATTCCTGATCGCCGGCCTGGCGCTCGCCGCGACCACCTGGCGGCCGGCCCTGTGGCCGGCGGGCGTCGCCGGCGCCGGATTCCTGGCCGGGCACGCGCTGCTGCATCTCGCCGGCCTGGCGGCGGGCCATGCCCATCATGCCGCCTTCGATCTCGCTGCGATCGTCGTCCCGGCCGCCCTCGCCGTCATCGCCGCCATCCCCGCCAAGGAGATCCACCATGTTTAAAGCGCTCGCCCGCCGGATGCTGCGCGCCTACCGCACCCGCTACGGCTACGACACCTCCTACCTCGACCTGATGCTGCAGGAGACGCCGTCCGCCTTCTTCAAGTTCGCCCTGATCATGGGCGTCGCCCAGCACCGCAAGGTGGTCCCGCTCGATGCCTATTTCGCCGCCAAGCTGGTCGGCGCCATGGCCGAGGATTGCGGCCCCTGCACCCAGCTCGTGGTGGACATGGCGCGCGAGGCCAAGGTCCCCGACGCCCAGATCGAGGCCGTGCTCGCTGGCAACTGCGTCGCCATGACGGCGGAGGCCGCGCTGGGTTATCGTTTCGCCCACGCGATCGTCGCGCGTAACCTCGACGAGGACGAAATCCGCAACGCCGTGCGCGCGCACTGGGGAGAGGCCGGGGTGATCGAACTGACGCTGGCCCTGCAGATCGGGCGGATTTTTCCGATGGTGAAGACCGGGCTCGGCCATACCGTCGCCTGCCGGCGCATCAACATTGCCGGCCGCCCGGTCGACGTCGCACGAACCGCCGTGCCGCATGCGGCCTGAGACCGACCCGCTCGCGCCCCATCGCGGCCGGCTGCTCGGCCTTGCCTATCGCATGCTGGGCAGCCGCAGCGACGCCGAGGACGTGGTGCAGGACACCTATCTGCGCTTCGCCGGCGCGCGCGGCGTCGGCAATGCCGAGGCCTATCTCGTCACCATCGTCACGCGGCTGTGCCTCGACCGCCTGAAGAGCGCGCAGGCGCGGCGGGAGATCTATGTCGGGCCATGGCTGCCCGAACCGGTGTTCGATGCCGAGGCGCTGTCGCCGGACAGCACCAGCGAGCTCGCCGACAACCTGTCGTTCGCACTGCTGCTGGCGCTCGACCGCCTGTCGCCGCAGGAGCGCGCGGCCTTCCTGCTGCACGACATCTTCGAGACGCCGTTTCCCGAGATCGCCCGCATCCTCGACCGCAGCGAGGCGAGCTGCCGGCAGCTTGCAAGCCGCGCCCGCCGCGCCGTCCGCCACGATGCGCCGCCGCCGGAGGCCGCACCAGAGGATCATGCCCGGCTGCTGACCGCATTCCTGACGGCCACGGCGACGGGCGACCTGACCGCGCTCACTGCGCTGCTGCGTGCCGACGCTATCGCCCTGACCGATGGCGGCGGCAGCAAGCGCGCCGCGCTGCGGCCGATCCACGGCGCCGACCACGTCGCCCGCTTCTTCGTCGGCCTTGCCGTCAGGCTCGCCGCGAGCGGCGACGATGTGCGGTTCGCACCGGCGAGCGTCAATGGCAAGACCGGCGTGCTCGTGTATCTCAACGGCGCGCTCGATCTCGTCATCAGTTGCGCCATCGACGGCGAGCGCATCGCCGCGCTCTATGCGGTGCGCAACCCGGACAAGCTGCGCAACGCCCCGCAGGCCATTCGCGACATCCAGCCCGCGGCGCGCCGCAACGGAACGAGCGCCTAGTCGCGGAACATCGGCGCGCCCATGCGGGCGCCGATGGTGCCGCCGTCGACGAAGATCTCGGTGGCGTTGACATTGGAGGCGTCATCGGAGGCCAGGAACAGCACGGTTTTCGCCACCTCCTCCGCCTCGCCGATGCGGCCGAGCGGATTGGTGCGCGCAATGCGGTCCTCGAACACCTTGAACGCTTCCGCCGTCGGCGCCACGCCGTTCCAGATCGGCGTCCGCGTCGCGCCGGGCGCCACGACATTGACGCGGATGCCGCGTGGCGCGAGCTCGGATGCCAGCACCCGCGACATTCCGGTGACTCCGGCCTTGGTCGCGGCATAAGCGGCATAGCCGGGCATGCCGAGCGCGGTGTGCACCGAACCGTTGAGAATGACCGACGCCTTGTCCTTAAGATGCGGCGCCGCCGCCTGCACCGTGAAGAACACGGCCGTCAGGTTGGTGCGGATCACCGTCTCGAATGCCTCGAGCGTCGTACCTCCGAGCGGAGTGGCGCCACCAATACCGGCGTTGGCGAACAGCGCATCGATCGGACCGAACGTCTTCACCGTGGCATCCACGGCGTGCGCCAGGGCGCTGATGTCGGTGGTGTCCGCCTTACCGCGAGCAGCCGCTCGCCGAGCTCCGCACGCGCCGCATCGAGTGTCTCCCGATTGCGGCCGGTGATCGCGACCCGCGCGCCCTCCGCCACGAACAGGCGAGCCGTCGCCAGACCGATGCCGCTGTTGCCGCCCGTGATCAACGCCGTCTTGTTCGCCAGTCTACCGGCCATGGCCCGCTCCTCATAATTGGTTTCATCATGAAACCTAAGACTTGTCATATAACGCTGCAGGTTTTATGATGCAACCATGAAAAACGAGCCGCGCCCCGGCGCCCGGCGGACCCGACTGCGATGGTGAAACGGACCAGTTTCGAAAAGGCGGAATGCCCGATCGCCCGCTCGCTGGACGTGATCGGCGACGGCTGGTCGCTGCTGATCATCCGTGACGCCCTGGCCGGCAAACGGCGTTTCAGCGAATTCCAGAAGAGCCTGGGCACCGCCAAGAACATCCTGGCGGCGCGGCTGCGCATGCTGGTGGCACAGGGCATTTTCGAGCTGAAGGCGGCCGCCGACGGCAGCGCTCATCAGGAATATGTGCTGACCGACAAGGGCAAGGACCTGTTTCCGGTGATGGTGGCGCTGCGGCAGTGGGCCGATGTCCACCTGTTCACGCCGGACGAGATCTGCACCCATCTCGTCGACCGCAGGAACGGCCAGCCGCTGCGCCGCCTCGAGCTGCGCGCGGACGACGGCCGCCTGCTGCAGCGTCAGGACATCGCGATAGTGCGCAGCGACTAATCAGCCACGTACGGGATAAGGCAGCGGCTCGCCGGCAAAGAACGCGCCGAGGTTGGCGATGACGCAGTCCTGCATGCGCAGATGCGACTGCGCGGTGTGGCCACCGATGTGCGGCGTCAGCACCACATTGGGCAGCTCGGTGAGTGCGTCGGGCGCATGCGGCTCGGCCTCGTAGACGTCGAGGCCCGCTGCACCGATGGCGCCGTCCCTGAGCGCTGCGACCAGCGCCTGCTGGTCCACCACCGAACCGCGCGCGATGTTGACCAGCGTGCCCTCGGGGCCGAGCTTCTTCAGCATGTCGGCATCGATGATGTGCTGGGTGTCGGCGCCGGCCCGCACCGCAACGATCAGGATGTCGCACCACGCCACGAGGTCCGCGAGGCAGTCAAAATAAGGATATGGCACGTCGTGCCGGCTGCGGCTGTGATAGGCCACCTCGGTCTCGAACGCCGCGGCGCGCGCCGCCACCCGCCGCCCGATCTCGCCCATGCCGTAGACACCGACCCTGGCGCCGGCCAGCTCGCGCGGCGCGCTCAGCATCGGTGACGGCTTCGAGGTCACCCAGCCGCCGCTGCGAACATACTGGTCGGCGGCGACGACACGGCGGGTCGCCGCCAGCATCAGCGTCAGCGCGAGATCAGCGACCGCCCCGGCATTCGCCGCCGGGCTGTTGCCGACCACGATGCCGCGTGCCGCGGCCGCGGCGAGATCGATGCCGTCATACCCCGTGCCGTAGCAGACGATCGCGCCGAGCCGCGGCAGGCTCGCCATCACCTCAGCGCCGAGCGGCTGCCCACCGGCGGTGATCAGCGCGCGCACGCCGGCGAGCTGATCGGCGCCGAGCACCTCATGCGGCGGCTTGCCGGCCGCATCGAGCAGATCGAACCGCTCGCCGATGCGCAGCATCTGCTTCTTGGGAAATCGCGAATAGATCAGGACCTGACTGGCCATGGCGCACCATGCAACGAAAAGGAGCCTCAAAACGAAAAAGGGCGGAACAGGTCTGCCCTGTCCCGCCCTCGATCAACAATCGTCAGCCGCAGCTCAGAACAAGCTGCCCGGCTCGACCTTCACGCCAGGGCCCATGGTCGAGGACACCGCGACGCGCTGGATGTAGGTGCCCTTGGCACCCGCCGGCTTCGCCTTGGCAACCGCATCCGCGAGCGCCTTGACGTTCTCGACCAGCTTGTCGGCAGTGAACGAGGCCTTGCCGATGCCGGCCTGCACGATGCCGGCCTTCTCGACGCGGAACTCGACCGAACCGCCCTTCGCACCCTTGACGGCGCCGGTGACGTCCATGGTCACGGTGCCGATCTTCGGGTTCGGCATCATGCCGCGCGGGCCCAGCACCTTACCGAGACGACCGACCAGCGGCATCATGTCCGGAGTGGCGATGCAGCGATCGAAGTCGATGTTGCCGGCCTGGACCTTCTCGACGAGGTCCTCAGCACCGACGACGTCGGCGCCGGCCGCCTTGGCTTCCTCGGCCTTCGCACCACGGGCGAACACGCCGACGCGCAGGGTGCGGCCGGTGCCGTTCGGCAGGGTGACGACGCCGCGGACCATCTGGTCGGCGTGGCGCGGATCGACGCCGAGGTTCAGAGCGACCTCGATGGTCTCGTCGAACTTGGAGGTGGCGCGATCCTTCACCATCTTGATCGCGTCAGCGATCGTGTAGAGCTTGGTGCGGTCGATGCCTTCGCGGGACTTCGTCAAACGCTTTCCAATGGCCATGACTGATTACCCCGCCACTTCCAGACCCATCGAACGGGCAGAGCCCTCGACCATCTTCATGGCCGATTCGATGGTGTCGCAATTGAGATCCTTCATCTTCTTCTCGGCGATCTCGCGCACCTGCGCCTTGGTCACCGAACCGGCCTTGTCACGGCCCGGCGCCTTCGAGCCGGACTGGATCTTGGCCGCCTGCTTGAGGAAGTGGGACATCGGCGGCGTGCGCATCTCGAAGGTGAAAGAACGATCCGCGTAAATGGTGATGATCACCGGGATCGGGGTGTTCTTTTCTTCCTTCTGCGTCTGCGCGTTGAACGCCTTGCAGAATTCCATGATGTTGAGACCGCGCTGACCAAGCGCGGGGCCGATCGGAGGCGACGGGTTCGCCGCACCGGCCGGCACCTGAAGCTTCAGGTATCCGGTCACTTTCTTTGCCATGGCTCACTCCTAAAAGGATCCGGACCATCCGGATCTTCTTCGGACCGTGGTTCGGTCATGCACGCCGACTGGCAATCGGCGGCCGCCTCCCACGGCATTCACGGACAGCGGCGAACCGCCGCTTCCGCCGCCCGCCGTCCGAAGACGGCGGACCTCACGGTCAGACCTTCTCGACCTGACCGAATTCCAGCTCGACCGGGGTCGCGCGGCCGAAGATCGACACCGCGACCTTGACGCGCGAACGCGCCTCGTCGATTTCTTCCACCACACCGGAGAACGAGGCGAACGGGCCGTCGGCCACGCGCACGTTCTCGCCGATTTCGAACGACACCGAAGACTTCGGCCGCTCCACGCCTTCCTGCACCTGGTGCATGATGCGCATCGCCTCGGATTCCGAGATCGGCATCGGCTTGTTCTCGGCGCCGAGGAAGCCCGTCACCTTCGGGGTGTTCTTGATGAGATGGAACGCCTCGTCGGTGAGGTTCATCTTCACCAGCACGTAGCCCGGGAAGAACTTGCGCTCGGTGTCGATCTTGCGGCCGCGGCGCACCTCGGTGACCTTCTCGGTCGGCACCAGGATCTGGTCGAACAGTTCTTCCAGATTCCGCTGCTTGGCCTGCTCGCGAATCGACTCGGCGACCTTCTTTTCGAAGTTCGAATAGGCGTGAACGATGTACCAGCGCATGCTCATGAGAAAATGGTCCGCTTGCGTCAGGCCTGAATGCCGAGAATGAACGTGATGAGGATGCGGATCAGCTGATCCGCGGTGAAAAAGAACACCGAGGACACGGCGACCATCACGAACACCATGATGGTGGTGATCACCGTCTCACGGCGGGTCGGCCACGTGACCTTGGCGGTCTCGCTCCGCACTTCCTGGAGAAACTTGCCGGGGTTGAACGCCATCTGTCTCGGTCCGTATCCATCCTCGGGTCCGTCCTCCCGCGGCGCGGAAGATCCGGACAAGCCCCATCGCGCGCCCAACCTCTTTCAAGGATGGGGCCGCGGCAGACAGGCCCTATTTGGGAAAATCAAAGCCGCCTCGGAAGTCCGTCGATCGGGCCGATGGCAGGTAGCGCTTCCTACTTCGGACCGCGCAAGGCGTCAAGGTGGCAACCGTGCCGCGGCGCACCGCGCAAGGGCCGAAGCCAGCGCGATCCGGGGATATCTTACCCAGCGATTTCAGCGGCTTGGAAGATTTTGATCATCTGAGAGGAGAAGCGGAGCCGCGCGGCAACTCTGGCAGGAGTGGTAGGGCTCGAACCTACGACCCCCGGTTTTGGAGACCGGTGCTCTACCAATTGAGCTACACTCCTACTGGGCGCCTCTATAGCGAAGCCTTTGCCGCTCGTCACGCCCCCCGGCCAGGTTTTGAGCGCAAATTTCACAGGCCCGTCATCCGGCGGTGCGGAACGGGAGGCCAGACCGAGCCGACCACAGCCTCCATGCCCCGATCTGACCCGATTTGACGTCCAGGATCGCGGCATCGAGAATCATGAAGGCCTCATTCGGGAACCCGCCGGCCCTCGCCGCGTCACGCTGCGACGACGAAACGCGCCCGCGCCGGCCGACACGCGCAAGGACCGGCGCTGGGCACGGATGGGGTTGGGGGGACATAAGGCTTGCGTTCATTCGAATTCATCCGTCGCCTGTCGCTGACCCATCGGCTGTTGGCGCTGACACTGGTCGCCTCCGTTCCTGGTCTTCTCGCCCTCGCCTACAACGCGTTCGACCTGCGCAAGACCCGCTACGCCGAGGTCCATGCCGAGGCGTTGCGCAACACCCAACTCGCCGTTGCCGAGCTCGACCAGATCTTCGCCGGCATCAAGGGTGTGCTGCATGCGGTGGCACAGGCGGCCGAGGTGCGACAAGCCGACGCAGCGGCCTGCTCACGCTACGTGATGCGGGTCCGCGACGGCCTCCAAGCGCTCACCTCGATCCTCATCATGAACCCGGACGGCTCGGTGCGCTGCTTCAGCGAAGCGCCCTCCTCGAGCGCCAATCTGGCTGACCGCCCCTATTTCCAGGACGTGCTGAAGAACCGCACCTTCGCGGTCGGCACCTACACCGCGAGCCGCGTCAGCAATCGCAACCTGGTGCCGGTGGCACTGCCGCTGGTCGAGAACGGCACCGTGACCGGCGTGGTGATGGCCGGCCTCAACCTGCAATGGCTCGGCCGCCAGCTCAGCGAGCGCGGCATCGCGCGCGGTGGCGCCATCACCGTCGCCGACCGTGACGGCATCATCGTCGCCCGCGAGCCTGCACCGGAGACCTACATCGGCACGCGCATCGCTCCGTCCGGCATCGGCTTCGTCGCCGCCCCCGCGGCCGGCTCCGCCGAGATCGAGAGCCCCGACGGCACCACGCGGATCGCCGGCTATGTCCCGGCGGCACTGACGCCGTTCGGGTTCTATGTTTCGACCGGCATCTCGCGCGACGAGGTGCTGCGCCCGATCGACGAGGCGACGCGGCGCAGCCTCCTGGTGTTCTCGCTGGGCAGCCTGGTGGCGCTGGTGCTGGCGTGGCTGGTCGGCGAAGGCATCATCCGCCAGCCGCTGATGAAGGTGGTGGCGACCGCCGAAGCCTGGCGGCGCGGCCACGACATGGCACGAACCGGCATCATCGACCGCGGCGACGAGATCGGCCTGCTCGGGCAGACCTTCGACCGCCTGATGGATGAAAGCCAGCAGCGCGCGATCGAACGCGAGACCGAGGAAGCACGTCGCGACATCCTGGTCCACGAGCTTGCCCATCGCGTGAAGAACACGCTTGCCACGGTGCAGTCGATCGCCTCGCTGAGCTTCCGCCACAGCCAGGGCCCCGACGCGCTGCGCGGCTTCCAGGACCGCCTGCAGGCGCTGGTGCGCAGCCATGACCTCCTCACCCAGCGCAACTGGGAGCATGCCGACATCACCGACATCATGAAGGTATCGCTCGCCCCGCTGCAAGGCGACAAGAGCCACCGCTTCGCCCTGTTCGGGCCCGCGGTGGACCTGCCGCCGACGAGCGCGGTGCCGGTCGCCATGATCGTGCATGAGCTGTGCACCAACGCGATGAAGTACGGCGCGCTGTCGAACGACCGCGGCACGGTGACACTGCGCTGGAGCGCAACGCCGGACGCGCGYGGCACGGCCGTCAGCATGACATGGAGCGAAGCGGGCGGCCCGCCCGTCGAACGGCCGCAGCAGGAAGGGTTCGGCAGCCGCCTGATCGCCAACCTGACGCGCCAGATGCATGGCGGCGTCGAGGTACGCTACCCGCCCTCCGGCCTCGTCTGCCACCTCAAATTCGTCGCGCCGGAAGCGGAGCCGCGCACGGCGTCCGCGACCGGCTGAGCCGGCTTCCCGGCGGCGGTATCGTTAATCAAGCGTTGACGCCCACTCCATAAAGTTACCAGGGGGAAACCATCCTCGGGGTCACGCTTGCTGGGGTCATCCATGCTGAAGTTCAAGTCTGTCGCCGCCCGCATCATGGTCGCCATTTCGCTGGTGGCCGCGGCTTGTTGTGTCGTGCTTGCCGCCTTCGGCCTGTGGCGCCAGCAGGCCACCGTCGACGTCGCGCTGGAGCGCGAATTGCGCGCCGACTACGCCAACCTGATCGCGGCGCTCGACGCCCAGACCCGCAGCGCGCTGGCCGTCAGCCACGCCTTTGCCACCATGCCGGAGCTCAAGGCGGCGGTCCGCGCAGGCAACCGGCCGGCGGCCATCGCGCTGATGACGGAGGCGCTCGCGCGGATGAAGCCGCTCGGCCTCGAACTGATCACGATCCAGATCCCGCCTGGCATCGCCTTTGCCCGCGTCCACACCCCTGAAGCGTTCGGCGACGACGTCTCCAAGCGTCGCAAGATGATCATGGAAGGGTTCGCGACGCGCCGGCCGGTGGGCGGCATCGAGTCGGGCCGCGAGGTGCTCAACGTGTTCGGCACCTCGCCGATGCTGGACGGCGATACCCTGCTCGGTGTCGTCGACATCGGCGCGCCGTTCGGCCAGACCTACGTCACCACCATGAAGGAGCGGTTCGGCGTCGAGGTGGCGATCCACCAGATCGAGGGCGACGGCAGCCGGACGCTGGCCTCCACCACCCGCTCGCCACCGCCCCCTGCCGCCACGCTGAAGCGTGCGCTGGCCGGCGAGATGGTGTTCGCAACCGGCGCGCAGGATGGCCACCCCACCGCGACCACTTTCGGCGTCCTCAAGAACTATTCCGGCGAGCCTGTCGCCGTGGTCGAGATCGTGCGCGACACCACCGCATTCGCCGATCTCGCCACCCGTTCGGAGCTGTGGATGGCCGGCGGCACCGCCGCGGCGGTGCTGGTCGCGGCCCTGATCGCGGCCTGGCTCGGGCGCGGCATGGCGCGGCCGATCCTGGCGCTGCAGTCCGCCATGGGCCGGATCACCGCAGGCGACCACGCGCTCGAGGTTCCGGGCGCGCAGCGCGGCGACGAGATCGGCGCCATGGCCAAGGCGGTCGAGGTGTTCAAGGACAGCCTGATCGAGACCAGCCGGCTGCGGCAGCAGCAGGAGCAGCAGCGCGCCAGCACCGAACAGGAACGCCGCGCGACGCTGCACGCCCTCGCCGCGAAATTCGAGAGCGGCGTCGGCGGCATCGTCAACGCGGTTGGCGCCGCAGCCGCCGGGCTGAAGACCACCGCGACCTCGATGGCCAGCACCGCGAAGGAAGCGACACGCCAGTCCAGCACCGTCGCACTCGCCTCGGGCGAGGCGACACAGAACGCGCAGGCCGTCGCCGCCGCGATCGAGGAGCTCAACGCCTCGATCAACGAGATCGCCCAGCAGGTCAATGAATCGGCCAACGTGGCGAGCGCCGCGGCCACCCAGGCCAACGAGACCAACGCCGAGGTGCGCAGCCTTGCCGACGCCGCGCAGAAGATCGGCGACGTGGTGCGGCTGATCAGCGAGATCGCCGAGCAGACCAACCTGCTCGCGCTGAACGCCACCATCGAGGCGGCGCGCGCCGGCGACGCCGGGCGCGGTTTTGCCGTGGTCGCCGCGGAGGTCAAGGCGCTGGCGAGCCAGACCGCCAAGGCCACCGACGAAATCTCCTCGCAGGTAGACTCGATCCAGACCGCCACCCGCGCCTCCGTCGGCGCGATCGAGGCGATCACCCGGACCATCGGCCGCGTCAACGAGATCGCGAGCGCCATCGCCTCGGCGGTCGAGGAACAGGGCGCGGCGACACGCGAGATCGCCCACAACGTGTCGGAAGCGGCACGCTCGACCGGCGAGGTCTCCGACAACATCATGGGGGTGGACGAGGCCGCGCGCCAAACCGGGCTTGCCGCCGGCAAGGTGGTCGAGGCCGCGTCCGAGCTGTCACAGAGCGGCGACACCCTCAAGGACGAGGTCGGCCGTTTCCTGCGCGACGTGCGCGCGGCCTGAAGCGATCACGATCGGGCGCGGACGATGGTCCGCGTTATTTCGGAAGAGAGGCGCCCTCTCCTCGCGTCCCGCGGTTGCGCGGCGCCAGCGCGCAGTCACGGTTGAGCCCGGTCCCGGGCGCATTCTCGAACGTACAGCGCGTCGGCGGATTGCCGCACACCTTGTCGAGCTCCTTGAAGCCGACGCAGTGCCTGTCGGGCGCCCGGTAGCCCGGACCGCCCTTGCAGCCACACCCGCTGCACGGCGGGCGGTCGGGACAGGCCGCGATGGCCGGCCCAGCGCCGAGCATCACCGCAAACGCCAGCATCGGCAGCAGCGCAACCTCGCCGACGCGGCGGCAGCGGAGCAGCAGCGACGACATTCAGGGCGATGACAAGGGCGGCACGCCGGCGCTCCAGTGCGGCCAGTCGGCGACAATGTGATCCACCACCCTCGACCCCGCCAGCGCGATGTTCTCGACGGTCTCGGCGAAACCGCCGGCGGTCTGGCCCGGCGCCGGGTCGAGATGCTGCAGCGTGGTCTCGTTGGGATTGCCCTGGTCGAAGTTCACCGCGCCGCGCAGCGCCATCACGCGATCGGTGCCATACTGGCGGGCGATCACCTGGGTGATCGCGGTGCCTTCCATCTCGGTGATGGTGTAGTCGTCGGCGCCGTAGAGCTTGGTCATGTACTGCGCCTGCGCCGACAGGCCGGGGCCGTGGAAGAACGTGTCGCCGGTCACATGGGTCCCGGTCGCGACCGATGGCGCCTGCCGCGCCGCGGCCTGGGGATAGCGCAGGCGGTAGGCCCTTGCCGCATCGGAATCCCTGAGTTCGACACCCGCGCTCAGCCGCACCGCCCAGTCCACCAGCGCGCGATTGAGGTGGTAGAGGCGGATCGTCTCATAGCCCTTGCGCGGCATGAACAGCGGCTCGCCCGGCTTGACCTCGTCGGCCGCCCAGCGGTGACCGAGGTCATAGTCGACGAGCCACGTCGCCCACACCACCTCGCCGATGGTGCCGCGCGACGGCGGCACGCCGGCGACACCGGAGAGAATGTAATACGCCTGCGAGAAGTCGAACTGCGGATTGAGCAGGATCGCCTGCATCGACGATGACGACGCCACCTTGCCCATGCCGAGCACGGCACCGCACACCCCGTCCTGATTGCAGTACACCGGGTTGAGCGCGCCCTTGACCGCGATGGGCGCGCTGGCGCGCCAGTAGCGCTCGTACCAATGCTGGAACTCGCCGGCCCGATCGCCGGTGTTGTTGCCGATCTCGAACATCGCGGCGACGAACACCTTGACCTTGACCGGCGGCTTCGCCGGCTCGTCGGCCATGGCTGCGGTCGCGGCCAGGGCGACAGCCGTTGCCGCGATCAGCGCGCGGAGGGGGCGGGCATAAAACGAGAGTGCGGACATGGGCGGGCCGATCGGGTTCGAATGATCGATCGCAGGCGATCGCATGGGGCTCGGCACGAAGTAGGCCCGATCGTTCGCCGGGCCGTCAAGCGGCCCGCGCCAAAAGGAAAAGGCGCAGATGCGATGTTCGCACCTGCGCCTTTGTGATGTCAGCGAAAGCGGCCTCGCCGCTCGGCGCTTACTCGATGATCGAGGCGACGACGCCCGAGCCGACGGTGCGGCCGCCTTCGCGGATCGCGAAGCGCAGCTTCTCTTCCATCGCGATCGGCACGATCAGGTGCACTTCCATCGCGATGTTGTCGCCCGGCATCACCATCTCGGTGCC